>CAMDMI010000036.1 GCA_945902135.1 Spirosoma fluviale
TTATCCTATCCGTAAGCCGCGGAGAAATCGACTCCAGAATCTCCGGCTCAAAAAATCGTGTTTCACCTCAAACCGGCAATGTTCTCCGTGCACAATCAGCCTAAATATATGATTGCAGGTGGTGGAACCGGAGGACATGTTTTCCCGGCCATTGCCATTGCCGGAAGCATTAAAAATCGCTTTCCGGAGGCGCAACTTCTTTTTGTAGGTGCATTGGGCAGAATGGAAATGACCAGGGTGCCGGAGGCGGGTTACAACATTGTTGGTCTACCCATTGCCGGTCTTCAAAGAAGGCTGAGTCTTTCAAACCTTTTCCTTCCCTGGAAACTGTTTACCAGTCTGGTAAAATCAATTTCTCTGGTGCGGGAATTTAAGCCAGATGCTGTGGTAGGCGTCGGTGGATATGCATCCGCTCCTCTGCTTCTGGCTGCACGAGTTTTGGGAATACCATATTTGATTCAAGAGCAAAACTCTTTTGCAGGTCTCACCAACAAACTTCTGGGAAAAAAGGCAAGCGCCATTTGTGTGGCCTTTGAAGGAATGGAAAGCTATTTCCCAGCGAAGAAATTGCGCCTCACTGGAAATCCTGTAAGAAAAGACTTACTGGAACTAAACCTCAGCCAATATGAGGCCCTGAAACATTTCGGACTTAACCCGGAAAAACCAACCGTTCTCATTATTGGAGGCAGTCTGGGCGCCCGCACAATTAATCAGGCTGTTGCAGATGCCATCCCTGACTGGACAGAAAAAGGCTACCAAATCATTTGGCAAACGGGCAAAGCATTCGCAACAAAAGCAGAAGAATTATTAAAGCAAAATGGCAACTCAGGTATGATTACCATGCCATTTATTAAAGAAATGAATTATGCTTATGCGGCAGCCGATGTTGTTGTGAGCCGTGCAGGCGCATTAAGTCTGGCTGAAATTTGCATGGCCGGAAAAGCCAGCATTTTGATCCCAAGCCCCAATGTGGCAGAAGACCACCAAACCAGGAATGCTGAAAGTATGTCAGGCAAAAAAGCAGCTTTGATGATTCCAGACAGACAGGCAACCAAGCGCCTTGGGTCTGAAGTCAGCAGCCTGATTGAAAAACCAAGCGAAATAGAAAAAATCGGAATGGCCGCCCATTCCCTCGCCAAGCCAAAGGCTTGTGAAAATATTGTGGACCAGTTAATCTCCATTTCAAAATGAAGGAGCAGGAAATAGCGGAACTTCAGCAATTCAGTCAGGTGTATTTCCTCGGCATAGGAGGCATCGGCATGAGTGCACTTGCCCGCTGGTTTGCCAAACATGATTTTCGGGTTGGCGGCTACGACAAAACTCCTGGTCCAGTAACCGATGCCCTGATTTCAGAAGGGATTGAAATTGATTTTGACGATGCGGTTTCAGCGCTTCCTGAATGGGTGAAGGAAAATAAAACCAGCACCTTGGTGGTACTTACGCCTGCTATTCCCACAAATCATGAATCCTGGAAATACCTGAAGGAAAACAACTTCGAAATTCTGAAGCGTTCACAGGTATTGGGCATGATTTCAAAATCGCATTTTACAGTTGCGGTGGCCGGAACACATGGCAAAACCACGACCTCTTCCATGCTGGCCTATTTGCTTACAGAAGCTGGCAAAGGATGCACTGCATTTCTAGGCGGAATCACTGGAAATTACAACAGCAATTTTCTGCTGAGCGACAAACCGGTAGAAGATTCCATCATGGTGGTGGAAGCAGATGAATTCGACAGGTCATTCCTGACGCTTTTCCCATCGATTGCAATTCTGACGAGTACAGATGCAGATCACCTGGATATTTACGGGGATGATGCCAGCATAAAATCGGCTTATGGGGATTTTGTCCGCCAGATTAAACGCGATGGAAAACTCTTCCTTCAGGAGGAAATAAACCTTGCCTTCGAAACCCGAAGTGGTGTTGAAACATGCACTTACGGTTTGGAAAACGGCCGCTTCATTGCAGAGAACATCAAATCCATTGGCTTTGGTTTTGAATTCGAAGTGCGTGAAAATCTGCAATCACATGGAAAATTCAGGCTTGAAATGCCCGGTTTTCATAATGTTCAAAATGCACTTGCGGCCATGCTGGTTTGCAGGGAACTCGGCATCAGCTGGGATACACTAAGAGAAATCCTTCCCGGTTTCAAAGGCGTAAAACGCAGATTTGAAAAAATTTATGAAGACCAGAATGTAATCCTGATTGACGATTACGCACACCATCCATCAGAAATAAATGCGGCCCTAGATTCAATCCGCATGATGTACCCAGACAAGAAACTAGGGGTAGTTTTCCAGCCACACTTATTTTCCAGAACCCGGGATTTTGCCATTGGATTTAGTCAGGCTTTAAACCAAGCAGACCAATTATGGCTGCTAGATATTTACCCGGCCAGAGAATTGCCAATCCCGGGAATTACCTCAAAAATTATTCTTGAGCGGGTAGACATCAGCGAAAAGAAACTGGTGAGCAAGGAAAGTCTGGTTGCACAAGTTGCAGCCTCAGGCTGTGGTGTAATTGCCATGCTGGGCGCGGGCGATATCGACAGGCTTGTGGCACCTATGGCCGCAACACTTCAATCCATGAACCAAAAAGAAATGGCGGGATGAAAAAACTGACGGGTAAAATATCGCAATTCGGCTTCAAGCAGTTAGCCAATATTCTGAAAGGAACTGGCCTAATTATTCTGGTGGTTTTCCTTTGGAGTTTCGCTGGAAAACGCCAACAAGCAAGGGTTGTAAACTCTATAAAAATCAACATTGAAAACGAAGCTGAAAACCACTTTGTAAATGCTGAGGAAATTGAAAAAGCAATTTCGCTTGGACAAAACAACCTCGTTTTCATGCGCTGGATGGACAGCGTGTCTTTGCCCAAACTGGAAAAAAGAGTTGAGAAAATTGCCTTCGTAAAAAATGCGGAAGTTTCACTCGACTTGTCTGGCAACCTTTATATCAATGTAAAACTTGTAAAGCCAGTAGCCCGCCTTGTAGCCGGCGGTTCTGACTATGACAGATACATCGGTTCAGATGGAGAGGTTTTACCAACCTCAGAAAAATATGCTTCTAAAGTGATAACAATCGATGGACCGGGTTCAAGAAAAATGGCTTACACCGGATTCCTTTCTGATAGTTGCTGCAGGGCGAATTTAGACCTGCTCAAAATGATTCAGGAAGACAAATTCTGGAATGCCCAGATCACACACCTATACATCGATGAAAAACAACAAATTACCATGTACACCCAGGTTGGAGGCCAGGAAATCGAATTCGGCCCCGCCACAGACATCGAAATCAAATTTGAAAAGTTAATGGCCTTTTACGAGAAGGTGGTTCCAGCCAAAGGATGGAATACCTACAGAAAAGTCAGTGTGAAATTCAAGAATCAAATCATTTGTCAGAAAACCTCATAGAACACCTCATATAATTATGGACAAGGATAAAATTGTCGCTGCGCTCGACATAGGAACGACCAAAATTGTGGCCATGGTAGGCCGGATGAACCAGTTTGGACGACTGGAAATTCTCGGCATGGGCAAATGCTTTTCAGAAGGCGTTACCCGTGGCCTCATTACCAATATCGACAAAACAACGCAGGGAATTCTCAAAGCAATTGAAGAAGCTTCAGTCCAATCTGGCGTTGACATTAAACTTGTGAATGTTGGAATTGCCGGCCAGTACATCAAAAGTTCCACCCACAAAGGGAACATCATGCGCGACGACCCCGATGAGGAAATCAGCGTGGAAGATGTGGAAAGGCTTAGCAATGACATGTACAAGCTGGTAATGCCGCCTGGTGTACAAATTATCCATGTAATGCCGCAGGATTACACGGTTGACAATGAACATCAAATTAAGGACCCAGTAGGAATGGTTGGCTCCAGACTGGAAGCAGACTTCCATGTGATTGCTGCCCGCACCGATGCAGTGAGCAACATTCTGAGGTCCGTGCATAAGGCCAATCTGGAAATAGAAAACATCGTGCTTGAGCCAATCGCGAGTTCTATGGCGGTTCTCATGCAGGAAGAAAAAGAAGCCGGTGTGGTGCTGGTGGACATCGGAGGCGGAACCACTGACATTGCTATGTTCTATGAGGGCATTATCAGGCATTCTGCAGTAATTCCTTTTGGCGGATCCATCGTAACCAACGACATCCGCACAGGTTGCATGCTGCTTCCGCAGGATGCAGAAAAATTGAAAGTAAAATTTGGTTATGCCATGGCAGCGCAGGCCCAGGCAAATCAGGTGGTGTCAATTCCAGGATTGAAAAATCGCCCTCCAAAAGAAATTTCAGTTAAAAATCTGGCTTACATCATCGAAGCCAGGATGGAAGAAATCATCGACATCGTACTCAATGAAATTGCTGCTTCAGGATTCCTTGATAAGATGACCCAAGGTGTGGTCCTTACCGGTGGAGGTGCTCAACTTAATTCATTGAAAGAGCTATTCGAAATGCGTACAGGTTTGGAATGCAGGCTTGGATATCCAACCGAGCACCTTGGCAAAAGCAAACTTGAAGCAATGAAAAACCCGATGTTCTCCACATCAATTGGTCTGGTTATGGCGGGCTTCCGCAGTATAGATGACCGTGAAAACCAATATAATGTAGCCAGAAAACAAAACTACATTAAGCCTAGCGATGAAGGCTTTGGTAGAAAACCAAAGCAGCCTGAACCTCCAAAACCAAGGTCGCTCAGCAGTTTGTTTGAGAAAACAAGAGAACTGTTGGCGAAAGGCATCGACACTTCAGATTTTACATAATTCAATTAATCCGTTCAAACTAAAATCCGGCTATAAGCCATTAAACAATTCAATACTATGGAAGAAGAGAGAGCATACCAGTTTGACCTTACCATTCAGCCAAAGCCAATCATTAAGGTAATAGGTGTTGGCGGCGGTGGCAGCAATGCCGTAAATTTTATGTTTAACCAAGGATTCCGCGATGTGGAATTCGTAGTCTGCAATACCGATTCGCAGGCACTAAGATCAAGTCCGATTCAAAACAAAATTCAACTGGGAGGTACATTCTTGGGTGGATTAGGAGCAGGAGCAATTCCTGAAAATGGCCGCGAAGCAGCCAACATCAGCGAAGAAGCCATTCGTGAAATGCTCAGTGATGGCACTAAAATGGCTTTCATCACAGCGGGTATGGGCGGTGGAACCGGAACCGGTGCAGCGCCTGTAATTGCCAAAATCGCCAAGGAACTTGGAATCTTAACCATCGGAATTGTAACAAGACCATTCCGGTTTGAAGGACCAAGAAAAAATCAGGCTGCCGAAACCGGCGTAACTGAAATGCGGAAGTATTGCGATACCGTGATTGAAATCCTCAATGACAAAATCCGCGAACTTTTTGGCTCCTTGGCAATGAACCAGGCTTTTTCCCAGGCAGACCATGTACTTTCAACCTCGGCAAAAAGTCTTTCAGAAATCATAACAGTTCCCGGCATCATCAATGTAGATTTCAAAGACATTGAAACTACAATGAAAAATTCAGGCACAGCCGTAATGGGTTCTGCTACAGCAAAAGGAGACCACAGAGCAATGAAAGCCATTCAAGAAGCGATCTCTTCTCCTCTGCTCAACAACAACGAAATTGAAGGGGCCACAAAAGTGCTTCTTGCCATTACCTATGGTCATGCACCCGAACTCACAATGGATGAGTTTTATGAAATTACCGACTTCCTTGAGCAACGCACTGGTTCAAATGCTGAGGTAATTTTTGGCACAAGCATGGACCCAGAACTGGGTGATACAATCAGGGTTACAGTGATAGCAACAGGTTTCGAGAAAGAAGCCTTGGTTAGAAAACAAGCTGTTGCAGAAAAACTTTTGATTCGTGAAGGTCCAGAGGACACATACCTTGGCGAAAATACCCCAAAGACTGTTTATCAGGCGCCACAATACATGCCACCTCCTCCGGTAAACATTCCAGTATCAATTCCGGTAACAGAGCCCCAAAGAACCTGGCAAACTGAGAAAACACCTGTTTTCCAGTACAATGAACCACAGAAACCTGTAAATCCGGCGCCTGTTCCAAGTCAGCAGCCAGTTGAACCTCAAAAAGAATACCTCAGCTTAGAGGGAGAATACTTGATTGTTCATCAATCACCTCCAAATGTGGAAAGGCCGCTGGAAGATGTGGCGAGGGCTTCGATACCAAATCACAATCAAACACCTGACAGGGGCACAATACTTCGAAATATTAGCCAGAATCAGGGAATAGCAGCCAGACCGAATTACGAGGATCCGGATTTTATTCGTCATAACGAAGAACCGGCATACTTGCGGAAACAGCAGGTCAATGCGGCACCTTCTCAGTCTGCAATGTCTCGTTTCACAGTTAACGAAAACAACGAAATTCTTAATAACAACCGATTCCTGCATGACAATGTAGATTAAGCCAAATGATTTTCTAGGTTTTTTAGTCCATAGTTTCAATTTGTAAAAAGCTGCAGAGCCTTGTTCTGCAGCTTTTTTTTGTCTCCCACAATCAATCATAAAAGCAGATTTCAGGGAATCCGGAAAATGGACTTAATATTGAAGATTCAATTCACAGTATGAAACTCCACAAGGAAGGAACACCAACCCTGCTAATTGGTGCAATATTTTTAGCCGGACTGCCCTTAACGGTACATCATTTCGTTGGAGATGGAATTTTTCTTTACACACTCAGCAGTCTTTGCGTCCTTACTTATCTATTGTTGCTGAACTTCTTCCGAATTCCAGAGAAAGCTTTAATAAAAGATGACAACCTTATCGTTGCTCCATGCGATGGAAAAGTAGTTGTGATTGAGGAAGTCTTCGAACCTGAATACCTGAAAGAAAACCGGAGACAGATCAGCATTTTCATGTCTCCTCTAAATGTGCACAACAATTTAAATGGAATTGCGGGTCTGGTTTCCTATTTCAAATACCATCCAGGCAAATACCTAGTAGCCTGGCATCCAAAATCCAGCACGGAGAACGAGCGCACCACATACGCAATCAAACATAAAAGTGGCAGGGAAATCCTTCAGCGCCAGATTGCCGGTGCACTTGCCAGACGCATTTGCTGGTATGTAAAACCAGGCGATGCTGTTGAGCAAGGCAGCGAATACGGATTTATTAAATTTGGCTCTAGGGTAGATGTATTCATTCCATTGGATGCAGAAATTTTGGTACAGCTCGGTCAGAAAACCACAGGCGGCGAAACTGTTATCGCCCGCTGGTAATTCTTAATTTTCAATTTTCGGAAGGAGGAATTTTGGGTTCCTTTTTTTCATTTTTTCGAAGAAAGGTAGAAAAGCGTCTTGCCTGTCTTGAAAAAACTTTACCTCATTAAAGAAAAAGCGCGTCAAATAACTGCCTTTTTGTGTCTATAAACCCAATTTAGACAAGATGTAATTTCTAGATATTTCCGAATGGTGTTTAAATGCCATAATGATCTTATAATGATATATTTGGAAATATTTACGTGCAAATCCATCAATATTAAGAAGTACCAAATTGAGAGTTTGCGTCATTTTTCACAAAAATTGGCACAAATAATTTCAGTTGTCCTTTTTCCTATCAAGGTAAACTTATGCCAATTCCTCAAGCATAATCCATATGGGACTACCATATATTTGTATCAGAAGGAAGGAGTTGCATATGCCTTGCACATACAATCCCCAACTTCTATTTGATTGAACGATTGATTGGAAATGTCCCTCTGTTGATAACAGCGGGTCATTTTTTTTATACCCATTTTAAAAATAGGATTGGCATTAAGTTGTTGTCCAATTCTCAGCGCCTTCACTATATTTGCGCCAATGGGGAAAATCGCAAGATTCACAAACCAACTGGTTTCCAATTTTTATGTTGGAACAACCACCATATTCATGGTCTGGATTACCTTTTTCGATGGGAACGACCTCATTACTTTATTTTCCAACAAACTCCAGCTTATGGATGCAGAACGGGAAATACAGTTTTATCAAACGAAAATCGACGAAGTTTACAGTGAAAACCAGAAACTTCAGGACAACAACGACGCCAAAGAGCGCATTGCAAGGGAAAAGTTCCTCATGAAAAAAGCCGATGAGGATGTCTTTGTGATTCCTCAGGAGAAAGAGAATTCAATTCTCGATCGCTTAATTGGATTTTGATTTTTTAATCGATTGAAACAAATCCGGCTGGATTATTTCTGATTTCATGCAGCTAAGCTTCGCAACAAAAGGTCTCGGTCATTGTTTCGGCAACAAATTTTTATTTCGGGACACCAGCCTATCAGCCACCACAGGAAGCATTCATGTAATTACCGGTCCCAATGGCTCAGGAAAAAGCACAATGCTGAGAATTCTTTCAGGAGCAATTTCCCCGGATGAAGGAACGACATCGTTTTCACAAGATGGAAAAGCGCTGGAAGACGAATTTCTCTGGCAGAAAATCGCCTTTATCGCGCCATACCAGGAATTGCCTGAGGAATTCAGTCTGACTGAATTAATCGACTTCCAGATAAGCATGCAAAGGAAAAACTCTGGATTCACCGACCACCTCAACTTTGCAGAAAAATTCGGCCTCATCCCGTTTATGAATAAACCCATCCGGGAATTTTCAACAGGAATGAAACAAAAAGCCAAGTTCATTTTGGCAATGGGCAGCGGCAGAAGAATCTGGCTTCTGGATGAACCTGGTTCCAATCTGGATCAGGCAGCTTGCAATACCTTGCATGAACTGCTCAGAGAAAAAGCAAAAGAATGCCTGATAATTCTTGCCACAAACGATCCGGCAGAACTGGCACTTGGACCTGTGATGATTCAATTATAAGGGCAAAAAAGGCGATAAGAAACAGCACTTTCTGCTTAATAAAATTCTCAGCCTGAATTTCTACCTTTGTTTTATGGGAGATGCACTGGAACAATACAACGAACGCTATCGCGTAAGCGACTGGGAACTTTGGAACGATCCCTGGGAGTTGATTCATGGCATGCCGTATTGCATGAGCCCGGCACCAGCTTTCAGGCATCAGTCATTGAACTCAATTTTACTCGCAGAGCTCGTTTATCAACTCAAAACCTGTAAAAAATGCAGGGCCATTATGCCCATCGACTGGCAAATTGATGAGGAAACCGTGGTGCAGCCAGACATCTTGATTCTATGCAAACCCCATGATGGCAACCGACTTCTTCTACATCCTCCAATTTGTCTTTTCGAAATTCTTTCACCTTCCACCCGAAAAAAAGACCAGGGCATCAAATTTCAGCTTTACCAGGAACAAGGTGTTCAGTATTACATCATGGCCGACCCAGAAAGCAAAACCATAGAAGCTTTTGAACTTAATGCAGAAGGCAAATACCAAACTATTTCCGCCTTCCCCACATTAAACCTAAACCTGGATGGATGTGTGGTGGACTTGGATATGCCAAGCATTTGGGAAAGCCTGGATGAGATGCCTTCCTAAAGGAAAAGTAAACCTGATTTTGTGGGGGTAGTTTGATGTTCGAAACAACACTTTTAAAAAATTAGCTTTTCGTTGCCTAAATTGAATATTCCGGAGTAAAGTGAGCCGCCTGTTGGATATGATTTGAGGTCAATTTCGAGGTTTACAAACCTTGAAAAATGGCGAATCAAATTCTGTCTATGAATAAGCTATAAAGAAGTTCTGGGTCACAAGATTTTTCTGGGGAGCGGTTCAAAAATAGGCTTTGATTTGGGTGACTGGTTGAAAAAAGTGTTTTATCCTGAAATCAAGAGAAACTACGGCGAAAGAAATCAGATTCGAAATCTTTCGTTTTGTATGATACTAAAAGAGGAAGCTTTCAGTGTCGATTATCTGAATCGATAAAATAAGTATTTAATTTCTTGGATAAATTGATGGCATTTATGAATAAAAAAATTCAAGGAATACATGATGGATTTTTCATACTGATATTTTGGATAAGGCGTTTTGTAATGGTTTATAAATGTCCCAAAAACATTATAAGCTTCTGACGAATCACATAATTTACCCCAAAAACCTTCGACGCCATAATAATCCTTGTCAATTGTTTTTTCCATAAAATTCTGAAGTACCAAGGGTAGATTTAATGAAACAAAATTGCCGGAGTAGTGATAATCTGAAAACAACAAGGGTCCAGATTTTACATCTTTATATTTTATTTTCTTGTTAACACCATATAGCTTATATTTTTCACCAAAAACAATAGCACATAAATTTATTTTTTTAGTGTGGAAATAATGCATGAGTTCTGTCCAATCAGAAATATTTTTATTTCCTGGCTTCGTTACGCCTTTTGAATGCATATATGTTAGAATATGACATTCCGAAAAATCTATACTTTTTCTAAACTTCTCTAATCCATCAACTTCAGAGTATTTTGAATTTTCTGAGTAATACACAGCCTTAACCTTTTGTATAGACAATAAAAAAACTTCTAAATCATTTATGTCAGTATTTTCAGGTAAAGAGACATGGATAAATATCTCATCATGTGGAATGTTTAATAACAATTTTTGGGTTATCTCTTTCCAATTATTTACAGGATAAAGATGATATAGTACAATATTTTTTTTACAAATGTGATTCATTGAAAATAATTAATTTTTAAATCGCCCAGGGTACAATTTTAAATATCTGCCAAACTTAAAAAAAATGAGTTGCCTGAAATGATTACCGAAAATGGTGAGTTTGGGTTTGTTTATACGGATAAATAGTATCAATAATAGCCAACAATCTTTTTAATTTGGCTTCATGAAGGCAACATCAAAACAATATTCTAGAATTTCACCGGATGCATCTGAGGGTTAATCATTCCATCTTTGGACGGAACTCCTGAAAAAAAATTGAAAAAAAAATTCGTCTCTTGCAGCAATGGCAATATGACTTTCGTCTTTACAGTGAAAGGCCCGAAGTCCGGGCCTGTGAACACTCTGAACACCCTATTATGAGAACACTAATTTTCGCAATTTTTCGTGGCCTCAAGCCGATGCCAATTCGCATCACCGGCATTTTAATCGCTTTTTTATTTCTTTATACGGGCAGTTTTGCCCAAATGATTGGTGGTCTGCCGGATCCGGAATTTAACCCGCTGGATACGGGTTCTAAAAGCGTTTATGACGCTCACCCAACCGTATCGGCAAACGGCATTGCTTTTCCTGCAAAGGGGAAAAATTTGTATGTTTTATTGGTGGGTTGGCATGGGTGTGTCGTGCAAAGTTAAATGAGGTGTTTTGGATCGGCTAGAACTTGGGAATGCATCTCTTTAATTTTTGCGAAGCGTTGGCATTTTTATGTTCGCTTATGGTCTTGTCGGTTGTGTCGTCTTTTAAGGTAATGCATATAACTCATTATAGAGGGAAGTTTAACGTTCACAATCTTCACTGATTAATTGAAAACCAATATAATTTGCAAAACTGAACCTGCGGTATTTGCATTGCACTACTAATTGAGAATGAAAATTCCGCAAGTGGTTTGTTCTGGCAATCATCGACTGAATTTGACAAAACAAGTTAATAGGAGAAAGTTGAAGTGTGACTCCTCACATCTATATCAAGTCTTCCTTTTCCAAACCAACAAATTTTCACGCACCGTGTTTTCAAGGGAGTAGCCTGGCCATTCGAATGTAGCAGGTTCAGAATCCAACTCAAAAGGGTTGGCCGATCCTCCTTGCACCAAACCAGGACCCGCCGTTCCAAATTTTCCTTTTTGTAGTCTTTTTTCAAAAAAATAGAAAAGTACTTCAGAGGTGTGAAGTATTTTCTCAAAAATTTTAAAAAGTACTACAAGGGTCTGAAGTACTTTTTTAAAAAAAATAAATAATACTACAAAGTCTCTTCGCTCCGCTGTCAGGAAAAATATTCACAGCCTGTGTGGTTTTTTTGAATGAGAACTTGCACAATTATTCCCGCTTCTATTTATTCGCATCAACTATTGTAGGATTTAATTATGAACTGGATTAAGAAATTCAGGGAGAGGTATGGGCTTTCGCTCCGTCAACTTGCTCATCTCACCGGAAAAACGGTGAAATACATCTCCGTACTTGAGACACGGAGCCGGATTCCATCCACTGTTTTTGCTGCCATCCAAGAGTTGGAAGAAGTGTTTCTGGTCGCCAACGGTGAGATTCCTGAAACGGATTTTCCGAACAATGCCCTCTCTGCCGACACCCTTGTCCAGGAACTCCACCGTCGTATCGAAAAAAGAGAAATTCAGCTCAGTCGTTTGGCAGAAAAACTAAAGAAACTGAAGAAAAGAGAACGAGATCTGCTTGTGCTTCAAAAGGTCTCCTCCAATTGGAAAGCCAAAAAACTAGACACAGATCCGGACATACTCACCAAGATGGGACCCATTGAATCCGGCATTCTTGTCGAGATTCTCCGATGCGGACCCGCCGCACAATCCCGCATCCGGCTAAAAATGGCCCGGGTTCAGGCCGAAATTGACGCCGCCAAAGAAGAAATTGTAAAAATTTCTCCATTCACCGGCGGGTGAGCCTGAAACAAATGATTTTCAATGGGCAAATTTTAGCAGTAGAGACACAACCAACCACGCCAGATCTTGGCAGTAGAGACGCAAAATCTTGCGTCTCTGCAATTCAGGGTCAAAACGGTTTTTATCGTGCCAGCACAGTTTTTTTGATTTCAACCGAAAAGCCCTACCCCTGCGGATTCGACCTGAAATGAAAAAACCTATTAGGCCCGCTGAGACCTTATAGTATGCCAGCTGCTCCCCAAGGCCCTGCTTGTAACAACTAAAAATTCTCGGCTTTAACAAATCCGGCCTTTATCAATAGCAGACACCTTTCCAGCGCGGGGAGGATGAAAATCCGCGGAGGGCGCGTTGCAAGTGGGGAGGCCGTTCGGATTTTCTTGGAACGCCTTTGGCGTCCTCTGAAGAATTTTTTGGTTTCTTTATCAAGTTGAGTGCCGTTAACCTCGGCACGAAACTCCGCTTTGCGGGGGAAAAAGAAAAGCATCTACGATGATAGTTTTCGGATCAGCGCTGCAACGCGGAATTTTCCACATATTCCATCTTCGAAATCTTGTAGAAAACCAGCTGCTCCCACAAGGCCCCGTTTTATAACAACGATTAACCCAGATTCAAATTCTTACCTGTTACAAATCCCAACCTTTTTCGGATATGGCACCCATTCGCGGGCGTATGCAATACGCCCTTACGGCGCCAGCACAATTTTTTGATTTCAACCGCAAAGCCCTACCCTGCCCCTGCGGAATTCACCTTTTTTTGGATATAGCGTCCATTCTCGGGCGTAAAAGAACTGTGCCGTATTCATCCATTATCTCCGACAACCCAGCCATTCTGGGAATCTGCGAAAATCCGTCCTTCTTTTCTTCCCTACTGTTCTTTACGGAATCTCAGTACATGGCTTTTTCCATCGGACAGTATAAGAAGCGCATAAATTCCATCGGGCAGAAATCTGAAATCAAGCTTGTTGTGGGCAATTTCTGTCGAAGAAGCCCAGACCTGCCGGCCGGTAGCGTCTAGGCAGATAAGCTGCCTCCGGTTGTTGCCTGTAAAATTCAGATGGAATGTTCCTTGGCCCGGATTCGGGAGGAAAGTCATTTCGGAATCTTCTACGCCGGTGAAAAAAACAGAAAGTGAATTTGATTCTGCCTGACAGGAATCGGAAGTGAGCAAAATGCTTTTATAAACCCCGTTTCCGAAAATGAGTGCATCCAAAGAATCGCCGAAAACACCCAAGAAACTGCCATTCCGATACCAACGCTGCAGGGTATCGGCAGAGGAAACCACATAGTTCTGTGAAAGGCTGATTACAGGCGGTGATGGCTGAGAAAAGATTTCGGCCCGCACCTCTTTTCTTGCACTTGGGCATTCCAACAAGCTGATCCGCCAGTCGAAAAAGAAGTAATAGCGGGAAGGTACAGAGGAACCAATAAAATCTACTCCCTCCGATTCAATTGGATAGGAAAGAAAGTTATTCAGTCTCAGCATGCCGGGAACGGTGGAGCCTTCACCATCAACCCGATAAAGACCAGGGCTGAGCTCAAGACCGACAGGAACTTTTTCACCGCTGAGATTTCCTGACACGGCTGCCGTGACTTTTCTGTAGAAAAAGGTATTGGCCGAATCCTTAATGTTAAAATGAACAGTTCCAGGTCCGGAAGGATGAACCACAACGGAATCGATGCGCAGGGATTTTTTAACCCGGATGAAAAGGCCATGGTAGGTGTTAATTACATTCAGCGTATCTCCAGCATTGAAATCCACTACCGGACCAATCCTGTTTCTGCGTATTTTCCGACTTTCTGCCCAATAAGATTTACTGCTGCTCAGGTTGCCGACTTGTATTACACTGCCACTGCCAAGGGGAACTCCTCCCTCAGGCGATTCATACCAGAAAAGGCTGTCCGCCGAAGAAGCACTCAACTGAAGAAAGCCCGGACCACATCGTGAGGCCCCCGTCGTTTGCGGACCATTCGGGCGCGCAAGGATTTTCAGTTTCTGGATAGACGCATTTCCGGTATTGGCAGGATTGCTGCTCACAATGCGCAGCACATAGCCGCTGTCGGGTGCAATTCCGACTGGCAACTGAACCGGAATGCTGCCCCGAAGTTGAGACGATGCAAGACTACCGATGCTGAGCGGACTGCCGAAATTTCCTGCTGCATTGCTCATCTGCACAGTGAATACATTACCTGGCCCCAGACTCACGCTGCTGGTGTAATTCACCTGAAACCCGCTTTCTACACAGGCAATCCGGTTGGTCAGTGGTATGGCATAAATGCAGTTTACATCCACCCTGGTTTTAAGTGGAAGTGCATCACAGCCATCTTTTGAAATCGTGACTGAATACGCCCCGGACTGCAGCGGCCCTGCACCCGGTATGGAAACGGCAGCCTGATTACCGGTGAATCCATTTGGACCTGTCCAGGCATAGGAAGCACCATCTACTTCTGTAACCGAAAGTTCCAGTGTACTTCCGCTGCATATACTGTCTGAGGGACTGATGCTCAGCTGCGGAAAATCCACCGCGCCGGCCAGACAGCCTGCAGACTGATAGCGCTCGCGGATGAGATTTCCCGGTTTAGGACCAAAACCCTTGCTGAGATCTACTCCGAGATTCATCAGATGGCAGTAACTCATCACCGTTCCCGCACTGGCAATCCGCGGACCCGTGTAGCAACCTTCTTCAGCAAAAAAACAGCTGTCCAGCATGCCGTAATTCCCCGGACTGATTTCCCAGCTGCAGGATTGCGTATGCGGAGAACCAAAATTATGCCCCAATTCATGTGCAACCACATTGATGGTCCAACTGTAAAAAGGAAGAGGCAGAAAGGAATTGTAGATGTTGCTGTAGCCTAATCCCTGGCTGCAGAGCACATCCAGGTAAGCAACGCCACCATTGGCCTGGGGCCGAGTCGATAGCAGATGACCAAGATTGCCGGTCAAAGGGCGGACATTCATAGAATCGCCAAAGGCATACAAGGCTTCAAAAGAGGTGGCGTAGGGATAGTTGTCCGGCTGCGAATGCACAAACACCTCCGATATCCGGATATTGATGCCTTCCTGGGCATAAATTCCTGCCACCACATTGAACATAGATTCCAGGTAATTAACCGTACCAGCCACCGTACCGCCATTGTCCTGAAACATTTTGTAATCACACTCGAAGAAAATATCTACTCTCCGGCAGTTGCCCGACTGCGGACTGCTCTGATTCTGAAGTAGTTTTTTTGCAGAATGCTGAATTCTCTCCTGCACTTCATCACTGTGACATCGGAATGGATTTTCCTCCCGGATGCCGCGGTCGTTGAAAAGGGCGTACAGGTTACGGCTGCCGTCTTTCAGTTTCACGAGGTTGTAATTGCCTTCTCCAAAGGAAATGATGCCGGAAATCTCGGTTGAACTGATGCTGATGGCAGCCAGAGATGACTTTTCACCCACTACTGTTCCCCGGAACTGAAGCGGTTTTTGCCAGACTTTGCTGTAGCTATTTCCCCCGCTAGCACGAATCTGGAAAGCAGGACTTTCCACGGAGGATGACTGCAATTCCAGCTGCAGGATTTTTCCGCCGACAAGCGGAATATTTAAAGACAGGGTTTTGGGCTTATGCTTGCTGATATTCTGAAGTTCATCTTCATTCAGCCGAAGCCAGTGAATTACTTTAATCTTATTCTCACATTCGCGGCGCATTTCATATGAAGGATTTCCTTCTGAAAAAAGAGGAGAACCCTTTTTATCGTTGGCATGGATGAAGGAAAAGCTGAATGCAGAAAGAAGGAAAGTTAAAACCAGACGCATAGAATAAGAATTGTGACGTGATAAGGCGCAATATCATTCATCGGGTTTACTTCTATACCGGACTTTTTTCACTTGCCTTATTCTTTCGGACTTTTCTGGATAAAAAGCTGATAACCAGTCTGCCCTGTTGCTTTAAAATTTCGGCCGGAAGTTGCTGAGAATCGAATGGTCTTGTCCTGAAATAGATTTACACAAACAGGTGCTTTTATGGCAAATTACACCTGTCTCGTCCGCCTTTTGCGGGACGAAATTCGCCCTTACATTTTTGGAATACCGGGTTACGATGATGGCGATGTTCAGCTCAGATGGGCATCGAGCGAAATTTCACAGTTCAGCAGCTTGGAAATGGGACAATTCTCCTTGGCATCATTTACCAGTTCGAGGAACTTTTCTTCTGTAATTCCTGGAATTTTGGCCTGAATGATCAGGTTTGAGTGTGTAACGCTGCCGTTTTCGAGAATCACCTCGCATTCTGTTTTGATTTCATCCGCTGTAAAATCTGCTGCCTGCAGGTTAAAGGCGAACTTCATGCTGAAGCAGCCTGCATGCGCAGCGGCAATCAGTTCCTCTGGGTTGGTACCGATACCGTCGGCGAAGCGTGAGTTAAAACCATACTGCCCCGAATTCAAAACTGTACTTTGAGATGTCAAACTTCCGATTCCTTCTTTTCCTGTTCCGTTCCAGATTGCGGTTGATTTTCTTTTTATCTGCATGATGAATTATTTTAAACTTTGATAATCAGTATATTGAACTTCGGAAGTTTTTCAAATTCCTTATTCCAAGCTAAAACTCAAAGCGCAAGAACGCTCCGCTGTTTTATGGTGCAATAAAATCATTTCTGCCCGCTTGCGAAAAGTGTCTTTTCCTGAATTGAGGAGAGACGCAACCACGCCAAATCATGTTCATGGAACTATTGAATTGACCGTAGAGGCAGAAAATTTTCTACCCTTACCTGATTGAAAAACAATTTTTTACCTTGCCATAATGAAACCCAACCGCCGTTCGATTCGATTGCCCGGATACGATTATGCATCCGCGGCTTGGTATTTTGTTACCATTGTTTGCCACCAAAGGCAGAATCTTTTTGGGGAAATCCGGGATGGAAAAATGGTATTGAATGCAGCCGGGGAAATTGTGCAGCAATGGTGGAACAAAATCCCCGAAAAATTTCAAGACATTAAACTGGGTGAATTTCAGATTATGCCGAATCATTTTCATGCAATTGTTGAAAATGTAGGGGCCGACCTATGTGTCGGCCCGAAAAACCGGGCAATTCCGGCAACCGGCGATGTAAATATAAATTCTATCGATTGCGTAGGGACCGACCCGGGTGATTGCCCCGCCGGCAGGCGGGTCGGCCCAGAAAAAACAGATAAATTGTCTGACAAGGGCAAACACATGGGTTTGCCCCTACATGTTGTAATTCAATGGTTTAAAACAATGACAACCAATGAATTTATCCGGAATGTAAAATTTCATGGATGGGAACCATTCGAAAACAAAATCTGGCAACGCAACTACTACGAACACATCATCCGAAATGAGGATTCCTACCGGGACATTTCAAGTTACATCATGAACAATCCTCAAAACTGGCTGGAGGATGAACATTACTCCTTGTAAAGGCCAAAAAAAATTGTGGCCTTTAAATGTTTAAGGCTCAAGAAAAATGGCGAAACTTAATATCCTAGATTTTTTCCTAAATTTCTACCAAATGGAATTTACTTCAGTTTTTTCAAC
>CAMDMI010000037.1 GCA_945902135.1 Spirosoma fluviale
TTCCACTGTTTCCGGCAGATGAAAAGTACAGAACGCCAGATGCAGTTACTGCATTGACAGCACGGGCGACGGGTCCATCCTGAAACACGGCCTCATCCAAGTAGGAAATATCATCTACAATGATGGAGCATCCCTGATTCTTTAGATCAATGATGGCTGATGCGTAATTGGATTGTGTATACCTAGCAGTTGCGAAATAAAGCTGTGCTCCGGGCGCAATGTCGTGAACAAGCTGCAGCATAGCCCTTCCCTCGTCGGTGGCTGGACCAAAAAAATCATCAGAACGCACAATTACCGGCGTGGTATAGCCTAATGGGTTATTTGTTCCAGGAAGTTCGCCTGCAGCAACATCCGTTGACGCCCCTCCTTTAAAGTTGTAGCTATCGGAAATCACGCCAATTTTTACACCAGAACCGTTGACATTAAATGCTTTTCTGGCCATCGAGGCCTTGTGGGTTGAGTCTGCCTGAGAAGTTACAGCTCCAACAGAGATTCTGCTAATATTTGAAATCCCCGGCTTCAGGGCGCTCCGCAGTGCTTTACCTGCCGCCCGGAACCTATCCGACTTGGAGGGCTTTTCCGGAAGGCGCATTTCAGCCTGCTGACTACTATTAATTGGTTTGTGCAATTGCTTCACGACCTGTACATCTGCCAACGCAGCAATGTTTTCCATTGCCAGAACCGGAGCATAACCGGAAATGCTGTTGTATTTTTCAAGCGATGTTTCTATCTCCATGCCCAATTTTTCCAGGTCGGCCAACAGCGTTTTACTCACTTTGGCAGACAACTCAATGTGCACCTTTCCTGCGGCATTTTTTTCGAGGGAAACCTGAAGTGTTTTCACCAGCGGAGTTATGACCTGTCCACGGGCCATTTTCAATGCATACCAAAGCTGAGAATCCAGCTTTTTCTGGACCATGGTTCTGGCCTCCTTTTCGGCGTTAAGCGATTCAATCTGTTTAACAGCAGAAGACTGAATGTCCTGAGCCGCCAATCGCTGAGATGGCTTGAAAACTGCCATGCCAAGCAGGGCAATCAAACCGAGTTTTCGGATAGATTTGTTCATAATCAATTAAGGATTTTGTTGGTTTTTAATAAAATAAAAGGTTCAGAATCGACAGGTTACCAAGCGGGCAAGCTGAATTTTCATCGACACAGGAAGGTTTCCCTGCAAGGATTTCATTTTGGATGTGTTATGGTTTAACAAAAGATTTAATAATTCGTTCCGAAGTCCACATGCTGTTGGCGCATTGCCCAAAGGCAAATGGTAAAACCACAATTGTTTTGTAAAAACTTCTTGATTCTCGGAACCAGAAAGCCTTAAACTTCCTCTTGGAAGAATCTGGGTTTTGATTGGCTTCTGAAGAAATCCATTCCCTCAAGCCAGCATAAAAATGCGACATAAATTTGTGTGATTTAAAAGGTTTAATAAGTCAGGGCTTTATTGCTCAAACCATTAATGGCAAATAAAAAACCAGTTCGGGAAATTATCCCGTTACATTTTGTTACATTTTTACTGTATTGATTTTCAGACAGAAAGGATGATTTCCTCAAGCGTTTCGCCCTCCTGGAGGCAATTTTTCGCCTTATCTGGTAGCAGTTTTAACGGATGGCCTCTTGCCCTACACCTAGCATTTCGGCCATTTGAGCACCTTTCACATGCATCTGTACCAACATCATGAAGCGGACTTCAGAAAGCGTCAGATTTAGAATCTTCACTTTGATACGGCTTACCAATCCAGGATGAGCTTGGTCAAAAATGGCAGAAACGCCGATGAATCGGATTACGCTGATTGCCCGGAATCAATTCCTCCCCGATCTATCCGGTGAGTTAGGCGAAGCCGACTCTAAGGATTAGCAAATATTTGCAGGAACTCCGTTCCGGCGGCTGTTTACCATTGCTGACAAAATCCGACAATTGGTTGTGGCATCCTGGGACAGAGTCCCTTACATATTTATCGTACTGAGAGCGGCTGCGCCTAACTCTCAGCACAGATACTGTACAAAAATCCGCGAAATCCCTCAATCCGATTAATCCGTGATGCAGACAAAATTGGCCGCCTTCGTTGGTGTTTTTCACCAACAAGACCTGAACCTTCACCCTATGCCTGTGCCAAAACAAAAAAACCTATGAGGTTTGTTTGACGCGTATTTCGAAACCTCATAGGTTTAACCCACGGGTAAACCCGCCTGTCGGCGAGGCGAGCACATGGGTTTGCCCACATGTTAAATGCAATCAATGGAAAGGCGCACGGCAGCGTAGAGACGCAAAATTCCTGCCACGATCTGGCGTGGTGGCGTCTCTACGATTTCCAATGCGGTGCCCTGGCATAATTTAAAACCTGCCAACTGAGAACAATGAGCCATGGCATTGACGGAGGTCAGAAAAGGCGCATGGGTGAACTTTTACTTTTGGGAAATCACCCATCAGAACCCTATGAAAAACAGTTTCATCCTCCCATTCGCCACGATTGGCAAAAAAGACATACCAGAAGCAGGTGGCAAAAATGCAGCCCTTGGCGAAATGTTCAACGCACTGAGTTTTCATGGCATTCGGATTCCAGATGGTTTTGCCGTTTCTTCCACGGCTTTCCGGTATTACATTTCTCAAAATGGCCTGTTTCAGAAACTGGACAGCGTACTCAGAAAACTTGACAAAGAAAACCTGAGCAACCTCACTGAGATTGGGAAGCAATGCAGAACCATCATCGCAGAGGCCTCCATCCCGGAATTACTCGCCAATGAAATCAAAGAAGCCTACGACAATTTCATGAAAGAATATCCAGGCTCAAGTCTTGCGGTGCGCTCATCGGCCACAGCAGAGGATTTGCGGGATGCCAGTTTTGCAGGGCAACACGATTCTTTTCTCAATATCACCGGTTCAAAGGATTTGCTCAGTGCAGTAAAGGACTGCTACATTTCTTTGTTTAACGACAGGGCCATCAAATACCGGGAAGACCACGGCTTTAATCATATGGATGTGGCATTGTCCTGCGGGGTACAGAAAATGGTGCGTGCAGATTTGGGTGGTTCTGGGGTGGCATTTACACTCGACCCAGAAACGGGATTCCGGGATGTAATCCACATTTCTTCCGTCTGGGGCTTGGGTGAAAACCTTGTTCAGGGAAAAGTAGAACCGGATGAAACGCTCGTTTTTAAACCAAGCCTCAAAAAAGGACTTGACCCAATCATCCGAAAAAAAATCGGTCTGAAAGAACTTACCTTGATTTATTCTCAAAAGAAGGAAGTCCTGCCAGAGAACGGAATACCCTCCGTTTCAAGGGTACCAAGTACTGAAAATATCCGAACCGAAACCGACAAGCGAAACCTAATGGTGCTCAATGACGACCAGGTAAAGGAACTTTCTCAATGGTGCATCGGCATTGAAGACCATTTCGGAAGTCCGATGGACATAGAATGGGCTTTAGACGGATTGGACCACAACCTCTATATTTTGCAGGCAAGGCCGGAAACAGTTCACTCTTTGCGAGTCAGAAAAACCGCCAAAGAGTTCACCGTTCATGTAAAGGCAAAAGAAATCTGTTCGGGCAGAGCGGTTGGGCACAATGTGGTAACCGGCAGAGCATGTCTGGTAAATTCTCCCCTGGATGTTAACAAAGTGCGGCAAGGCGACATCATTGTCACCGACACCACCAACCCAGATTGGAATCCGCTATTGAAAAAAGCCGTTGGCATCATCACCAACAAGGGAGGCCGTACTAGTCACGCGTCCATCGTGGCAAGGGAACTCGGAATTCCAGCCGTGGTAGGCACCAACAATGCCACCGATCAACTTAAGGATGGGCAAATGATTACCCTGAGTTGCGCCGAGGCCGAAACCGGGAAAATTTATGACGGCGTTCTGGACTGGGAAGTGCGGGAATTCAGGTTGGATGACATCCCCGAAACCCACACAAAACCCATGCTGATACTTTCGCAACCAGACAGGGCTTTGGACCTTTCGTTTTATCCAAATTCGGGTGTGGGATTGATGAGGATGGAATTCATTGTAAACAATTGCATTGCGGCACATCCCATGGCATTGGTGCATTTTTCAACCTTGCCAGAAGGCGCAGATAAAATTATCGTGGATTACAAAACTCGGGGTTGGACTGATAAAAGGGCCTATTTTGTAGACAAACTGGCGAGGTCTGTGGCGCAGGTAGCAGCAGCCTTCTATCCGAAAGAAGTTATTGTGCGGATGAGCGATTTCAAAACCAATGAATACGCCACTCTGCCCGGTGGAAAGTTTTTTGAACCCGTGGAGGAAAACCCAATGCTGGGTTTCAGGGGTGCATCCCGATACTACAATGCCTGGTATAAAGAAGGATTCCGGATGGAATGTGAGGCCATGAAATATGCCAGAGAAAAAATGGGCATGACCAACATCAAACTGATGGTGCCCTTTTGCAGGACATCGGAAGAAGGGCGGAAAGTTGTCCAGATTATGGAGGATGAAGGCTTGAAACAAGGAAAAAATGGGCTTGAAATTTATGTAATGGTTGAGATTCCATCCAATGTAATTGAGCTGGAGGAGCTTGCAACAATTTTTGACGGATTTTCCATTGGATCAAACGACCTCACACAGCTTACGCTCGGCATAGACAGGGATTCTAATTTGATCAGCCATTTGTTTGATGAACGAAATTCAACCGTAAAATGGATGATTTCAACCGCCATTGCCAAGGCAAAAAAATGCGGCAAGAAAATCGGCCTTTGCGGGCAGGCGCCAAGCGATTATCCGGATTTTGCCAATTTTCTGGTGGAAGAGGGAATCGACAGCATTTCTTTCAATCCCGACTCGCTGCTAAACGGTATCCGCAATATTCACAAAGCCGAGGAGGCGCTCATGGAAATTCACGAATAAACTTATGAAAAGACTAGAAGGCAAAGCTGCGATTGTAACAGGTGCAGCAGGAGGAATTGGAAAGGCAGCAGCCATGTTGTTCGCTGAAGAAGGTGCTTCAGTTTTGGCAACAGACCTCCATATCGACATTCTTGAAGAATGGACGAAAGGCTCCAGTCCGGCAGTGGTAGGATTCCGGCACGATGTAAGCTCGCCGGAAGACTGGAAAAAGGTAGTAGAAACTGCGGTCTTGTTGTTCGGGAAAATTGACATTCTGGTAAACAATGCCGGCATA
The DNA here is from genome assembly GCA_945902135.1 of Spirosoma fluviale. GTDB lineage: Bacteria > Bacteroidota > Bacteroidia > Cytophagales > Flexibacteraceae > CAMDMI01. Next base: position 5,142 of record CAMDMI010000037.1, read on the forward strand.
TTTCACGCTGGCACCAATACCGAAAACTGCAGCATTGAGGAATGGCATAAGTTTATGGCCACCAACCTGAGCGGACCTTTTTTCGGTGTAAAAGCTGCACTTCCTTTCCTCAAAATGCAGGGAGGCAGCATTGTAAATGTGTCTTCCATTGCAGGCATTGTCGGCGGAAACGGACCGGCCTATTCCGCATCCAAAGGCGGTTTAAGACTGCTATCAAAAGACATGGCCATTGAGTTTGTCAAATATGGAATTAGGGTAAATTCGCTTCATCCAGGCGGAGTTTTAACACCCATGACAAAAGACATGGTAGGTGGCCCCGGCGGACATGAACTCATTAAAAACAGTTGCCCGATGGGCCGCCTGGCTTCTCCTATGGAAATGGCCTATGCCATTCTTTATCTGGCCAGTGATGAATCTTCCTTCGCTACCGGTTCAGAACTGGTGGTGGACGGTGGACTTACCGCCCGCTAGGGAAATCGATAAACTTCATTTTTCAGGTTGAAAGATTTTGCTGAGGTTTGTGCAATCTCATCAAGTAATATCTTTTACCCTGTTAACATGATTTTTTCCAAACAAATCCTTGGATTTCTGGCCGCATGCCTGTTTTCCATCACCATGGCAAGTGCACAGGTAACTGTCACTTATAAGGTTGACATCAGCAATTACCTGGCTGGCGGCGCTACTTTGGGTGTAGGCGGAATTCGAATCGGCGGCAATTTTGGCGCATTGAACTCTCCTTTGCCCGATTGGATGCCTTCCGCCGTTCAGTGCGGCATGAGCAATGCCGGCAACAACATCTGGTCGATTTCTGTGACCTATCCGGCCACTTCTGTTGGTCAGACGCAGTTCTACAAATTTGTAAACAACGATTGGGGAACCAACGAAGGTGCTGCTGGTTCTACCATTGCCACTGGCGGATGTGGAGTCGATGATGGCGCCGGCAACATCAACCGAAGCCTTGTTATCCCCGCTGCCAATACCACAATTTGCTTTTTCTGGGATGCTTGTAATAGCTGCCAGCAGTCAGGCACATTGCCAACAGCAAGCACGGTTTCTCCAGCAACGGCCATCACGGCCAATTCTGCAACTGTAGCAGGTTCATGCACTGGTACTGGCATAACTGCCCGGGGCATTTGCTATGCCACCACACAAAACCCGACGATTGCCAATTCCAGTGCATCCTCCGGAAATGGCGCTGGCGATTTCAATTCAAATCTGGGTGGACTTATGTCCGCCACAACCTATTATGCCAGGGCTTTTGCGACCAATTCTTCTGGTACAGGTTATGGAAACCAAATCAGTTTCACAACCCTCCCATCCCTGGATATTGTTGCCACTACTGGAACTTCCTCCAATTTAGGTTCTAGTACAGCTGATGTTTCAGGCTCTGTTACAGGAACCAATATTACTTCAAGGGGTGTTTGTTTTTCAATCAATCAAAATCCAAGCATGTCCGATTCAGTGGCAAATGCCGGATCAGGATCCGGAAATTTTACTTCCAACCTAACAGGTCTTACTCCTAATACAAATTATTACGCAAGGGCATTCGGAAGCGGACCAGCAGGAACTTCCTATGGAAATCAAATTTCATTTACCACCCAGACAGCACAGCCGCAGGGCATCACCATTACATTTAAAGTAGACATCAGCAATTACATCACTGCTGGAAATACGCTGGGGCCAAATGGCATTCGGATTGCAGGAAACTTCGCAGACCGTGGGGCAAGTGTGAACGGAAATGCCATGGTAAATTGGACGCCTTCAAATGCATTTTCCGGCATGAATGATGAAGGAAATAACATCTGGTCCACCGACATTACATTCCCAAGCAATTCCACCGGCCAAACACTTACTTACAAATTTGTAAACAACGATTGGGGCACAAACGAAGGCGGAACAGGCTCGGCCATTGTCACCGGAAACTGTGGAGTTGATGATGGTGCCGGAAATATTAACCGGACCTATGTTGTTCCTTCCACAGCCCAAACCCTGACTTATTGCTGGGATCAGTGCACCGCTTGCGCAACTTCACCAGCAGCGCCGGTCGTGACATCGGCGGCAGCCGCAACGGCTATTACTGCCAACTCTGCATCCATTTCAGGAACCGCAACAGGAACCGGCATCACCGCCCGCGGGGTTTGTTATGGCACTACGCAAAACCCAACCATTGCCAATACCGTGTCAGATGCCGGAATTGGTGAAGGAAGTTTTACCGCAAACATCAGTGGCCTTTCTCCTGCAACGCTTTACTATGCAAGGGCATTTGCCACCAACACAACTGGCACTTCTTATGGAAGCCAGATTTCATTTACAACCCTACCCGGCACACCGGTGCAGACCGTCAATGTCACTTATAAAGTAGATGTCACCAATTACATCGCAGGCGGAACTGCCATTGGCGCAGGCGGAATCCGGATTGCCGGCAACTTCGCAGACCGTGGTGCCAAGGTAAACGGAACCAACATGGTAAACTGGACGCCAACAGACGCAGCCTCCGCCATGACCAATACCGGAAACAACATCTGGTCCATCACCATCACCTACCCAGACACTTCCATTGCAAAGGGACAACTTTATAAATTTGTGAACAATGACTGGGGCACAAATGAAGGAATAGACCCAACCAACACCATCGCAAGCGGAGGTTGTGGAATTTCAGATCCGGGTGGAAATGTAAATCGCTTGCTTCTCATCCCTTCAACACAACAAGTTTACTCCTACTGCTGGGATCAGTGCACGGCTTGTGCAACTTTACCAACAGTGCCGGTTGTAACAACCGCTGCTTCAGCAACTGCCATCACTGCAAACACAGCAAGCATTGCCGGAACTGCAACGGGCTCAAGCATCACCGCCCGCGGTGTTTGTTATGGCACTAGCCAAAACCCAACGGTAGCCAATTCCGTGTCAAATGCCGGAACTGGCGAAGGAAGTTTCACGGCAAATCTTAGCGGTCTTGCTCCGGCAACGCTTTATTATGCAAGGGCATTTGCCACCAATTCGGCTGGAACAAGTTATGGAACAGAAATTTCCTTTACTACCCAACCAGGTACACCAGTGCAGACCGTTGATATCACATATAAAGTAGATGTCACAAACTACATCGCTGCCGGTAACACAATTGCTGGCAATGGCATTCGCATCGCCGGTAACTTCGCAGACCGTGGTGCCAAGGTAAACGGAACAAACATGGTAAACTGGACGCCGACCGATACTGCTTCAAGAATGACCAATTCAGGGAACAATATCTGGACCATCACTGTTACTTACGCTGATACTTCCATTGGTAAGACGCAGCAATACAAATTTGTAAACGGTAACTGGGGACAGAACGAAGGTGGAACAGGCTCGGCCATCGTTAACGGAAACTGTGGCATTGATGATGGTGGCGGAAATATCAACCGCACTTTGTTGATTCCGGCAGCCAGCAGCAATTTGACCTATTGTTGGGACCAGTGCGCCTCAAGTTGTGTGATAACCTCCCTTGAAGAAATCAGTTTGGTAGCTGAAACCGTAGCTTACCCGAATCCTTTCACCAGCAATTTGATGATTGAAAGCCAAAAGGGTACAAAATTCCGCTTGATTTCAGTTCTCGGAAAGGTCGTAATGGAAGGCCAATTGAAGAAAGGCCAAAACAGCATTGAAACAACAGAACTTGGAAATGGACTTTATATTCTTAGCATAGAGGGACTTCCGACCCAAAGACTTTTGAAAAAGTAAAACCATCCAGTTTTTTCTCAATTAGACCGGTGCATAAGTGCCGGTCTTTTTTTATGCAATTGTGGCAGGCATGTAAGCAATTTTAAAAAGTAACACAACACAGAGTCAATTCTTTGACTCACCTTTGTTGCACCATTACATGAAACCCTATCTGTTTTGAGACTTATTTTTACCACTTTAGCCCTGACGCTTTCCTTGGCGCCAACCTCTGGTTCCGCACAAATGCAGGTGCAGATACCAGACCGCATCAAAGTTGCCGACATGGAATTGCATATCCAGGAAGGCGCAAAAACCACGCTTACAACCTATGTAAGCAAGCTTGTTTCCAACAATAAATATTTCAGACAGATGGTGGACAGGGCCGATGCCTATCTGCCAATTGTAGAGAGAATTTTTCAGGAAGAGGGACTTCCAGATGATTTCAAGTATCTGGTCATTCAGGAATCAAGCTTGGTTTCTCACCTTGTAAGCACATCCAATGCAGTAGGATACTGGCAGTTCAAAAAAGAAACTGCCTTGGAAATGGGTCTCAGGGTTGATGAAGAAATTGACGAGCGCATGGCCATCGTTCCAGCTTCCAAGTCGGCTGCCAAGTATTTAATCCGGCACAACAATTACATGCAGAACTGGGTGTATTCACTTTTGGGCTATTATGCCGGACTAGGCGGTGCGAAAGCCCTGATCAATCCCGAAAAAATTGGATCCAAAACCCTGGATATTGATGAAAACACCCATTGGTACATCCTGAAATTTATTGCCCATAAAATTGCCTTTGAGCCGCATTTGTATAGAAATACTGCAAGTCCGAACCTCAGAATTCAGGAGTTTGCGGAATGTGAAAACAAAACCCTTGAGCAAATTTCAAAAGAAACAAACTACCCGCTCGACCAACTTCAATTTTACAACCGCTGGGTGCTGAAAGGCTATGTTCCCGGCGACCGCGACTATACAATTATCCTGCCCATCAAGCCTGAAGATGGTGTTGTTTTCGACTCGCCGGTTTATGTGCGGGCTTCTCCTTCGGTTGATAAGCTTGAACCATGGAGAGAGAAAATGCTCTTTGGCTTGATTGAAAAACCGGTAACCCAATCCGAACCGGTTTTATTGGCCGATGGCAAAACAGAAATCCCTGTATTCTTTGACTGGAACGGAATAAAAGCCATTGAGGCCAAGAAGGGCGACAACTCTTCCAGACTTGCATTGCTGGCAGGCATTGGACGGGATGAATTCCTCCAATACAATGACCTGCGGATTTTTGACCCGATTGTTCCGGGTGAAGTGTATTACGCAGACAACAAGAAAAACAAGGCTAAAATTCCTTTCCATACGGTTCAACATGGCGAGACCCTTTGGGAAGTTGCCCAAAAATATGGCCTCAGAATGAAATCACTCATGGCCAAAAACCGGATGCAGAGGCCTGAAAAACTGAAGCCAGGCAGGGTTTTGTGGCTGCGTCACATCCGCCCGGAAGATGAGCCAATCCGATTTGAAGCGGTGGCTGAACCTGCAAAACCTCAGGCCTCGAAAGCGCCAGTTTTACAAACCAATGCCATTGCAGAAAAGCGGATAGATTCTGCGAGAATGAAAAAAGCCGAAGCTAGGGCAATGGCGATCATCGGCAAGGACAGCCTTCCCCAAACAGAAACTACAATTAGTCCTGCAGAAGTTGCGCTTACAGCAAAAGTAGAATCAGAAATTAAGCCAGATGAGCCGAAGCCAGTGGTTGAAAATCCAAGCATTGGTTCGCAAAATCAAACACCAGTAGAACCAGAGCAAGTTGCCATTGTATCTTCCAGTAATTCTCCGGTGCTTACCGAAAAGCTAGAAGAGCCAAAGCCAGAAAAAGCGGCCCTCGTAATGCCAGAAATTGTTGAAGGAAGCATTACCGCGCTTGAAGGCATGACCTGGTACCGCATCAGCCGGCATTACCACAAATCACTCGACAGCCTTCAGGCTTGGAATGGAAATGACCAAAACCTGATGGCAGGAAGGAAGATTTATCTTGAAAGAAAGCTTCAGACTAACTTTCAGCCCAAAGCCGAAAAACCCCAGGAAAAAGTAGCTGGAGTTGAGATGAACAAAATGCCCAATGAAACGGCAGTTGTGGAATCTTACCAGGTGATGGCAGGCGAATCTTGCTATGGCATTGCCAGAAAATTCGGAATGAAAGTTGAGCGGTTTCTTCAGATCAATGGAAAGAATGAGCCAATTCTGAAAACCGGTGAAATCGTGAAGGTTGAAAAAAGGCCTTAGGATTTTTTGGCGAGATAGGCCGCAAATTTTGCCAGCAAGCCTGCATGGCCTGTGTCCAGAATTAGCCAGTCTACTGTTGGTATTTTTTTTCCAATCTGAGAAAACCGCTTGAGCGGAATAATGCCGTCATATTTGCCCAGAACAAGCAAAATTGGGATTGAGTTTTTTTTTGCATTTGAGCGAAGGATTTGAATTTCAGGCCAAAGATTCCGAAAACCCAACCAGGTCCAAAGCACCCGATTCCTCCCTTCAGGATAAGCCAATTCTGACATTGCGAAACGCCCCATAGAATCACGGAGCAAGCCTAAACGCACAATTGTTTTTACAAATATTCTAAAAACAGGAAATGCTTGGATTAAAAATTGAAGCAGTAATCTTCCGGGAATAGTTCCGGTAGCAAATTTATACCAAGGATTCATCACCAAACCATCCGGAGCGAACAAAGAAATTCCCGAAAAAAGTGATGGCAGCAATTCATAGGCTTTCAGCAAAAACTTAGCCCCCATGCTAAAGCCCATCCAGTATGCTTGGTCAATTTCAAGTTTGTCGAACAGCAGCTCGACTACTTTTTTCCAGTCGGAAGGTTTCAATGGGGAAGAGCCTTTGATTGTGCTCTCCCCATGATAAAAAATATGCAGGCTCAGGAAAGAATACTTGTTTCCAAGAACTTCATAAACAGGCGAAAAACTTCGAAAATCCTGTCCATAACCGTGGATGAAAACCATCCATGGCCGGTTTAATTTTTCCAGTGTCTTGTACTCAAGCCGGCATGGCCCATATTCAATGAATCCGGTTTGCCAGTCTTCTTCCTTCATTTCGGAATTTATACCCGCTCGATGACCATTGCCGAGGAGCCTCCTCCCCCATTGCAAATACCCACAACGCCATACTTAGCGCCTTTGGCCGAAAGCACATTGCAAAGTGTAGTGATGATTCTTGCGCCTGAAGCTCCGAGTGGATGACCCAGCGAAACCGCGCCACCTGAAACATTCATTTTTTCATCCGATACACCAAGAATTTTCTCGAAAACCAATGGCACTACAGAGAAGGCCTCGTTGATTTCGAAATAATCCATGTCTGAAAGTGTAAGTCCGGCGAGGCCAATGGCCTTTGGCACAGAAATCGTTGGGGCAGTGGTAAACCATTCCGGTGCATGCTCCCCATCTGAAAACGAAACAATTCTCGCAATCGGCTTAAGTCCAAGACGCTTGACAGCATCCTCACTTGCAAGAATCAAAGCAGCTGCACCATCGTTTATGGTAGAAGCATTCGCTGCAGTTACGGTTCCATCCGGAGTGAAAGCCGGTCTGAGTCCGGGGATTTTATCGAAAAATACATTTTTAAATTCCTCATCCTCAGCAAGCATTAGAGGCTCACCTTTTTTCTGAGGGATTGCAACCGGTACAATTTCATTCAGAAAATGTCCGGAAGCCGCAGAAGCTGCAGATTTCTTGTATGAATTGATGGCGAAATTGTCCTGGTCTTGGCGGCTAATGCCATAGTGGGCGGCAGTTGCATCCGCAAAAACACCCATGGCTTTGCGCTGATACACATCCTGAAGGCCATCTTTTTCAAGGCCATCCACGAGTTCGCCATTGCCGTATTTATACCCAAAACGAGCCTTGGGAATGTAATAGGGAATATTGCTCATGCTTTCCATTCCACCAACAGCCACCACATCGGCTTGTCCGAGCATAATTGCCTGTGCGCCATACATAGCGGCCTTGGTGCCGGAAGCACACACTTTATTCACAGTTGTGCAAGGAACGGTATCGGGAATACCCGCAGCAAGGGCAGCCTGACGGGCAGGAGCCTGTCCAAGGTTTGATGAAACCACATTTCCCATGATAACTTCCTGAACTTCTGATGCAGGAATGCCGGCCTTTTCAAGGGCACCTTTTAAGGCAATGCCACCAAGTTGAATGGCCGTAAATGGACTAAGAATGCCGCCGAAACTGCCAATCGGCGTGCGCATGGCGGAGACAATGTAAACGGTTTTAGTATTACTCATTTAGTGTATAATTATTGAAAGTTCAATTAGGTGACGAATAAGTTGGGATTTGATCCTTCACAAGCTGGTATTGGGTTTCCAGAATGCCATCCTTCAGACCGAGATCCGGAATCAAAATCTTTTTGGCCCTGGCCAACTGCATGGTTTGCAGGTAAATTTCCGATGCTGGAACGATTACATCCGCCCTATCTGGATTGAGCATCAGCTGATGAATCCGCTCTTCCACACTCATGCGCGAAACCATCAAATGCACATCCTGCAGCTCTGAAAGGCTTAAAGACTTCAATTTCTTTTTCTTGAGTCCGCAAAGGTCGTAAAGCTTTGAAATGTTGCCACCTGTTCCAATGGCAGTTACCGGCATGTGTAAGTGCTGCATATTTTTCTTCAACCAAGATTCCATATGAAGCCATTCGGAAGTAGAAATTCTACCGGACATATTTCGTACAGAACCAAGTTTAAATGATTCTGATGCTCTTTTTTCTTTGTCGCTATAGAGATTGAGCTCGGTACTTCCGCCGCCCACATCAATGTGAATGAAAGTTCCATTTTCTACAATTCGAGAAAGAGCCAGGCCAAGTAGAGTAGCTTCCTCCTCACCACTGATTATTTCAATTTGAATTCCGGTTTCTGCCAGCGTTCTCTTTACCAATTCAGGACCATTTTTAGCATCCCGGAAAGCCGAGGTGGCACACACGCGGTAAGCCGAAACTTCGTATAAATCAAGCATGATTCCGAAGGCCTTCATCAGGGCAACAAACTTATCAGCAGTTTGTGGAAGAACACTACCAGAATTAAAAACATCCTGACCCAATCGGAGCGGGAACCGGATGTATTCAAGGTTTTTGATGGTATCCTTTCCGTTGTAGCGGATAAGGGTAGAAACCTGAAGTCGGATGGCATTGGAGCCAATGTCTACGGCGGCGATTCTCATTGAAAACTAAGCTGCAAAGAAAGTAAAGAAAATCGCCTTTCCCCAAAACCTTGGCAAGCCGATTAAGCCGCGGCCAAGCGACAAGTGAGTCAATTATTAAGTCAAATTTGTACTACCAATTGAACGCCTTTTTTCTTATCCTTGCACCACAATTTTTATGGACATAGAGTAAACAAAAATATGTTGATTCTCAGAAGCTTGCCTTTCATTTTTTTGATGCCATTGCTGGCCTCAATTCCTTCTCAGGCACAGAAAAAAGCAGCGACCGCAAAAAAACCTGTCAGTAAACCAGTTGTTGGAGCGATTTCCGAAGATGAAAAATCCATCATAAGCATCGGAAAAACGACTGTACCATTCCGCGAATTCAGGTATGTGTACAACAAAAATAACTCCAACGCCTCCGATGCCAACACTGAAAAAAGTGTGAAGGAGTATGTGGACCTTTATGTGAATTTCAAGCTGAAAGTAATGGATGCTGAGAAAGAAGGTCTCGATACCACAAACTCTTTCAAGCGTGAACTTGAAGGTTACCGCAAGCAATTGGCAAAGCCTTATCTAACCGATAAATCAGTTACTCAAAAGCTTGTAAATGAAGCTTATGAGCGCATGAAGGAGGAGGTAAGTGCTGCCCACATCCTGGTCAAGTGCGACCCGAAGGCTGATCCAAAAGACACCCTTTCGGCTTACAATAAAATTATGGATTTGAGGAGAAGAATTCTCGGTGGTGAAGCATTCGACAAAGTTGCCAAAGAAAATTCAGAAGATCCATCAGCAAAATACAACGATGGGAATCTTGGTTATTTTACCGCCATGCAGATGGTTTATCCATTTGAGGATGCCTCTTACAAAACCGCAAAAGGATCTATCTCAAATCCAATTCGCACACAGTTTGGCTATCATATTCTGAAAGTTATTGACCGCAGACCATCTCAGGGTCAGGTAACAGCGGCCCACATTATGGTGAATGCAAATCCTGGAATGCCGGCAGAAGATTCAATCGCAGCAAGAAAGAAGATTTACGACATTTATGACAAACTCAAAAAAGGCGGAAATTTTTCCAGCCTAGTCCTTGAGTTTTCCGACCATTCCGGTTCAAAAACCAAAGGTGGTATTTTGCCTCCATTCGGAACTGGCACAATGACTCCTTCTTTTGAGAATGCAACCTTCGCGCTGAAAGATACCGGTAAGTACTCCGAGCCTTTCCAAACACCTTATGGATGGCATATTGTGAAGTTGGTGAACCGCAAAACCCTTGAACCATTTGAGGATTTGAAATCTTCACTCGAAAGCAAGGTTTCCAAAGATTCAAGGTCAGAACTCAACAGAATATATCTGATTGCCAAGCTTCGCAAAGAAAATGGTAGCAGTGAAAACAAGATGCTGATGGCTTATGCATTCTCAAAAGCCGACACCAATCTTGCCAATGGAAAGTGGAAATTTGACATGGCGGATAAAAAACTTGATGAAAAGATTTTGAGCATCAAGGAAAAGAAATTCACACTTCGTGATTTCTGGAAATATGCGGAAAAAAAGCAACAGGTAACTCAGTCTAAGGCACTCGATTATCAAATGAAACTTCTTTTCAATGATTTTTCTGATGAGTGTGTTCTGGATTATGAAGAAAGTCACCTTGCCGACAAGTATGAGGACTACCGTATGCTTGTAAAGGAATATCGTGATGGCATTTTGCTCTTTACTTTAATGGACCAGAAAGTTTGGACCAAAGCTTTGGAAGACACAGCTGGGCTGAAGAAATTCCATAGCAGCAACACAGCGAAATATGCCTGGAATGAGCGTGTTAAGGCCACCATTTACTCTTGTGCAAATCCAAAAGTGCTTGACAACGTTAGGGCAAAATTATCCCAGGGTAAGTTTGAAGTTACAGACCTGAAATTTGATGCAATCCGTTTTGTTGCAAAAAATGCTTTTCAAGGTATGAGCAATGTAATTTCATTGAAAGCACATTCAGACAACCTCAAACGCGACAAATCACTTTCAGTAGAAATTTCAGGATTTGCTGCCAAAGATGAAAAAGCTTCTGTGGCACTTAAGCGCGCCAACCATGTTGCAGATTCGCTGGTAGCTCTTGGCGTAGAAAGAAGCCGAATTTCGGTGAGGGATTCTGGCAAAACCCACTTCCTAGCAACTGAAGGCGAAAGCCGCAGAGTAACTTTTAAAGTGTTTTCCAACTCTCCAAAAATCATGGAAAGACTGGCATCCGCTGCAGAACCGCTTAGTTTAAATGTGACCGAAGGTTTGTTTCAAAAAGAAGAAAACAAGACGCTTGACATGCTAAAAACATGGAAGCCTGGAACCTATACGGTTGAGAATAATGGCCGATTGAACTACATCGTAGTGGATGCCATTGAAAGCCCAAGGACTAAAACCTTTGAGGAAGCAAGAGGAGCCGTTATTTCTGATTACCAGAACTTCTTGGAAAAGGAATGGATTGACAGCATGAAAGCCAAAAACACCATTGCCATCGACGAAGCACTTGTAAAAAAGTTGATTACCAAGTAATTCTAGAAAAATACAAAATCACAATGGGCGAGCCTCCTGCAGGTTCGCCTTTGTCGTTTAAAAAACCCGAATGACGATTAAGAATAAGACAGTCTTTCTTCTTCAATCAGCTTCCGTTTTGCTGATGACATTATTGGTCTCGCCTTGTATGTCACAATATACAGGCAACCCGGTAGCAGATAAGATTGTGGCTAGGGTAGACAATCAGATTCTCCTTAAATCAGAGGTAGAGCTGGGCTATCTTCAGGCAAAGCAACAAAATCAGGGAGTTCCCAGCGCTACGCTGAAATGCAAGGTTTTTGAACAATTGCTCATCAATAAGATGATGCTTGCTAAGGCGGACATTGATTCCGTAACGGTGGAAGACAATGTTCTCGAAGACCAGCTCGGCAGGCGAATGGCTTACATGATTCAGGCCATTGGTTCGAAGGAAAAGCTGGAAGAATATTATAAGAAATCCATTGAGCAGTTTAAAGCAGAGCTCAAAAAAGAAGTACGCGACCAGCTGCTGGTTCAAAAAATTCAGGAAGGCATCAGCAAGAACATCAAAGTGACACCCAACGAGGTAAAGCGTTTTTTCAATGACATTCCGAAAGACTCGCTTCCATTTTTTTCTACCGAAGTAGAAGTTGGGCAGATAATTCGCTTCAGTCAGGTAAGCAGAAAAAGCAAGCAAGTTGCCCGTCAAAAACTGGAAGACCTTAAAGCAAGGGTTCAGAACGGAGAAGATTTTAGTTTTTTGGCCAGGGCCTATTCTCAGGATCCGGGCTCTGCCAAAGAAGGAGGTAGTCTGGGTTTTTGGGCCAAGGGAGCAATGGTTCCTGAATATGAATCAGCGGCATTAAAACTTGAGCCTTTGGGACTTAGCGAAATCGTAGAATCTGCTTTTGGTTACCATCTGATTCAACTGATCGAGAAAAAAGGAAATGAATACAATTCCCGGCACATTCTCATCAGACCAGAATCGGATGAAGAAGACCAAATGGCGGCATTTCACAAACTGGACAGCATCCGAACAGCCTTGATGGCGGACAGCATAAGTTTTGGTGAGGCTGCCAAGAAGTTTTCCGAAGACAAGGAAACCGGATCCAATGGTGGATTTTTTACTGACCCGCAAACAGGAAGTACCCGAATCGCAACAGAAAACCTTGATCCAGGCGTTTTCTTTACAATCGATACATTAAAGCCAGGCCAATACACAAAAGCCCTGCCATACAAATCGGAGGATGGAAAACGCGGCGCAAGGATATTGTACTTCAAAAGTAAATTGCTGCCGCACGAAGCCAATCTGGCCCAGGATTATCAGAAAATTCAGGCGGCAACCTTGGAAAAGAAGAAAACTGAGAATGTAAAAAAATGGTTTCGCAGGACAAAATCAGAAGTCTTCATAAGCCG
>CAMDMI010000038.1 GCA_945902135.1 Spirosoma fluviale
ATTGCTTCCAATTCTGGTACTGCAGTTCAATTGGTTAAGGGTGATCGTGGCCGGATCAGCGCCGAGCTGGTGAAATCAGTTATCAAGGAAGATAATCCACATTTTCCAACAAGCAAAATTGTAACACTGGAAAACACAGTGAATAAAGGCGGAGGTAGTTGTTATGATGTTGCTGAAATTGAAAAAATCAGAACGCTTTGTACCAATCGCAAATTGACTCTTCACCTTGATGGGGCCAGACTCTTTAATGCAATGGTATTTCAAAATGAAAAGCCAGAAACTTTCGGAAAGCTATTCGACTCAATCTCAATTTGTCTTTCAAAAGGACTTGGTGCTCCAATGGGTTCTGTTTTGTTGGGTAGTAAAGATCTAATACATCAGGCAACCAGGGTTAGAAAGCGTTGGGGCGGTGGCTGGAGGCAGTCCGGATACATGGCAGCCGCTGGACTTTTTGCCTTAAAAAACCACGTAAGCAGGCTTGCGGATGATCATAAAAGAGCTGAAACAATTGCTTCAATTCTCCTTAGCAGACCTGAGGTTTCCCAAATAATGCCAGTTGAAACGAATATCGTAATCTTCTATGTGGATTCTATGTGGGGGAAATCCTCTGAATGGGTAGCTGCTGCAGCAAAACTTGGAATTGGCTGTGCCACTTTTGGTCCAAACGCGGTGAGGATGGTCACCCACCTGGACTTTGGGGACGATGAACTCAATAAATTTTCGAAAAAAATTGCTGGAGTTTCAAAATAGGTTTTTACATTGTAAACCAGAATACCAAATTGAATTATTCAAATTTAAATCGTTCATCCATTAACCCCAATTGCCTATGGAAAAGCAATTACACTTTAAGAGGTGCATTGTTTTCCTTTCAGTTCTCCTCATTTTTTTCCTTTCAGGTTCTGTTTATTCTCAGATAACTGCGGATGTCAATTTTAACCCGCTTGATACGGGTAATGGGTATGGAGACGGCCCGAATGGTTCTGTCAATTCGATTGTTGCACAGAATGATTCTAAAATTATTCTGTTTGGGAATTTTACCCGGTACAATGGACAGGTCCGAAAAAATGCAGTAAGACTTTTTGGGACAAGTCCAGGTCCGGCGGCACCAGTTGATTATTCATTCAATGCATCATTTGGTGGTGGTGTTCCTTTAAAAGCGATAATTCAGCCTGATGGAAAAATCATTGTTGTTGGTTCCTTTACAGATTGTAATACGCTTCCAGCGAAAAGGATTGTAAGACTAAACTCGAATGGAAGCGTAGATTTAGCATTTAATGCCAATATTGCCAATGGACCAGATGCCGTGGTAAATGATGTGAAATTAATGGCTGATGGCAGTATTTACATTGCTGGAAATTTCATATTATACAATGGATTTAATCGAGCTTCTGTGGTTAAACTCAATCCGGATGGAAGCTTGAATTCTACATTTAACGCAGGTTCTGGCGGTGTCGGAGCCGGTGGGGTAGTAACTTCAATTGAGGTCGGTCCCAATCAGTCCTTTTTCTTTGTTGGTGGCCAATTCAACAACATATTTAACGGGGTAACCGGGCCCAAGGCATTGGTAAGACTTACAGCCCAAGGCAATGTGGATGTCTCTGTGATTCCCACGAATATCACCGGAACAATCAACGACATAAAACTCCTACCTGGAAATTTGAGTATAGTTGTAGGCGGGCTTTTCAGCATCAGTGACAATACGCCAATTTCAAATCTTGCTCGGTTTGATTTTAGTACAAATTCGTTTAATGCGGGTTTTAATGCCCAAGTACCGGCTACCGAAGCCATCCGTCAGATTCTGGTTACTGGTTCCAGCCTGGTAGTTGTTGGAAATTTCACCTCCATCAATTCCTCAGTCAGAGGCAGAATTGCGAGAATAAACAACCTTACAAGTGGCGGCCTCGATCCTATTTTTGCGAACGGTTATGGAGCCACCGATGAAATTACCTGCATTACAACTGAGTCAAACGGAGGCTTTGTAGTCGGAGGCAACTTTCGAAAATTCGACAATACTTCCAGGGCTTTTGCCGCAAGGATTTCACCCACAGGACTTGTATCCAATCCACTAACTCTTAATTCGGGTGTTGATAGACCGGCACATGCCCTGGCAATTCAAAAGGACAACCGGATATTGGTTGGAGGAGAATTTGGTTACTTCAACTCAAATTTTCGGAATGGGATTACCCGCTTACTTGAAAATGGGAATGTTGATGCAAGCTTCAATCCTTTAAATGGGGTTGATGGAAGCATTCATGCAATTGCAGTTCAGCCCGATGGTAGAATTTTGGCAGGAGGAAAATTTTCTATTTTCAATGATGCTTCAAAAAAGGGCTTAGTTAGGCTAATGCCAAATGGTAATCTGGACAATGGTTTCGTTACTTCTGGTACCAGCGACTCTGTTTTATGTATCGCTGTGCAGCCGGACGGGAAAATTCTTGTTGGAGGCAATTTTTATACATTTGGTGGACAAACCAATGTAGGCTTGGTTCGCCTTCTACCAGACGGGTCAATCGACAATACATTCAATATAGGAACAGGTTTCAACGGACCTGTTCGCTGCATTCGGCTTTACAAGGATTCCCTAATTTATGTGGGAGGTGATTTTTCTTCCTTCAACAATATTCCTAGGAAAGGCATAGTTTGCCTAAATCCAAGCGGTTTTTTTCAAACAAGTTTAAACATAGGCCCCGGGATGAATCAGGGCGGCAGAGTGCGTTCAATATTTATTACCCATCGAAGAGAAGTATTTGCTGCAGGTCTGTTTTCTCAATATAATGGATTGATTTACAAGAATATTGTCAAGACTTCTTTCATTGGACTTCCAGATACCAGTTTTAAACCCGGCGACAATGTTGATGGGGAAGTTTATGACATTCTGGTTGATTCGGTTAGAAGGAGCATAAATCTTGTGGGGCGAATTGGTGGTGCCAAAGCGGGCGTAGGTCGAGGAGGCGTAATCAGACTGAAACCAAAAGGAAGCAAGGACCTTACGATTGGAAACGGTATTGGTGGAAATGGTCCGGTTTTTTCTCTTCGAAGGGATACTTCCGGAAACCTCATCATTGTTGGAGATTTTACCAGATTCGATTCTGTGGGTAAGAACAGAATAATGCGGCTTCTGGATAATCCTCTGGAGCTTACCATTTGGTATGGTGCCGATTGGGATTATGGCGATCCAGATTGCAATTTTGATGCTTTGATTGTAGGCAATTATCAAATAGCAGGATTCAATTGCAGGAACCTAACGGTGCTGACAGGAAAGAAGTTTTTTCCAACCTCCAGAGTAGAAGTTTGTGGAAATGCCTATTGCTATACCAACCGAATTTCCGGGGAGATTTATCTTACAGGTGATACTTTGCAGGAAATAGAAGGAACATTCGCAGACCTGAGTCTTGACAATGCCTTTGGTGCAAAAATCACTTATCCGACGGAATTACTAGGAACCCTGAAACTTTGGGCAGGTAATTTTCAAACATCCGACAAACTGGTTTTGAAAAGTAGTAGCACCGGTACTGCAAGGATTGCCAAAATTGAATCGGCAGCCTCTATTGAAGGGAAATTATCAATTCAAAGATATGTGGCAGGAGGAACGGCTTCCTGGCATTTAATGGGTACTCCTATTAAAAAACAAACTCAAAACGATTGGGCCGATGATTTTCTGATTCTTCCTAATTTCTTATACCTGCACAATGAAGGTGGGTCCATAAATCTCGATGATCAAATTAACGGCTGGGAACAAACTTCTGATTCAATCCGTATTGGTAAAGGTTACAGGGTATTTCTGAATCAGTCTTTTTTTAATTCCCAACCAGTATTTGAAAACCGGGGTGAGATTATCAGTGGACCCTATTCTTTCAATATTTCCTTTACTCCTAACGGATATGGTGGCGGCGGCTGGAATCTAATATCAAATCCATATCCCTGTGAGGTGGACTGGCATGAATTTACTAGATCTCAGGTAGATGCTCAGGTTCATTTTTGGAATGTAAACCAATATGCTTCCTACTCGTCTGGTTCTGGAGTTGGGGTAAATGGAGGAGGACGATACATTTCTTCATCACAGGCCTTTTTTATTAAAGCCAGTTCCTCCGGAGCCGGTTTGTTGATAGACGAAAACACCAAGACACTCACAAATCAAAATCCATTATTTCTACGAACAGCAGTTTCCAATTCCGAAGACATTGCGCGGATAACCCTTAGGGGATCTGGAAATGAAGCCGACGAAACCGCAATCCGGTGGATGCCTGAGGCCAACCCGTATTTTGAAACTGAGTTTGATGCGGATAAAATCACAAATCCAGGCATAAGCCTATTTTCCTTAAGTTCAGAAGGTAGAAAATCAAGCATTCAAGCCCGAAATTTCCTTCAGGCTGATAGTGTGGATCTTGGTTATAAGGTAAATGCGGCAGGTACTTACTTCCTAGAAATCAGGATGGGGGCACAACTTTTCGGAGGGAAAATATGGAAGTTACGGGACAATGAATCAGGCTTCAGTTTTAATGTAGGTAGCGAATTGCTTTTCCCTTTTTCTGTTTCTGAAGATGCTCTTAATTCAAATTCCCGGTTTACTCTGCTTGGATATAGTCCAGCGGTTCAATACTCAGGATTAATCAAAAATTCGAGTCCCGAAATTAATCCCAATCCCGGTTCAGGTATTTTTCAAATCCATGGTTTAAAAGATAAGACCACTTTCATCATTGAAGATCTCAGTGGCAGAAAAATTCTTGATGGCATTTTTGAAAACGGACCAAATCAAAATCTTGATTTGAATAGTTTCGAAGATGGCGTTTATGTAATTCGATTCAGGAACCCATTATCATCAATTCCAGCAAGGCGCATTGTGGTCAGGAGATAAAATCCCGCCATTATTCATTCGAACTAGGCAATAACTTTTTCTTCATAGTTCTTTCTAGAAAACTATGGCCGTAAAAAACCGCGAAACCGATTAGCAGGTTGATTCCAAATTTGTAAACAGGAATTCCATCACTAATTTCTTCAACCCAAGGGTCCAGAATCAGGTATAAAAATTCAAACATAAAAAGGGCTGTGAAAAAGATGGCGCCCTCTAGCCAGAAAACAGAAACCGAGACTTTACGAACCAGAAAAACACTTCCCAGTAAAACCATTGTAACAATTAAAATGGCAGAATATTGAATGTTGGCCTGTTTTTGTTTCTCTTCCAATTCAACTTTCTTTCGAAGTTCCTCTCGTTTGATGTTTTCTGACCTGCTCAAAGAATCCTTGTATTGTTGTTTTTGAAAGTCAAATCTGGCTGTTTGAATCGCAATTTCTTCCTGAGCCTCGTGGTTTATTATTGAATCCCGAATGGAATTGAAATTCTTCAGGTAGCCCAATGCCAATTCATAATTCCGGGTTTTCTCTTCAACCTGAGATAGATTGGCATAATCTGCCTGAAGTCCTTCTTTCACTCCAAGTTTCAAATTGAGCGCCTTGGCTTTCAATCCATATTGTCTGGCAAGTTCGAATTCGTTCCTGTCCAGATACAATGCGCATAAATCGGAATATGAGTTTGAAATTTCCGGGTCCCTGGCAAGTTTTAGTCTGATTTTTAGAGCAATTTTTTGGTAAAAAAGGGCGCTGTCCACCTGCTTTAATATTCTGAAGTTTTCACCGATTGCGGCATAGGCTCTGGATAGACTTGTGGAATCGCGCAGGATTGAAAAACTACAAACACTGGCTCTATGTATTTTTAATGCCTGCTGAAGTTTTCCAGCTTTTCTGTTAATCAACCCGATATTGAATTCAGTCTCTGCGGCTTCAAACTCTTCCCCAATTTCCTTGAAAATGCTGAGGGATTTCTTCCAATATCCTTCTGCTTTGGAATAGGATTGCATATAATAATAAATGCTACCGAGTTGGGAAAGGCTTAGTGCAATCGGTTTTTTCCTTCCAAGTTTTTCTCTGATGCGCAGCGCTTTGAGGTGAAAATCGATGGCATTGGCGAGCTGCCCCATATTGTCGTATGCCATTCCTTGCACTTCGAATGCCCCGGCCACATATCGAGGTTCGGAATATTTTTTTCCGTATTTCTCCAGAATCTGTGATGCTTTTATGGCATTTTGGAAATCGCCCTCATCAAGAAAGTATTGAGAAGAAGTATGCCAGGCATCCAGAACATCAATCTTAGATTTGGCCTGCGTATGCATTCTCTTCAGGTCTGAAGGGAAATTTTCAGGAAAATTAAAATGCTCTGGTGGTACAGAAAATCCAGTAGCCTTAAAGATTGAAATAATGAATACGCTGGAAATCAGGATCAATAATCCAAATCGCCCGACGGCATTTGTGAGAATGCGGGTATGGATGGAAATAATTTTATTTTTAGGCAAAGGCCTTAACCTTTTCAACCAAAACATCAAAATTGAGTGGCTTCTGCAGGAAATCTGTAAAGCCTTGGGCCTTAAATTCTTCCAGCGTATAGTTTTTAGCATTGCCCGTTATGGCAATAATTGGGATTTCTGATTTCGCAGAATCGGCCATCTTCCTGATTGCAGCTGTGCATTCGATTCCATCCATTCCTGGCATGTTAATATCCATCAGAATCACATTGAATTGAGCTGTTGAAAGTATTTCCAAAACTGCATTGCCATTTTTAGCCGTTGAAATTTCACAATTTTGAAATTCCAGAATTTTCTTAGTAAGGTTAAGAATAACAGAACTATCCTCAGCGATCAAAACTTTAATTTTTCCACTCATAATTAGTATAAAGTAGTTTGTATGAATCAAGAAATGCAAAAGCAGATTCTTGCAATTGCTCCATTTTTTCCAGTACTGCAGCAATGTTAGCTGTTTTTACATCATTTTCTAAATCCTTGGAAATCAAAGCAAGCGAGTAAACACCAAAAGTTCCAGCATTCCCTTTGAGTGTATGGAAACATCGCTGCAGATCTTCGATTTGGTTCTTCGAAATTGTGGATTCAACCTCAGTCAAAAGGTCCTGAAGTTCAATCGCAAATTCCTCAATGCTTGCCAATAGGGTTTCCTCTCCAAGATGCTTCTTCAAATTCCGAAGAACCTCAAAATCAAAAACTCTGCTAAGCAGATTTTCGGAATGTTCCAACTTTCTGTGTTGAGACTCAGAAAGCGGATTTTTGAGAATGCTTTTTTCCGTCCAGTGCCTCACTTTCGATAGAATTTTGTCACCGGAAATTGGCTTTGGAATAAAATCGTCCATTCCAGCTTCAAGGAAACGCTTTTTATCCTCGTTCATCACATAAGCCGTCATGGCAATAATCGCAGGAGGATTTTCAAGACTAAGTTCCTGAATCTTCCTGCTTGCTTCAAGGCCATCCATTACCGGCATCTGAATGTCCATAAGGATGATATGAAAAAACTCTTTTGACGCTTTGTCAACAGCTTCTTTTCCATTGGTTGCCACCACCACCCTGCAACCGGCACGACTCAGAATTTCAGAAGCCACCTTCAGGTTAACTGCGTTGTCATCTGTAAGCAAAACTCGAGGAGAAATCCTCTTTAAAATAGCGGCATTACTTCTGCCATCTTCGATTGACTCTAAAATTTTTGGTGAAGACAACAACACCGGAATTTTCACCCAGAAGGTACTCCCCTTTCCGGGTGCAGAAACAAAACCTGGTTCTGCCCTGAGCGCATCAGAAATCATTCTGACAGTCAAAAGACCTAAGCCACCTTTGGCTTGACTGAAAGCTGTATTTGATTCGGTGGCGTCTTTGCTTAAGACAGAATCAATAAATGGCTGCCTGTCAGCCTCAATACCCGATCCTGTGTCAGAAACTTCCAGCATTAGAAAATTGCGGGAAGCATGATTTTCAAGACGAGCTGTTACAAGAATGTTTCCTTTTTCAGTAAAAGTCAAAGCATTCGAAATCAGCTGTTTGAGTATTTGCTGAATCCTGAATTCATCCGAAACAATATTGATGTTGTCTTCCTTTATTTGAAAATCTAGGTCAATGTTTTTTAACAGAGCTTGTTCGGCGTAAAGGCTGGAAGTGAAACTGAAAAGTTTGGCAACATTGATTTCATTTTCCCGCATTTTTAAATCTCCCTCCAGCGCCAGACTCAGGTCAATAAGCTGGTTTAAGGTTTGAAGAAGATTTTCTCCAGACTTCGAGATAATATTGATGAATTCCCTCTGGTCAAAATCCAGCTCGGTATTATTCAAGAGTTGAACCATCCCTAAAATTCCATTAAGGGGCGTTCTGATTTCGTGGCTGATGTTTGAAAGAAACCTGTCTTTGATTTTAATGGCTTCTTCGAGTTTTAATTCGAGTCCGGCCTGTTTTTCTCCAAGTTCAATGCTCAGCGTAGAAATTAGGAGAATCGCATCGAAACCATTCCACTTCCCTTCTCCATTTTTTCTCGGACTAAAATTGAAGTCCACCAAGGTTGTTTGGCCGGTGTTGGAATTATTGAATGACCGTGAAAGTTTGGCGGAAGAACCTCCAAGTTTTAAATCCTGAAGTATCTGTTCTGGAAGTGAATCTCCCGGGCTAAAAAAGTCTAAAAAGGGCTTTCCCTCAAAATGCCGTACCGATTTGCCAATTACATCGCAAAATGCCGGACTTAAATACTCGATTTTTCCATTGTCATCCACCCGAAGGAAACAGGAACCTGCGGATTCAAGCAATTCTAAAAGTCTGCCTTCTTCGGAAAGTGCAGATTCTTTGCTTTTGGTATGGTTTTTCTGGTCGATGATTTCAGGGAATTTCAAGCCTTAAAACTAGCTAAATTAGACCTGCAAGCAAAAGGAATTGCCATCAATTTCAGCTTTAAATTGCCAAAAGAATGACCATAATTCCTTGATTAAATTACATTTGCAGATATACCATCAGACATTGATTAGTCGCACCCAGGCACTGTATTTCCTTGTATTGTTTATTTTTTTTGTTGTCATATTTCTTTTTTCTGCGGCAACAGGGACAGTGGCAATGGAATTCAGGGAATTAATTGATGCCATAATTAAGCCAGGACAGCAAAACCTTGCAGGAATACTGGTTTGGGAAATACGAATTCCACGATTTCTGATGGCATTTTTATGCGGAGGAACACTGGCTCTTTGCGGACAAATGCTTCAATTGCTTGTCAGGAATCCACTTGCTGACCCTTATACATTGGGTACCGCGAGTGGCGCAGCATTAGGTATTAATCTTGCTTTGCTGGGCTTCCTTCCACCAATTTTAACAAGCGTTTTTATACTTCCTTTCTGGGCATTCGCGGGTGCCTTTCTTGCAGGGCTGGCCGTATTGCTTTTTTCTGGTTCAGGGAAAGGAAATCAGGATGGTAAATTATTGCTGGCAGGGATTGCTGTTTCTATACTGGCAAACAGTGTCATAAGCTTTCTTACATTTTTCTTTGCTCGCGGAAATGAGTTAAGGCAAATGGTTTTTTGGGCTTTTGGTAGCCTCGATAAAGCAGGCTGGCCAGGGCTTTTAAGCATTTCGGCTCTGATGCTGCCGGTTCTAATTTTTACCATTGCGGGAAGCCGAACCTGGAATTTGATGTTGCTTGGAAAAGAAAAAACGATGAGCCTGGGCTTAAAGCCTGTCCATATCAGCAGGATGGTATTGCTTTCCACTTCCTTTCTTACCGCATGTGTTGTTTCACAAGCTGGACCAGTTGGGTTTGTCGGCCTTGTTGTACCCTATTGCATGAGGCAAATTTTTCCAATTGGGCAGCCTTATTATCTTCTGAATACATTTTTTGCAGGTGCTATTTTCCTTTCTTTTTGCGACCTACTCTCTAGAATGGCACCTTTTCCTTCCGGACTTCCAGTTGGTCTGATTACTTCCTTGGTCGGATTGCCTGTCTTCCTATATTTGCTGCAGAATTCAGGTCGGCGATCAGCCTTTTGAACAATGACCTAAACTGACAATCTTTTCCAGGGTAACGCCAAGATGGTTTATATCAGCCGCAAGGAATTTTTTAACGCAGCACACCGGTTATACAATCCGGCATGGTCGAAGGAAGAAAATGATGAATTCTTTGGCCCTTGCGCCAATGAGTATTTTCATGGACACAATTTTGAAATTACAGTTACCGTGGTTGGCGAACCTAATCCGATGACTGGTTTCGTGATTAACCTAAAAAAGCTAGGAGTTCTAATGAAATCCTTGATTGTGGATCGAATTGATCACAAAAACCTGAACATGGATGTAGATTTTCTAAAAGGGAAAATAACCAGTTGTGAGAATCTCGTGAAGGTATTTTGGGATATTTTAGCTCCTGAAATTGAGAAAAATTCATCTGGTCGTCTTTTTAAAATTACGCTTCAGGAAACCCACAAAAACTATGTGGAGTACTATGGCGAAAAAGGGCTCTAAATCTGTAGTATAGAATCCTTGAAATATTTCATCATTGCCGGCGAACGATCAGGTGACCTGCACGCAGCGAACCTGTATTCTGAAATCAGAAAGCTTGATTCATTGGCAAGTGCTCGTGGCATCGGAGGGAAATTCCTTTCCAATGCCGGAATGGAGGTGTTGATGGATTATTCTCAATTGGCAATTATGGGTTTTACAGAGGTTTTCGAAAAGCTTTCATTGATTCGAAAAGCCAGGAAACTCGTTAAGCAGGAACTCACTCAAAATTCACCTGATTGCATCATATTGGTAGATTATGGTGGTTTTAATTTAGGAATTGCCCGTTTTGCAAAGTCTTTGGGCATTAAAGTATTTTACTACATTCCACCAAAAGTTTGGGCCTGGAATCAATCTAGGGTTGAAAAACTCAGGAGAGATGTTGACAAGCTTTTTGTGATTCTTCCCTTTGAAAAGGATTTTTATGTATCATTTGGGATTGATGCAGAATATGTTGGCAACCCGATTCTAGATGCTATTTCAGATTTTAAACTGTCCGCTGATTTTCTCAAGCGCAATAATCTGGATGAAAAACCAATTATTGCAGTTCTACCTGGCAGCAGGAAGTCGGAAATTGAAAAATCTCTTTACAGGGTTTTGAGCATTCTTCCTGCCTATCCAGACCACCAATTTGTGGTGGCAGGCGTTGACAATCTTTCAGCCTCCTATTACAACCACTTTCGCAGGAATGGTCGGGTAGACATTGTATATGAGCAAACCTATGATTTGCTTTCTCATGCAGAAATGGCGGTGGTAACAAGCGGCACGGCTACATTGGAAACCGCACTTTTTCGGGTTCCGCAGGTGGTGGTTTTTGCCACTAATACAATTTCCTACTTGTTG
This sequence comes from Spirosoma fluviale, assembly GCA_945902135.1. Taxonomy (GTDB): domain Bacteria; phylum Bacteroidota; class Bacteroidia; order Cytophagales; family Flexibacteraceae; genus CAMDMI01. The sequence goes on from CAMDMI010000038.1 coordinate 11,196, forward strand.
GCAAGACTCATGATAAAGGTAAAATTCATAAGCCTGGTGAATTTAATTGCAGGAAGGAAAGTGGTTTCAGAACTTATTCAGGGAAACTTTTCACCTGCTGATTTGCGGATCGAGCTGGCAAAAATCCATCCAGGTAATACTGGCCGAGAGGAAATGCTTGCTGGTTATGATGAAGTAATTTCAAAAATGGGCAACCCGGGTGCATCGTCGAGGACTGCCATGCAAATCTTCAACTTGCTTCAGAAGAAAGTCTGACGGATTTCAATTCTGCATGAATTAAAATAAAACCTAAAAGTCAAAAAGAAAAGGGAAGCGTTTGGCTTCCCTTTTCTTTTTGACAAGGTAACTTCAATTAAAAATTATCCTTAATTTCTTCCTGACGAACCGGACTTGAATTGTTTTCAACCTTATTCAAACTTCTGGTCCTGCCGAAAATTTCCATCGACTTTTGGTTGTAGGCCACCGCGGCTTCCTCAGGCGTTGGAAAAAATCCAATGTCAATTCTTTCTGAGCGATTGTAAAGAGTAGCTCTGTAACGATCACCTTCTCTGTAAACACCCCTGAAGCCAGACTTGCTGTGGTGCTTCTTTGTGTTGCGGGTGATTTCTGAACGAGTGGCCCAACAAAGATTGTCAAGGCGGCAATCAAGTTTGTTGCCATTCTTAAACATCACATAACGATGCTCCTCTGATTCTGGCTCACCCAAGAAATGGTCAGCCATAATTTTATGGAGATAAAGCGTTTCGTTTAAATAAGAGCCATCCTGCTGCGGATGGTTTTTTTGATAAAAAGCATACCCGTTGCTGTGCTTCCTCAGGTTTTCAACCATAGTTTTAGCGGCATAAAGGGGGCTTTCTGTTATAAGTTTGAAAGTCTCTTCAGAGATTAATACTTCTTCATCTTTGCAATTACGGAGGGAGACTTTGTATAACATTGTATATCGTAGAGGTTTGGATCTGATGATTGAATTGGCAGACTTTCGTGCTTTGAATGGGCTAAATTAGGTTGCGATTTCAATCTTGCACAATAATTTTTGTAACTTTTTTTAAGATTTTTTTTTGCGGAAAACATAGCATTGAAACACAGCGATTCAGGTTTTTTTTGTACCAATCCGAATTGAAAAAAAATGAATTCCAAAAAAAAGTTGGAGTTTTTTAGGCGGTTTTTGGACCAAAAGCCAAGTCGCCCGCATCACCCAATCCGGGCACTATGTAGGCGTGTGAATTGAGTTCTTTGTCGATCGCCGCAACCCAGATATCCGAGTCTGGCAAACTTTTTTCCACCCAATCAATGCCTTCCGGACTGGCTATTACGCTTGCGATGGTAATGGATGAAGGCTTCCCCCTCCGGAAAAAAGCTTCAGCAGCTTTCACAATCGATTTTCCCGTGGCAAGCATAGGATCAATAAGAAATATGTGTCGGCCTTCAATTTCAGGCATGGCTGCATATTCCAATTCGATATCAAAACTCAAATCCTCTTTATTATGTCCTCGGTAGGCGCCTATGAAAGCGCAGTCGCTCTTGCTGAAGTAATCCTGAAAGCCATTGAAAAAAGGCAAGCCAGCACGAAGCACACAACATAGAACCGGTTCTGCAGCTGGTACTGAAATGGTAGCCGGCGCAAGCGGGCTTTCAACCGTTACTTCTTTTGCTGGAAGCGTTTTGCTGATTTCATATGCCATTATCTGTCCCAGCCGTTCCAGATTTCGGCGAAACCGCTCTCTGTCTTTTTGAATTTCTTTGTCCCGGAGTTCACCAAGAAATACCTGTAAGAGTCCCGGAGAATTACTTAAATTATGTACCATGCCACAAATAAAGTAATTCAGACCAAGCCATACCTAGGTTGGCTTCAAATTGATGGCTTATTTCAAGGATAGAGAAGGAACTTTTTACGCATTGAATTCCATTTGGATAAATCGCTGCTGTCTTCAATGCCTTTTTCAATGTTTCTCCTGGTTTGTGGTCCACCAGCAAGCCGAATGAAAAAGGAATTAAAAAATGCTTGTCCGCCTGCATGGCTATTTCGGGCATTGATTAGAAACCGAAGACTGAAGCAGCTTTTTATGGAATCGATCTCCAGTTTTGTGCCGAAACATTTTTTACCCCCATGAACCTGTTTTTCTATAGGCTTAAATTCGAAGCTGCCCGCCAAAGAATCAGGAAAACCATACATTTCAAAAGGACTTGAAGTGCCACGACCTACACTCCAGTTTGTACCCTCAAACAGGCAAAGGCTTGGATAAGCCAAAATTGACAAAGGTGTTTTTAGATTTGGAGAAGGAGGAACCGAAGGAAAAATGGTGTCCTGATGAGAATAGCCAAGGCACTTCACAACATGCAGTTTGAGTTTTGGAGCAGCATGAAACCAGGCTTTTTGCGTTGCCATTCCGGCAAGTTCTCCAATTGTGAGCCCATGAACCACAGGAATTGGAAATGCTCCAACGAAAGAAGTGTATTTCTTTTTTAAGATCGGGCCGGCAGTGCAAAAGCCCAACGGATTCGCCCGGTCACAAACCAGAAAATCTTTCCCCTGCTCGGCACAGGCTTCCATTACGAGTTTCATGGTTGAGATGTAGGTATAAAACCGGGCACCCACATCCTGAATGTCAAACAAAACAAGGTCTACATCAGCAAGCATGGCTTGACTTGGTTTCTTTGTCTTTCCATATAATGAAATAAGTGGAAGTCCAGTCTTAACATCAATTCCAGACCGAACCTCCTCTCCTGCTGCTGCAGTGCCCCGAAATCCATGTTCAGGTGCGAAAATTTTAACGATTCGATTCCCTCTTTTAATCAGCGTGTCTACAAGGTGGGTTCCTTTAAATTCAGCGGTATGGTTCACTACCAGTGCGATTCGTTTTCCTCTTAATAAGGAATCATAATCTGAAAACCTGAAACTTCCCGGTATATAATTCTGAGGTTGTGGTAGAGAATCCAATTGTGAATGCCAGAAATTCTCTTTTCTCTGCGCATTGGTAGGCAGAATAAAAAGGCAGAAACAGCCAATCAGACAAAAAAGATGAAATTTCATGGCGCGAAATTAGGGTCTGATTCTGAATCCTGTTGCTAATTTGCTGTATGATTCGATTTGCCGCAGTAATATTTTCTCTTCTCATTTATTCAACTGGTATTGCCAAGGCCTTTGAAATTCAAAACATTGAGCCGTCTCACTGGTGGATTGGGATGAAGAACTCCAGTCTCCAATTGATGGTTCATGGAAAAGGTGCCGGTAAATGCACAGTTGGTTTGCCAAATGCAGGAGACAATTGGAAATTGATTCAAACAAGAAAAACTGCCAATCCGGATTATCTGTTTGTTGATTTGGAAATTTCTGCCTCTGCAAGTCCAGGGGTTTATTCGATTGATTTTCAATGCGAAAATAAAAAAAAGGAAATTCGCTACGAATTAAAAGCCAGAAATAGTATGGCTTCAGGTGCCTCTGGTTATGGAAAACAAGATGTGCTGTATTTGATTATGCCTGACCGTTTTGCCAATGGCGACTTGAAAAATGATTTTCCTCCCGGGAGTTTGGAAAAGCCGGATCGAACCAAGCCTTTTGGCAGACATGGTGGCGATTTGGCGGGCATTGAAAAACACCTTGAGTATCTTCAAAATCTCGGTGTTACAACCCTTTGGCTCAATCCCATTCTGGAGAACAACCAGCCGGAACAATCCTATCACGGCTATTCAATTACGGATTACTATAAGATTGATTCCAGGTTCGGTGGACTGGACGATTATAAAAGGTTGATCCAGAAATGCCATAACTCTGGTTTGAAAATGGTCCAGGACATGGTTGCAAACCATATTGGAAGCAAGCATTCATGGATGGAATCATTGCCTGATACAGATTGGGTCCATTTTGCTGGCAAACCCTATACCCGTTGCAATTTCAGGATTGAAACAACTACAGACCCGAATTCGGCAAAAAACGACATAAAATTAATGACAGATGGATGGTTTGACAAACACATGCCAGACCTGAATCAGAAAAATACATTGCTCGCCAGGTATTTGATTCAGAATACATTATGGTGGATTGCTGAAACTGGAATTGATGGAATCAGAATGGATACCTGGCCTTACAACGACAAGGATTTTCTTTCGAAATGGTGTGACGCTGTTTACCAAGAGTTTCCCCAATTCTCAATTGTCGGAGAAGTCTGGGTTGATCAACCATCATTTGCTGCCTATTTCACACAGGGCGCTTTGAATCAAGACGGATACAAACCAAGTTTGAACTCGGTGACTGATTTCCCATTTTACTTTGCCTTGACCAAAGGACTCAATGAAAAAGGTGGCTGGGAAACAGGTCTCCAAAAAATATATACAGCCCTGAGCCAAGATTTCCTGTATAAAGATGCCTCCAGAAATTTGATTTTTCCTGACAATCATGACCTCAGCAGGCTTATTACAACCCAGGGAGGCGATTACAGGAAATATATGCAGGCCATGGGCATCATTTTAACAATGCGTGGCATTCCCCAGATTTATTATGGAGATGAATTTGCCCTTGACGGAGATGCAGCCCAGCACCCGAATGTGCGTCTCGATTTTAAAGGCGGTTGGCCAGGCGATAAGGAAAATTATTTTGATGAAAAATCCTTAACCGGAAGAGCGGATTCTGCCTTCAAATTTCTCAAAAAATTGCTGGGCTGGCGAAAAAGTTCAAAGGCGATTTCTGAAGGTCGCTTTGTTCAATATCTGCCTGAAGAAAATGTATATGTCTATTTCCGAATTGCAGGAAATGAAAAGGTGATGGTTCTGGTAAATGGAAATGATAAAATCGGCTCGGTTGATTTATCCCGTTTTACTGAAATTTCATCTTCCGATGGTCCTGCCAGAAATGTATTGACTTCTGAATTGGAAAAATCCAGTGGAACAATCAGGGAAGTTGACCCACATGGAATTCTGATTTTAGAATGGAAAAAATAAGGCGTCCTTATTCTTCAATGCACCGAATGGACATTCCAACCTTTTTAGCATCATAACCGTCGGTTACTGTCGGGTTGTCATAATTTAGAGAACGGAATTTAGCGTAACCTGAATTCTGTTCATCGGAAGTCCAGAAATAGGCGGCTGTGCCTTTAAATCCATAACCACCAAAATACGACCTGCTACCACCCGGAACCCCTGAAAATCCAGAGCTGTTGGTTGCGCCTTCGTTTGGTGCTGCCCACAAACTGGTACCTGTGGTCCGCATTTTTAGTCCGGCTTTGGTTACATCTCCCAGATAGGTTATAAGGTTTTCCCAGTCAGAATCAGATGGAACTTTCCAGCCGGTGGGGCATAAATTTTTGGCATTAACGGTTGTATACCAGTTGTATAGTTTGCCATAAACTGAATTATTGGCAGACGCATTGTCATAAATACAACAAGCTCCAGTGGTATTGTTTGGCCACTCGGTGTTGCTGATTAAACTTGTAATGGCAGTGCCATCGCGATACTTAGAGGTTCTCAGGTTTGCGGCCATCCATCGCTTTCCCAGTATAGTGATGGTTGGGTATTTTGTGCCTTCCTGGTCAACAATGGTATCACCAGCGTTAAAAAGCACCGTGGTGAGAAAGGTTTTAGATTCTCCGTAGGCTACACCCGCAGCATTTTTTGCATAGGCACGGTAATAGTATTTTTTACTCGGATAAAGGTCGATAAGCTTTACGGTGAATTCGCCCTTGGTTGCTTCTGTCGCAAGTGTAAGGCTATCTGAAATATCAGGTTCTGGTACTGTGTCGAAGCAAATGCCTCTTTCTAAAATCGGCTTTCCGCCATCCGAAATAACATTTCCTCCTGTGAAAGCGGTGGCCCCGGTAATTTCGCTTGGATCGGCGGTTGATACCGATGGAACATCTGAAGTAGAGAATCCGACAACCTCTCCAAAAGAAAGACCTGCAGAATTCCTTGCCCAGGCACGAAAGTAAAAACTACTCCCCTTTTTTAGATTTTCAATTTCGAAAGCAAAGGCACCATATCCATTTACATCTGCTTTGAGCACATTATCGGATAAATCTGGCAAGGGCCTTGTACCATAGCAAATTCCACGCTCTGTGTTTTTATCTCCACCATCATCTTTCACATTTCCCACAACCTTTACACCAAAAAGGCTGGTTTCCCGCAGCCATTCTGTCTTTACAATTGGAGCTGATGGTTCTTTATCACAAGAAAAAAGGGCAAAAATGGATACAGCCAGCGTTGTTTGAAACAGGAAAAATCGAATGCGCATTAGGTTCTAAATAGAGGTCGAAACATAAGAAATTCCTGAACCACTTGACCTAAATACCCAGCAATTTTTAATTCCTTTTTTTACTTGATTGCAAACTGAAAAGAAAACAATGGCGGAAAATTCTGAAATTGACGGACTACCAGCAAAGTTGCTCCGGTTTATTCTGCGGGAACCATCCTTGGCCCTGACACTATCGTATTTGGTTCTGATTATAATTGGAATGGTTTTTAGTTACCACTACTATTTGAATTGGGGAATTGATGTTTTTCAATATGCCACCATATCTGATTTTATTCTGGCGCCATTTAAGGATGCTATCGTCCTACTCTTCGCCATCATTTCCATTTTGTTGTCATGGTTGGTTTTTGAACTCAGTAAGAAAATGGAGCAAAAGTTTCCAAAGCTATCCGGTATTTTATGGTTAGGTGTGAAACCTGGTACATCAATTTACCGCAACCTTTATTTATTTTCTTTGGTCTATGGCTTCTTTTTCTATCTGTGGATCTGTTCAGAATTATATAC
>CAMDMI010000039.1 GCA_945902135.1 Spirosoma fluviale
AGTAAGAAAATGGAGCAAAAGTTTCCAAAGCTATCCGGTATTTTATGGTTAGGTGTGAAACCTGGTACATCAATTTACCGCAACCTTTATTTATTTTCTTTGGTCTATGGCTTCTTTTTCTATCTGTGGATCTGTTCAGAATTATATACTGGATGGAAATATGGTCGAATGTTGAAATCCAAAGAAAATTATGCGGTGGAAGTCCTTTTACATAGCCAGCCTGAAAAAGGTTGGGTCCGATTTATTCAAATTGGTCAACTTGAAAATTTCAGTCTCCTTGCCTATCCTGAAAATAACATTGTGATGGTTGTTCCTTTGGAAGGAAATGTGGCAGCAATCAGGTTTGTTTCCAAAGCTTCAGAAAATCTCAATTTGAAATCTTCTAAGCAGTAAAATCTTATCCAATTTTTACAACCGTTACTTGGTCGGCGAGTTCTTTGGTAATGGTTTTTTCCTGACCATTTACTTTTACCAGCATTTCGTTTTTTGATTTGCTGAGAATCGTAATCGAGAAATTTGGACTGAGACCGACCTGCCAAAGCATTGCCATCACATGTTCGTTGGCCTGTCTGGTAAGTAAAAGAGATTTACTTCCTTCATCCAAAGCAGAAAGTGTTGTTTCATTCTTGCTGCCACTTTGGGGAATGTAGGCTCCGTGTGGGTCTTTCAAAGGCATGCCAAGTTCTTTCTGGATCTCATTCACCAACTGAGGCGTTAAAAAATGTTCCAGTTCCTCTGCCTGTTGGTGTACCTGGGATTTGTCGTAACCAAGGTTTTCAACCATAAATTGTTCCCAGGTCCTGTGCGCACCCAACAATTCGAAACCATGCCTGAGGCCTTTGCCTGTCAGGGACCAGGTTGAATTTTCCTCTTTAATCCATCCGGAATTCAGTGCTGAAGCCCAGGAATCTTTCCATACCTGATTTGACCAGCCAAGCTTTTGTTGCACGGCTGAAAGTGCCGAATCTCCAATGCTACCTGCACTTACAAGGGCTTTTATCAAGTCATCTGTTTTCATTGACTTTTGTGCTCTTCGTCTGCTAAGCCAAATGGGGATTTTTCCATTTTCCGGGGAAAAAAGGATTGCCAGAATGTAAAAAATTGCGCCCAATACATTCATGGCCGGACCAGGAGTAATGTCCAATGCAAAGGCAATTATAAAACCGCCAACTGTGCACAATACACCGATAACTGCCGCAATCAGAATCATGGATGGCAATCTTTTTGTTAATGTGTAAGCCGCCGAAGCTGGCATTATCAACATTCCAACCACCAGAATCACTCCGACAGATTGCATACAGGCAACCACTGTAAAACTGAGAAGCAGCATCAAAAAGTAGTGAATTACCTTCGTTGATACGCCCATAGCCCTGGCCAGGGTTGCATCAAAAGTGCTGATGAACAAATACCTGTAAAGGCTTAGAGATGAAAAAATAACAAAAGCGCCAACCAAAGCAGTAAGCATTAAATCCTGGGTAGTGATGGCCAGAACATTTCCGAAAAGGAAATCCTTCAAATCAAGGTGAACGCCTTCCCTCTTGGTTAAGATTGATATGCCAATTACGCCCAGGGAAAACATGGTGGTAAAAACCACGCCTATGGCCGCATCCTCCTTGGATTTAACTTTTGTTTGGATCCAAGTAATCATGGCTGCAGCAAGCAATCCGGCAAGCACAGAGCCAGTAAAAAATGCCAGAACACTTTGGCCGGCCACAAGAAATCCGAGTACCACGCCGGGCAATATCGCATGGGAAAGGGCATCGCCGACCAATGCCATATTGCGCAAAAAAATGAAGCATCCAAGAATGCCACACATCAAACCCACCATGGCCGAGGCAAACAAGGCGCGAATGGCGTAATCGTATTCGAGAATTTGTTCCATTATCGAAGTTCTGGTTTAATGAGTTGAAGCGCCTTTTGCAGCAAGGTTACTTTACCTGAATAGGTTGCCTGGATATTTGATTCTGTGAAAACCTCCTCAGTAGGACCGCTGGCTACGATTCGTTGGTTTACCATGATGAGGTAATCGAAATAATTTCGAACCCTCGTAAGGTCATGATGCACCATTAATACAAGTTTGCCAGCAGCCACCTGTTCTCTTAAAAGGTCCATGATAATTTCCTCGGTGGCAAAATCAACACCCACAAACGGTTCATCCAGGATAATGATTTCGGCATTCTGGCAAAGTGCCCTTGCCAGTAGCGCCCTTTGAAATTGTCCACCAGACAATTGCGAAATTTGCCTTCCTGCCAGATTTTCGATTTCCAGTTTCTTTAAAACATCCAGCAAGCGTCCCTTTTGAATTTTGTTGAGTCCGGATCCGGATTGCGATGGGAAAAAGCCGAGTCTGACCAGATCTTCAACCGTGGCTGGGAAATCCATGTCAAATTCTTCTTTCTGAGGGAGATAGGCAATATTTCTGAGGAATTGTTTCACAGGCACGCCATGAATGAGAATGGAGCCGCTCACAGGCGTGTGCAAGCCCACGAGGGTTTTTACCAATGTCGATTTACCAGACCCGTTGGCACCCAAAATGCCATAAAATCGTCCTGGCTTGAGGTCCAGAAAAAGGTTTGACAGGATGATTTTTTGATCCAGCATCACTGAAAGATCCTTAACCTCAAGTTGATAATGCTTCCAGTTTGCTGGCGCATCATAAACAGGATAAACCACCCTTTTTACCCAGAACCAAGAAGTCATAAAAATTGTCAGCACAATCAAAGCCATCCCATAGATGGACAAGCCAGAGTCAAGTATTTCCGGATCTTTGGTTTCACCAGCCAAAGCAGATGCCAATATTCCTGCGTTGAACTGCATCATTTTGATATAGTTGTCGGCCCCACTTCCTGAAGGACCAAATGAGTCTGTGTAAAGGCTACCGCCAATGCGAATTCCTAAGTCAGATGCCAATTGTCGCAAGACCTTAGGATTTAGTGCCACCTCCACAAAAATGGCTGGGACCTGGTTGGATTGTATGATGGTGATAAGGTGGTTAATATCTTTCAAGCTAATATCGGCATCCGTGGAAGTGCCCATTACCGAGGCAACCTGAAAACCATATTCTCTTGAAAAATAACGAAATGCATCGTGGCTGGTGATGATAAAGCGAGCATGTTCGGGCAATTTTCGAAACGTCTGTCTGATGTTGAGGTCCAAACGACCTAATTCTTCAATATAGCGCTGGGCATTACTTTTGAAGGCGGAGCTTGATTGTGGATATAGTTTGCTTAAACCGGACTCAAGTTCCTTTACATAGAGAATTGCATTTGGAACAGTCATCCATGCATGCGGGTCAAATGAGTTTGCAAAACCTTGAGCCCGAATTGGATCAATTCTATTTGAGGCCACCAAAACATTTGCCTTGCTTCCGGCACCAGCAATGAGTTTGGAAACCCATCCTTCCAAATTCAGTCCATTTGTAACAATTACATCTGCGTCAGAAAGTTTGCTGGCGTCTGCTGGCCTTGGTTCATAGGTATGCGGGTCTGTTCCTGCTGGCAGCAAAGACGAAACATCCAATTCATTTCCTGCTACCCGTGCCGCAAAGTCAGCCAGTATATTGATGGTGGCTACGAGTCTTGGCTTTGCGGACAAATCCATACATAACAAACCATACAAAAAGCAAAGTAAGAATATTCGCATTTTGAAATTCTATTTATTCGGTAAACCTAAAAAAATAAATTTGGCTAGCCGAAATTTATGTCAATTATCACTGTCAGGCTGAAATTTCAGCAGGAGTTTCTTCGATAATTTCCGGTATGGCATCATCCTTTTCAACCCGAAGATTATCGATGATAAACCGCTGTCTCTCGGGAGTATTCTTGCCCATATAATAAGAAAGGAGCTTGCCAATTGAAGTATCCTGATCCAAAAGCACTGGCTCCAGCCGCATGTCTTGCCCGATAAAGTTCCCGAACTCATCAGGTGAAATTTCTCCAAGTCCTTTGAACCGTGTTATTTCTGGTTTTGGTCCTAGATCGTGGATTGCATCCTGCCTTTCTCTGTGGTTATAACAATACCGTGTCTCCTTTTTATTTCGCACCCGGAAAAGCGGAGTCTCAAGAATATATAGGTGGCCATTCTTAACCAGGTCGGGAAAAAACTGAAGGAAGAAAGTCATAATCAAAAGCCTGATGTGCATGCCGTCCACATCGGCATCTGTGGCAATTACGATTCGATTGTAGCGCAGCGAATCAAGGCCGTCCTCAATGTCCAAAGCATGCTGTAGGAGGTTGAACTCCTCATTTTCGTAAACGATTTTTTTGGTGAGGCCGAAGCAATTTAATGGCTTCCCTCTGAGACTAAATACTGCCTGGGTTTGAACATCTCGACTTTTCGTAATCGATCCCGAAGCAGAATCTCCCTCTGTAATGAAGAGCGTTGTATAAGGATGCAATTCGTTTTTTTCATCCCGATAATGAACCCGACAATCACGAAGTTTCTTATTGTGCAGGTTTGCCTTTTTCGCCCTTTCATTGGCCAGCTTGCGAACGCCGGCAATTTCTTTCCGCTCCCTTTCTGATTGCAAAATCCTTTTTTGAAGGGCGGCGGCGGCCTCTGAATTTTTGTGAAGATAATCGTCTAGCTCTTTTTTTACAAAATCACCGACAAAACTCCTCATAGACAAACCTTCGCTTACCTGAATTGAACCAAGTTTTGTTTTGGTCTGGCTTTCAAAAACAGGTTCCTGAACCCTAACAGCGATGGATCCAATAATGCTTTGCCTGATGTCCGAGGCTTCATAGTCCTTTTTGAAAAATTCGCGAACAGTTTTTACAATTGATTCTTTGAAAGCGGCAAGGTGTGTTCCACCCTGCGTGGTATTTTGACCATTTACAAATGAGTAGTATTCCTCACCGTATGCATTGCCGTGGGAAATGGCAATCTCGATGTCCGGCCCTTTCAAATGAATAATCGGGTAGCGCAAATCTTCTTCTGTTGTTTTTGACCGAAGAAGGTCGAGAAGGCCATTTTTTGAATGATAAACTCTTTTGTTGAAATGAAGACTGAGCCCCGCATTCAGGTAAGCATAATTCCAAATCAGGTTATCCAAGAATTCAGGAATGAAATGAAAGTTTCTGAAGATACTTGGATCAGGTTCAAAGGCCATAAAAGTGCCATTCTTTTCAGTGGTTGCTTCCCCGGGGCGGTCTGAAGCAAGTATACCTTGCTTGAATTCCGCTACCTTGGTCTTTCCGTCACGAATTGATTGAACCTTAAAATATTCTGAAAGCGCATTTACGGCCTTGGTACCAACGCCATTCAGACCTACCGATTTTTGAAAAGCGGTAGAATCGTATTTTCCACCCGTGTTAATCTTGGAAACACAGTCTATAACCTTTCCAAGGGGAATGCCCCTGCCGTAATCCCTAACCTCAACCCGATGGTCTTGAACGAGAATATCAATTTGGCGGCCAAATCCCATCATATGTTCATCGATGGAATTGTCCACAATTTCCTTTACAAGAACATAAATTCCATCATCCATCGCAGATCCATCCCCCAGTTTGCCAATGTACATACCGGGCCTGAGTCGGATGTGTTCCCTCCAATCCAGCGACCGAATGCTATCGTCCTCATATCTAACTTCCTTTTCCATGCCCCAAACTACGGAATTTTTTGCCTGCGACTAAAAAGACAGAAATTGCCTCTTTTTCTAAAATTAGGAATTGCTTCAGGTTATTTTCCAATAACAAATCACTCCGAATAGGTTTCCCAGATTTATCATTTCAATTTATTTTTAATTTCAGCCAAATAATTCATCAGACCTATGGTAAAAAGGTCATACTAGCTTAACATTGTACCTTATTAATTTGAAGTTGTTAAAATGAATCTAAGCCACATTCTGGGCCATTGCATTCTTCTTGCAGGACTTTCCTTTGAGAGTCCTGCTGCTGTGCTCAAAGGCATTATTAAGCCTGCCATTCAGGACAAGCAAATTTTTCTTTATGTGTTTCATGGAGACCAGTTAAAGCTTGTAGATTCCACCCGTTCAGAAAAAGGAAAGTTTCAATTTAAATCAAGCGATTCTGGCTTTCCGGTTGGCATGTATCGTGTCGGTACAGGATTTTCATCTTCCTCCACCTTGGTGCTAGGAAAAGAAAATATTAGCCTTGAAACCGATGGAAAAGATTGGGAAACCGCAAAGCTTTCTGGTTCTGACGACATTGATCTCTTTCTCAAATACCGCAGCTTAAACAAGCAGATGAACATTGAAATGCGGATTATTGATGAAAAATACCGCAACCTTTTGCCTTTGGCTCAAAAGGAAAGAGTAAAGTTTGAGGCTGAAGTGGCAAAACTTAAAATCAGGCTGGATTCAATCCTTGGAAATCAGCAAGTTAAATTTGTTGACTGGACTAAAAAAGGTAAGCCTGAATATTTTACTAAGGTTCTGAAAATGCTTGTCAATGAGTCGGTTGACTCGCCTGAGCAGTTCATCACAGAAAGCCAGATAAATGACCCTGAATTGCTTCGTTCTGATGTTTGGGAATCAAAGGTTAATTCCTTCATGCAAAAATTTGGCGGCAGTGAAATTGAAAAGTGGGTGATGCTTGGCAATAATCTGGTCGCAATGGCAAAACCAGGTTCTGAAGCAAGAGATGTGATGTTGCGCGTTGTGGCGAAGGCATTTCAGCCACTTGAACAAAATGGTTCTAATGCGGCCTACCTCACCGCAAAACAATATGCACTTGAATTTCCAGGCGCTGCTTCTACAGAATTTTTGAAAGGATTTAATCCTGGTCCGCCTTCTGAGGGCGAGATGGCTCCGGAAATTGAACTTGCAGATAGGGAAGGGAAATTGGTGAAACTCAGTAGCCTTCGAGGAAAGGTTGTTTTGATCGATTTCTGGGCATCTTGGTGCGGACCGTGCCGGCACGAAAATCCTACAGTTGTGAAGGCTTACAACCGATTTGAACCAAAAGGATTCACTATTTTTAGTGTTTCACTTGATCAATCAAAAGACAAATGGCTGTCGGCAATAGCTAAGGACGGACTTATCTGGAACAACCACGTTTCAGACCTCAAGGGTTGGCAGTCAGCTGGCTCTGCAGCGTATAAAGTAAACAGCATCCCTGCTACTTTCTTGGTAGACAAGGAAGGCAGAATCATTGCAAAAAATCTTCGGGGACCTGCCCTGGAGGAAAAATTACAGGAACTTCTCGGACCGTAAACAAATTCAAATGGCCAACAGAAACGGAATTAAGGCGCTAATTGTCGATGATGATCCTGACATTCTCGAACTTCTGCAATACAACCTCGTTAAAGAAGGTTATGAGGTGCGAACTGCTGAAAATGGGAAACGAGCCATAGAAATGGCCCGTGCTTTTCAGCCGCAATTAATTCTGCTTGACATTATGATGCCTGTGATGGATGGAGTTGAAGCTTGTCGTCAACTTCGTGAAATTCCAGCCATCAAAAATTGCAACATTGTATTTCTCACTTCCCGCTTAGAGGAGTTTTCTGAAGTTGCCGCTTTTGAAGCCGGAGCCGATGATTTTATCAATAAGCCAATCAAACCCCGGGCTTTGATGAGTCGTTTGCAGGCCTTATTTAGACGCAATAAAGGACCACAGGAAGATATGGAACCTTTGAACACTGGAAGGCTGATAATTGACAGATCCAGTTACAGCGTGCAGCTGGATGGAAATACGCTCAATCTCCCTAAAAAAGAATTTGAATTGCTTCTGTTTCTGGCGCAAAATCCCAATAAGGTTTTTACCAGAGATGAACTGCTAAATAATATCTGGGGCTCCGATGTGTATGTACTTTCCCGCACTGTGGATGTGCACATTCGCAAAATCAGGGAAAAAATTGGAGAAGGATTTATTTCCACAACCAAGGGAGTTGGCTACAAATTCGAGATCAAGGATTAGGAGAATATCCTCATGCTTTTTCAACCAAGGATTATTGCCATTGTATTGGCGCTGCTGATTTCAATTTCAACAGCAGCTTTCATCAACTTATATCCCAATACACCAAATCAGTCTGTCTTTCTGGCATTTCTGGTTTCGTTTGCGAGTTCCTTTTTACTTATCTATTTTACAATTGAGTTTCTTATTTTCAGGGAGTTACTTAAAATAAACTTGCTTTTCGGAAAGATTAAGAAAAAGGAATTCAACCTCCCAGCTGAGCTATCTGGATTGCATCTGAATCCACTGAAAAAACTCAATCTTGAGATCTCTGCCTTTGCGGGAATCAAACAAAAGGAAATTGAGGAGCTCCGGAAAATTGAAGAATACCGGAAGGAATTTATTGCAGATCTAAGTCATGAGTTGAAAACACCGGTTTTTGCAGCACAGGGTTTCATTCATACACTTCTGGATGGAGCCAGCGAAGACAAGGAAGTGAGTAAAAAATTCCTGATTAAAGCGGCAAACAGCCTTGACAGACTGGATGAACTTATTCAGGACTTGTTGGTCCTTTCAGAAATTGAGACGGGGTCTGCCAAAATGGTAAAAACTGGAGCAGATTTAGCGGATTTGGTTCAGGATGCCTTTGAACAACTTGAGGAAAAAGCCTCCCGAAAGAATATTAAGCTGAATCTTAAAAAGGAAGGAAAGGATTTTTTTGCCGATGCTGATCCAGTCAGGATTGCACAGGTTGTCCGCAACCTTGTGGATAATGCAATAAAATACGGCGCGGAAGGTGGTTGGGTGAAGGTACTCCTTGATAGCAAAAAGGATTTCATAGATGTTTCCGTAGAAGACAATGGGCCGGGTATTCCGGAAGACCACCAGCCAAGAATTTTTGATCGTTTTTATCGGATAGAAAAAAGCAGATCGAAAGAAATGGGTGGATCTGGCCTCGGACTTGCCATCGTAAAGAGAATCCTCCAGGCCCACAAAACTGAAATCAAACTCAGTAGTGGCACCGAAAAGGGGAGTTTATTCAGTTTCCGCCTGAAGCAAAAAAACAAGGATTAATCAGGCCCTAAGTTGGCCGGAAGCAGATGCCCTTCTGGCCGGAACCTGAAGGGAGATCATCGCTGCAAGAATTACCCAGCTTGTGATTGCAAGGAAATCACCCCAACGAAGCTCAACTGGATAATCTTTTACCAGCGTTGTGCTCATTCCAAGTGGAACAATTCCATATTGAATTTGAATCACGCAAAGGCAAGTAGCCATTAAAAGACCTGGAATTAAACCCAGAAGCGTTAACAGAAGGCCATTTGTCCGAACGATTAGGGCAAACTGCGATGTTTCCATACCCAATGCAGAAAGGATGGTGAAATCTTTCTGTTTGTTTAGTACCATCATCGAACTGCTGACAAAAAGATTGAAAGTTGAAATCAGAATGATAAAGCCCAGGGCCAGGAAGACAAAAAGTTTTTCAATTTCCATCACCTTAAAAAGGTCTTCGTGGAGTTGGTATTCGTTTTTTATAAGCACTTCTGAACCCAGAATGCTGGCAATACTCTTCCTCACTTCCTCCGGATCGGCATCAGCTTGAATGAAAATATCCAGAAAACTCGCCCCGCTTTTTCTGTCTAAAAGTCTCCGGCCAGTTTCCAAACTTGTGTAAACTCTGTTTTCATCCATACCAACTGAACCCATGGGTTTTAAGGCCACAGAGTTGAATATCTTCCCGGACCCTGGTTTTAAAATTTTACTCCTTTTGGGATATGATAGTTTAAGCAGCGTAAAAGCATCTTGAAACGAAACCTGCAAGGCTTGCCTGATTCCTTCAGAAATTACAGCAGTCGAAAGTTCACCGTCACGGACTTCAAAACTCCCAGCTTGTATCGCGGTGTCGATTCGACAAATCTTAAAATATCCCGGTTCAGCAGCAAAAACATCAACCACCATTTGCCCATCTCCGTATTGAAGAGAGGCTTTGTCTGAAATGACCGAATACACTCCAGCGATTCCTTCAATAGCTCTTAGTTCCTTAAATTGCTGTTCGCTTGGAAAAAATGTACTGCCTTTGTTGGGCAAGACCCGGAAGTCCGGATCCTGGTAGTGGTAAACTTTCTTTAACAGACTCTCGAAACCATTAAAGGCCGAGAGTACAATAAGCATTGCCATGCTTCCAAGAAAAACGCCAAAAACAGACAATACGGACAGAATTTGAACTGTTGAAGCCTTGCGAAGGGCCATCAGATACCGCAAAGAAATCCTGAAAATCAGCATAGGTTTGACAGTGCAAAGCAATCAAAAAAAAGCCTGCTCTTGTGCTTAATGGCCTGCTGCGATAAATTTTCCTTTTACATGGGTTTAGAACAGCGGCATTCAGCACTTTTTTTGTTTGGTTTGAGGCGTGATTGCATTCCTTCGAAACAACATTCCCAACCTTCTTACCTGCCTGAACCTTTGTTGTGGTTTGGTGGGATTGGTTCTACTTTCTGAAAAAGGTGCTGATGCCCTGCCGGATATTTGTATGCTGCTCATTGTGGCAGGAATCGCCGATTTTCTGGATGGATTTGCAGCACGACTCCTTGGTTCTGCTTCCGCCATCGGAAAGGATCTCGATTCTCTGGCAGATGCCGTTACTTTCGGAGTGCTGCCTTCATTGGCTGGTTATTTACTTCTAAGTTCAATGGGCGCAGGTATTTGGTCATGGATCTCGCTTTCTACCGCAGTTTTCTCGGTAATTCGCCTCGCCCGATTTAATAACGACCCCGGACAATCAGATTCCTTTATTGGTGTTCCAACCCCAGCCAATGCTTTTTTTCTCATTTTCCTCTACGCAGGCATTTTTTCTGGACATGGGGTAATTTCTGGTTTTGAATTTGAGTTCACATTATTGGCAGCGATTATAGCGTCAACTTCCTGGCTGCTTGTTTCGCCATTTAAAATTATTGCACTTAAATTCAAGGGAACAGGCTGGAACGAAAATAAAGACAAATTCATTCTGGCAGCCCTTGGCTTTCTATTAATTGCCACTTTGGGAAAAGAGTCTGTCCCTCTCCTATTCTTACTTTACCTTGCAGTTTCGTTTGTTTCCGAATTCCTCAAAAGGAATAAAAACCAATGAATTTCTTTTGAAGGATTCGCTAAAATCAATCCGGATTTCAAAACAAAAGCTCTGTCTTAAAATGATAATTTTCAATATTGCTGAACTGTTGAGCTTTTTTTTGGTTAAATTGAAATAAAATTTCTGGACCGTCGTTTTTTCTCCATGCGTTCAATTTCCCATCTTTCATTTTTCTTTTCCTTATCTGCTTTGTTATGCTTTGGCGCACATGGGCAGAAAATAAATCATTCTATCACCGTTAAACCAGAATGGAAGCCATTGGTTAAAACCATGCTAAAATCTGGTGAAGCCAGCAGTCTTCAATGCAATTTATGCGGAGTGGATGCAGGCAACAGCAGCATCCCCATTTGGTCTGAATTTGTTCCCGGCTTTCTTGCTTCAAGCGCTGAAATTAAGAATGGCATCTGGGAGGAAATTCCTTTTTGGGAGTTAGTGGCTTTGGACACTTCTTATATCAAATCCAATCCAGAAGGCATTCGCATTATTCCTGCAGAACAAAAGAAAAAAACTGGTTCCAGAATTGAGGCTCGCCTCATCCGTTTACAAGGGAAAGAATGGCAAAAACTCATTGGAGGAACGATTCTGGTTCAGGGAGAAAAGCTGATTCAGTCAAATCCAAGTGTTCCTGCAGAAATTACTGCCAATGAAAACAGCGTCTTTCAAACTGGAACCTGGATCAAAATAGGCATTGTAAAAACAGGCGTTTATCAGATTAGAAATTCAGATTTACAGTCTTTCGGATTAGACCTTGAGGGAAAAAATTCGTCACGAATTCGCATGTTTGGATCCGGTGGCAAGCAAATTTCTGAGGCCAACAGAGATTTCCGTTTTGAAGACATTCGTGAAATTCCAATTCAGGTGGAAGACGGCGGAGATGGTGTTTTCCAAGCTGGCGATCGTATTTTATTTTATGGTGAAGATCCGAACCAATGGAGCCTCAACAAAAACTCCAAAGCATACGAGTTTAAAAACAACATTTATTCAGACAGTAGCTACTATTTTTTAACCTTTTCCACAGAAGATGGACTGCGGGTAAGTACCGAAAATTCTATACCTGATCCGGAATTTTCAATTTCCTCCTATCCGGAACGGTGGATTTACGCGCCTGAAAATGTCAATGTGCTCTCACTTGGTCGGGTGTGGTATGCGGATGTCCTCGATTTTACAACCAGTAAAGACATTGTTTTTCCAAGTGATGGACTCTGTACTGATTCTGTTTTTCGGTTCCGTTTTGGATTGATGGCGAGGAGTGGCATCAAATATCCTTTCAAACTTAAAATAAATGGCACCGCCCTGAATGATACTTCTCCGGAGCAGGTAAATCTCAATTCTACTTTTGGCTATTATGGTCGGGATGTAAACGCCCTCCGTTATTTCAAGCCTAGTTCCGAATCAGGAAATTTAGTTGTCAATGTACAATATCAGAAATCTGGGAATCCGGAGTCCATCGGTTACATCAATTTTGTGGAAGCAACCGGCTGGAGAAAACTGGTTTGGCGTCCTCAGGGATTTGGATTTCGCTCTTTTGAGTACATAGGAAAAAAGGTTTCCTACAACTTCAGCGGACTTCCAAATGATGCCCGCGTTTGGGATGTCAGCAATCGCCATGGCATTAGGCATATTAATTTGGTTCAGAATTCAATTGCTGTTTTTCAAGATACAATAAAAGAGTTTCATGCTTTTTCTCCTTCTGATGCATTGGTTCCTGCAGTTTTTAAAAGGATATCAAACCAAAACCTTCGGGGTCTTCAAACGCCAGACCTTTTAATCGTGAGCCATCCAACTTTTCTGGACCAGGCATATCGCCTCGCTGATTTCCGAAGAAACCACGATGGTATGGATGTTGAAGTTGTTTCGACAGACAAGGTCTACAATGAATTCTCTGCTGGTGCACAAGACATTTCTGCCATTCGAAATCTTGCTATGCACTTGTATTACAAGTCTTCAGACACCACCAGTAAGTTGAAGTATTTGTTGTTGTTCGGCGATGGCTCGTATGATTATAAAAATCGGGTAGACAATAACTTCAACATGATGCCTACCTATGAAAGTCCCTCGTCTTTATACATTTTAAGTTCCTATGCTTCAGATGATTATTTTGGGATTCTAGCAAAGAATAAAGGAACATGGGAAGCCAATGACTTTATGGATATTGGCGTAGGTCGTCTTCCAAGCAAAAATCCGGATGAAGCAAAGGCACTAGTGAATAAATTAATCCATTACGCCAGCTCTAAAAAATGCCTGGGCAACTGGCGCAATCGATACACATTCGTGGCAGACAACGGGGACTATTGCGAACACAGCCGTCAGTCTAATGAGTTATCAGAGTCCTTGCTTTCCAATAACAGCAGGGCCAATGTGAAAAAATTATTTATCGGAGCGTATGAAAGAATTGCGGGTGCAGGTGGATATACAAGCCCGGCAGCAACCAACGATCTGCTCTCCTCAATAGAAAAAGGCAATCTGCTTGTAAACTATACTGGTCATGGGGGCGAAACGGTTTGGGCCGATGAGTTCCTTTTTACAAGTGAGATGATCGATAAGCTCCGCAATTATGACAGGCTTTCCTTTTTCGTTACGGCTACCTGCGATTTCGGACGCCATGACCATCCCGCGCAACTTTCAGGGGCAGAAAGCCTTTTACTGAATGATAAAGGTGGCGCAATCGGAATAATGACTACTGGAAGGCCAGTTGGTTCTGCCAATAATTTCGCCATCAATCAATCTTTTTATCAGACATTTTTCAAGCCAATCAATGGAAAAATGGGCCGGATGGGCGATGCCATCAGAGAAGCCAAAAACAACAATGCAGATAAAATCTCAAACAGGGGTTTTACTCTTTTAGGAGATCCATCTGCATCTTTCGCTTTTCCTGAGGAAGAAATCATCATCACCAAATTAAACGATACCATTCGGGGTCTGGACATGATAGAAATTGAGGGAGACATAATGGAAGCTTCTGAGGTTCGTGACAGTTCTTTTCAAGGCCGAGTTTTCACCACCTTGTATGATAGGCCTGGCCTTTTATCGATAATTGATGGGGAGCCCTGCACGCCGAATTCGTATGGCTACCAAAGAAGTATTCTATACAACGGCAGCGCACCTGTAAAGGATGGCCGTTTCAGTTTAAAGTTTTTTGTATCCGGAGATATATCATATTTGACTGGAAATGGAAGAATAAGTCTGTATGCACAAGACACCACAAGAATCATAGATGCGGCGGGTTCAAGAAAAAATCTGAAAGTTGGCGGATTGAATCCAAATCCCATCGAAGACCAGAACGGGCCGGTTATCAGACTTTTTATGAATGATACTACCTTTTTTGACCACGGACTTACAGGAGAAAATGCGGATTTGCTTGTTTTTCTTCGTGATTTTGAAAGCGGCATCAATGTAACTGGGCTTGGTCTTGGTCATGATCTGGTGGCTGTTTTGGACGAGGACCAGTCCTTTGTTTTGAATGAATTTTTTGAAAATGATGAAGGTAGTTTTCAAAATGGGCGCTTGCGCTTTCCTCTTCGGGGCTTGAGTGCTGGAGACCATTTTATCAGGGTTAGGGCCTGGGATAATTTCAATAATTCTTCAGAAGAAATCATTCATTTTACTGTTGGAATTTCAGAAATTAATAATTTGATAGCCAAAGAATTATCTATTTTTCCCAATCCATTTTCCGACAAAGTTTACTTCAGACTTGAGTCAGCTTTTGCCGGAGAAAATGCTCAGGTCAATATTGAAATAATTGACCTTGCTGGTCAGAAAATAACAGATAAATCCTGGAATTTCTCAGAATCTGCTGCCCGTCCTGGCGCAAGCGGAGAATTGTTTTGGGATGGTACCAAACCAGATGGCACTAAATTGCCCGCCGGTATGTATTTTTGCCGAATAGTGTTAAAATCTGACACGGCTGGTGGTGAATTCAAAATCACCAGAAAATTAATTTTGATTCGTTGACATTTGCACACTCTTAATTAAAAGACAGCCTATCGGAAAATTGCTACCCTATCACAGCAAGAATGAATAAAAACGCTTTTTATCTCGGCGCCTTTGTCGCCCTAAGTATGCAGGCCGGAAAATCACTGGCTCAAACAGATGCTACAGGTAAGCCTTTGGATTATCGGGTAATTACGACAGCAGTTCCATTTCTCGGTATTACACCGGATGCGCGCTCTGCCGGACTCGGTGATGCCGGAGTTTCCTTAAGTGGAGACCAAAATGCCATCTACTGGAATCCCGGCAGGCTTGCCAGGGTGAATAAATCAATGGGTGGCTCTGTTTCCATTAGCCCTTGGTTAAGAGGACTTGGTGTAAATGATGTTTACCTGGGTTTTTTGAGTGGATATTATAAGCCAAATGCCCAAAGTGCCATTGGTTTAGGTTTCACCTATTTTAATCTTGGCAGCATTCAAATGACGGATCAGGCAGGTCAAAACCTTGGAACCCTCAATCCCAATGAATTTGCCATTTGCCCAACATACTCAAGGGTGCTTTCAAAAAACCTCAGTTTGGGCGTTGGAATAAAATATTTCCACTCAAATCTTACTGGTTCTGTTTCTAGTGTATCAGGTCAAAGCCGACCAGCCAACTCAGTGGCGGTTGATCTGGGCATGTATTATAACAAGGACATCAGTATTGGCGGAAACCCAGCCAATTTTGCTTTTGGCTTGGCTTTCAGCAACATTGGTCCTAAAATTTCATACACCGACGATAACCGACGCGATTTTATTCCGTCCACGCTTCGCCTTGGACCGGCACTTACTTTGGAACTTGATGCGTACAACAAAGTAACCTTCGTTACCGACATCGCAAAGACATTGGTCCCAACTCCTGACAGTGTTCCTTCTTCCGCTTCCGACAAAGGCTGGATAGAAGGAATGGCGGAATCGCTTTACAAAGCTCCGGATGGTTTCAAAGAAAAAATGCAGGAACTCATGATTGGCGGTGGTGTGGAATATTGGTACGACAATCAGTTTGCTGTCCGTGGTGGTTATTTTCATGAAAGCGCGAACAAGGGCAACAGAAAATACTTCACCGCCGGAATCGGAATTCGATACCAGACTTTTGGTTTGGACTTCGCTTATTTGTTGCCTGTTCAAAGCAACCATCCATTGGCTGAAACCCTCCGATTCTCCCTTTTGTTTGACATGAATTTGGCTAAGTCAGAAGAGTCAATAACTGAAAAAGCAAGTGGCCCTGGAGCGCAGTAAAAATTAAGAATTTGTTAGGAATCCCCCGATTGGGGGATTTTTTTTATGCCGAAATTTATTCAAATACAAGGTCCTCCTCTCCTAACTGAATTCCTTGGAGAAATCAATTTGCCACTTTCTAAAAGTGAGTGCAACCGGGCGCTTATGTTGCAAGCATGGTCTAATGGTATGGTTCAGGTTGATGGAATTTCTCTTGCGGCAGATAGCCAGTTACTTTCTAATCTTCTCGCCAATCAGAAAGCAGAAGAATTAGATGCCAAGGATTCTGGAACTGCATTTCGGTTCATTACATCTTACCTCGCAATCAAGGGCAGACAATGCCAGCTCACAGGAACGCCACGAATGAAATTAAGGCCGATAGCTTCGCTGGTTGAAGCATTGCGAGAGATTGGTTGCCGAATTGACTATGTGGAAGAACAAGGCCTCCCTCCATTGGAATTTCGGGGATTTAAATATTCTGGCAAAAACCAGCTTGACATAAACGCCAGTAGTAGTTCTCAGTTTATCAGCTCCTTGATTATGGCTGCACCTTCATTGCCCGAAGGTTTAAAAATTACACTTACCGGTGAAATTTCCTCAAGCCCGTATATTTTCTTAACCATAGGAATGATGCAATCCTGTGGCATAGAGATTCAGGTGATTGGAAACCAGATCGTAATTCCGGCACAGAAGTGGAAACGCGCAATTCTTAAGCCCGAAGCAGATTGGTCGGCTGCATCTTACTGGTATGGAATTTTGGCGAATCAGAAAATCAACACCAGTTATTTTTTGCCCGGTCTTAAAATAAACAGTCTTCAGGGCGATAAAATAATTGCAGAGCTCGCCAGATTTTGGAATGTTCATACAGAAGAAAAGGAGAATGGAATTTTGATTACCAAGACTTCTGACCCTGATTCAGAAAAGGAATTCAGTTTCGACTTTTCTACTTGTCCGGATCTTGCGCTTACAATTATTGTCCTTTGCGCAGCAAAAGGAACCAAAGCCCGGCTTAGCGGTATGGCATCATTGAAAATTAAGGAAAGCGACCGATTGAGTTCAATTGCAAGGGAATTGCAAAAGATGGGCCTTGATGTATTGGTCGAAGATAATGGGAATGTATGCCGGCTTCCTGGGACAGAAATTATTTGGCCGGAGGATATGGTCGTTTTTGAAACTTACGATGACCACCGGATCGCAATGGCGCTTTCGATTTTGATGGCATCCAAAAATCAGTCAGCCAAATTTTTACACCCAGAGGTTGTCAATAAATCCTATCCTGGATTCTGGGAGGAACTTCCCAAAGCAGGATTCAAGGTTCGTTGATGATTTCTTGGAGAGGGTTTTTCTGAAAAGTATTGCAGAAGGCTTTGATTCCGCATTCCCCGCATTTGGGATTTCTGGCAAGGCAAACATAACGGCCATGCAAAATCAGCCAGTGATGCGCCATGGGAATATCTTCCTTCGGGATTACCTTATACAATTGAAGTTCAACTGCCAGCGGCGTTTTTGCCGTAGACGGTACGATTCCAAGCCTCCGACTAACCCTGAATACATGGGTATCAACCGCCATGGTTGGTTGGCTGTAAATCACAGAGGC
>CAMDMI010000040.1 GCA_945902135.1 Spirosoma fluviale
ATAAATCTCCTCACCTGGATCTACGAAAAAGCGACCACGATCCTGCAATTTGTCGAGCGTATAGGCCGTTGTTGGGCCTGTTTCCATAGAAATTAAAGAACCATTGATTCTTCCTGGAATGTTGCCTTTAAAAGGTGCATAGGTCTTAAACCGGTGTGTCATAATTGCCTCGCCCTGGGTTGCGTTCAAAACCTGTGTACGAAGACCAATAAGACCACGGGAAGGAATTTCAAACTCCAAATGCTGTAAGTCGCCTTTTGGCTCCATAATCAGGAGTTCTCCTTTACGCTGGGTGGCAAGTTCAATTACCTTTCCGGAAGTTTCATTTGGCACATCCAC
Source organism: Spirosoma fluviale (assembly GCA_945902135.1). Lineage (GTDB taxonomy): Bacteria > Bacteroidota > Bacteroidia > Cytophagales > Flexibacteraceae > CAMDMI01. The sequence continues at coordinate 340 of CAMDMI010000040.1, forward strand.
AACTAGTACCTCTACTGGCTCGTGTTTGTGGCCATCGATTTCTTTGAATAAAACCTGTGGCTGACCAACCTGCAATTCATATCCCTCGCGGCGCATGGTTTCTATCAAGATACTCAAGTGAAGGATGCCTCGTCCAAAAACGAGAAACTTATCCTCGGAGCTTGTCTCCTGAATCCGAAGGGCCAGGTTTTTCTCAGTTTCCTTAAACAGGCGATCACGCAGGTGGCGTGAGGTTACAAACTTTCCTTCCTTTCCAAAGAAAGGAGAATTGTTGATTGTGAAAAGCATACTCATGGTAGGCTCATCGATGGAAATGCGTGGCAGTGCTTCTGGATTCTGCTCATCGGTAAGTGTATCGCCGATTTCAAAACCTTCAATGCCTGTTACTGCGCAAATATCACCTGCTGAAACTGATTCTACTTTTAATTTGCCAAGGCCTTCAAATACCTGCAGTTCCTTAACCTTCACTTTTTTCATTACCCCGCCTGCTTTGCAGAGCATGATGTTTTGTCCTTCCGTAATTGTTCCCCGGGCAACCCTTCCTATGGCAATTCTGCCCACGAAAGTGTTGAAATCCAAAGATGTAATCTGCATTTGAAGGGTTCCTTCACTAATTTTAGGTGCAGGAATTTCGTCAATGATTGTATCAAGAAGGGTGGTGATGTCCTCTGTCGGAGTTTTCCAATCATGGCTCATCCATCCTTGTTTGCTTGACCCATAAAGGGTTTTGAAATCAAGCTGATGCTCGTTGGCCTCAAGATTGAACATGAGGTCAAACACGGCCTCGTGCACCTCATCGGGGCGGCAATTGGGTTTGTCTACTTTGTTGACAACCAATACCGGCTTAAGACCCAATTGAAGGGCTTTGCTCAGTACAAAACGCGTCTGCGGCATCGGGCCTTCAAAGGCATCTACCAGCAAAAGAACTCCGTCAGACATCTTCAATACGCGTTCAACTTCACCCCCAAAATCGGCGTGACCCGGTGTATCGATGATGTTGATCTTGGTGTCGCGGTAGCGAACCGAAACATTTTTGGATACAATGGTGATTCCTCTTTCCCTTTCAAGGTCATTGTTGTCGAGAATTAGATCCCCGAATTCCTGATTTTCCCTGAAAATTTTGGATGCGTGAATAATTTTGTCCACCAGTGTGGTCTTGCCATGGTCGACGTGGGCGATGATGGCTATGTTCCGGATTGACTGCATGTTACTAAAAATGGCCGCAAAAGTACGGCTTTTTTCCTCTCGTTCGGTTAACTCTATGTAAAGATTTGATTTTTAATTCATCTGCTGCTTAAAACCTGCTTTATAATCCTTGCGCTTGCACTTAATTTGACCCATGAATATCCCTTTTGAATATTATCGGGAGTCGGTAAACTGGATTCGTGCGCGTTGTGAACTTTCACCTCAAACCGGCATAATCCTGGGCACTGGACTAGGCGAACTTGTGAATGAAACAAAGGTAATTTCCTCTTTTGATTACCGTGATATTCCACATTTTCCCATTGCCACTGCAGAAAGCCATGCCGGAAAATTGTATGTGGTGGAGTGGAAAAATAAGATTTGTGTAATCGCGCAGGGCCGATTTCATTTTTATGAAGGATACTCCATGCAACAGGTTGTTTATCCAGTTCGCGTGATGAAACTGTTGGGAATTTCCAGCTTGTTGATCAGCAACATTTCTGGCGGCATAAATCCGGATTACCAGCTGGCTGATTTGGTTTGCATCGAAGACCACATCAACCTGCAGCCTGCCAATCCTCTGACAGGTCCAAACTTGTCTGAATTTGGAAGCCGCTGGCCGGATATGTTTCAGGCCTATGACCCGGAAATGAGGCGCGCAGCTGAAAGCTTTGCCAGGGAAAAAGGAATTCGAATGCATTCAGGCGTGTATGCAAGTGTATCCGGCCCTAATCTGGAAACGCCTGCCGAGTATCGATATCTTGCCCGGATCGGTGCGGATTGTGTTGGAATGAGTACGGTTCCTGAGGTAATTGCAGCACGGCACATGGGTTTGCGCACATTCGCCATTTCGGCTGTTTCGGATATTTGTTATGGCGAAATAAAGCCAGCCAACATAAGCTCTTTGCTGAAAGCAGCCGCCGAAGCGCAGCCCCACATGACAGCCATTTTCGGCCATTTGATCAGTCTGGCCTGAAGAGTATTATTTTCCTTTTGCCCCAAGCACTGTAAGGACAGTGTGTATTAAAATCCTGAAGTCCATACCCAGCGACATATTTTCGATGTAGATGATGTCGAATTTAAGGCGCTTTACCATCTGCTCCACATTTTCTGCGTAGCCATATTTTACCTGACCAAGAGAGGTGATGCCAGGTTTTACCCGATTCAGGTGGCGGTAATGGGGTGCCAGCTCCATAATTTTATCGATGAAAAATTGCCTTTCAGGGCGAGGACCAACAAGCGACATTTCTCCAACCAGCACATTGAAAAACTGCGGGAATTCATCAATCCGGGTTTTTCGCATAAATCGGCCCCAGGGCGTTATCCTTGGGTCATGCTGAGAGGAGAGGGCCGGTCCCAGTTTTTCTGCATCCACAAACATGCTTCTGAATTTGATGATCTTGAATGGAATTCCATCCTTTCCAATTCGCTCCTGAAAAAATAAGACTGGTCCGCGGGCACTCAATTTCGTTATTAAAGCCACCGATAGTAAGAATGGCGAACCGAGAATGAGGACCATGAGCGATGCGGCGATGTCAATGAACCGTTTGGTTACCTGTTGCCACACGGGCATCAGATCCTGTTTGATTTCAATTAAAGGAGTTCCAAAAACATGCTGCACTTTTACCAGACCGAGTAAAATCTGGTACATATCCGGTAGGATGCTGATGATAATTTTTCGCCCTTCTGTGATGTTCAGAATTTCTTCAAGATGCTGGTGATCAGTGGCCTCTATGGCAAGAATAACCTGCTCAATTCCCAGTTCATCCATCAATTTCCCCATGAATTTATAATGCCCCAGATTCGGAATTCCGGTGCTTTGCTCCATGCCTTCATTGTCTTCACCAAGATGGACAAATCCGGCAAAATTGAGGCCGAGGTGCCGACTGTTTTGTTCAATGTCCTGGTGGATTTCTTTTGCGGCCGGACCGCTGCCAACAATAATTGTTTGAAACTGAATAACCCGGGCCAGAATGAACTTTCTGATCATGGTGAGGTACATCAATTTCGAGAAACCAGAAATCAATAAATGGATGAAGAAATAGGTAGCTGTTGTTTGATAATACCTTTGGTACGCTTCCGAGCCATCATCATCCAAAATGAGAATGAGAAAAATGACTGCAATTCCCATCAGAACAGAAGACAACAAGTTGAAAAGTTCCCGCATTCTGGACTTTCGCAGGTAATCACGGTAGAAACCCCAGAATGCGTAAACCAGACACCAGAAAATGGCAATGGAAACTGTGCTGTAAAACAGAGAGAAAAATTTGCCGGGCTTATGGTCGCCAATGATCTGGCTTCGGTACACAAAAAAGGAAAGCCATGCCGCGCTTGCTGCCAGAAAATCGGTGACGAAATAGCCAGCCCGGATTATGTTTTTACTTATTGTCACCTTTAATTAGTTGAGCAGCCGGATGTTGTCTATACACAAGTTGTTTCCAGCACCGGGTCCCGGAATTGTTCTCAGGAAAAAACGAAAATATGCCGGTTTTCTTTGTGCGAGTGCTGCGGTTTGAAATTGTCCGGTTTCTTCGCTCAGACTCACATAAATTTTGGTCCATTTATCGTTCGGGTTGAGGATTAAATCCTGAACTGAGCCAACCGCTGTATTCCCCACTTTTCCTTTTACTCCGACCTGAATTGCGCAGGTGGCTTTGTAGTCAAATTCCAGGTAAACAGGGTTTCCGTTTGTTTCAAGTGGCAAATAAACATCATTTGTCAAGTCAATGATGTCGCTTTCTGATTGTGTGCTGAGTTTCAGGTATCTTTTTCCATACAGGTTTTCAGAAATCCCGCTCTGGTGATATTCTCTTGTTGGGGTCACACTACCCGCATCTCCTTTTACACATCCACTGTCGCTCCATTCAAAATCCTGGTAAAATGTAAATGGCTTTTTCAGGCTTTTTCCTTTCCATTGCGGAAGAAAGGTAAAGTGGGGTGTAAGCAACATTGTTTTCTCCTTTTGCAAAATGGTGTCTTTTTCGAAAGAAGAATAAAACGGATAGTAAACCCTGCTTTTTTGGATGCCATCTGTGTAAATTCCGGCTTGAATTGAAATCTTCGATTTGCCATCTGCGAGTACAGGAATCTTTCCGGTTGGCAGTGCGTAGGATCCGATGATTTGGTTGTTTACATAAATCCAAACATCTGAAATTCTTTGGGTTGGATATCCAGTTGAGTCAGGACCTGCGCCCTGAAAACTGAAAGTATTTACCTGAATATAGGAGGGTACAGGTGAGAGTGTATCCGTACTGCAGGATGCCAGCAAGATTATCAAAAGAAGAAACAGCGGCAATGCTGAAAATAGTCCAGATTGTTTTTTGCCACATTCCCGATTTTTGTCCGGCTTGCAGCAAATTTTCTTCGAATAGATTTGTACAAAAATATGTTTCAACTTATAGATTGCGGCCGCATATGAATCTGGAAGACAATTTTAGACACCAGGGTCTCAGGCGGAACCTTGTTTTACAGCTCGAAAGTAAAGGAATAAAAGACAAACGGGTTTTGGCTGCGATTGGAAAAATTCCAAGGCATGTATTTTTTGAGAATGCTTTGGTAAGTCATGCCTATCAGGACAAGGCATTTCCCATTGGTGAAGGACAAACAATTTCGCAACCGTATACAGTTGCAAGACAGTCAGAACTCCTTGATGTTAAACCTGGTATGAAGGTTCTTGAGATTGGATCTGGGTCCGGATACCAGTGTGCTGTTCTAATGGAACTTGGTGCAAGTGTGTTCACCATCGAGTTTCAGCCGGTGCTTTTTCGAAGGACAAAATTAATGTTGCCGCAAATGGGTTACCGGCCTAATTTTTTTCTGGGCGACGGTTCAAAGGGACTTCCTCAGTTTGCACCGTTTGACCGGATCATTGTAACAGCCGGCGCCCCATCAGTTCCCGAGCCCTTGATTGCCCAGCTCACAATTGGAGGAATTCTGGTTATTCCATCCGGTGATAATAAAAAGCAGGAAATGCTCAGAATTACCAAAAATCAGGATGGCAGTATTTCAGAGGAACGATTCGGAAACTTCTCTTTCGTTCCTCTAAAAGGCTCCCATGGCTGGGGATAAAACCGAGGAGAATTTTTTACTACGGCTTAGGGCTTGAGTGCAAATGCAGGAACTTCGCCCGTTAAGGCGTTGAGGAAAGTGGTGATTTTCTTTGCCTGTTCATCATTCAGGTCTTTATTGAGCTGAACTTTCGCCATAATTTTAACGGCTTCAGTTAAATCACTCACTGAGCCATCGTGAAAATAAGGCGCTGTTTTTGCCACATTACGCAAAGAGGCAACCCTGAACACATCCAGGTCTGTAGCATTTCCAGTAACCGATTTCCGACCTTCATCGTGTTTGGATGAATGTGTATAATCTGTGTATTTTCCATAAACCCCGAACTTTTGCAATTGTCTGCCTCCAAGTCCTGGGCCTGAATGGCAATTGGTACAACCTGTTTCAATGAATAAGCGCAGACCATCCTTTTCTTCCTTGCTCATATAGCCGGGGTTTTGTCCAACAAAATCATCGAAACGGGTTGGGGTCACAAGTGTCCTTTCAAATGCGCCGATGGCTTTCTGAATATTGGTATAGCTAAGCGGTTTTGGTTCTTTGGGAAAAGCAGCAGCAAAAAGTTCAGGATATTCTTTGGTGCCTGCGAGTCTTTTTTCAAGAAATTCTTTGGATGGAATTGCCATTTCTGCAGGATTCAGAATGGGCATTCCTGCCTGCTCCTCAACATCGCGGGCCCGTCCGTCCCAGAATTGCATGGAGGCAAAGGCTGCATTTAAAACACTAGGGGAATTCCGGCCACCTTTCTTGCCGGCATCACCGGTGGAAAACGATTCATTGTCTACCCCAAATGTGGCGAGATTGTGGCAGGAATTGCAGGAGTTATTTCCTGTTTTAGACAGCCTTGTATCATAATACAACATTTTGCCCAAAGCCACTTTTTCATCTGAAATTGGGTTTTCTGGATTTTCAACATTTCCCTTTATCGGCTCAAAATGTTTTTGCGCATCTACCCAAAGTAATTGGTCCTCAGAAGAAATAGGCGCTTCTTTCGCTTCTTTCACCTTTGCAACCTTTGCCAAATCCTTTTCATTTCCGCAAGAGGCCGCAATCATCAGGATGGCGACTAGTTTAAAATACCTATTCATATTTAAGAATGATTCTTATTTAAAAATTATTCTGCAAATAAAGCAGACTCTTTATTATTCAAACAAATCCTTTCCTTTTTTTTCACTTGGTATTAATAAGTTTGAATTTCATCAAATCCATTAGTTTTGGACCAGCCATTTCACAATCAAATGCAAAATAAATCTGCCATTCTCTTGTTGCTGTTGACTTTAGTCCTTACCGGTACTGAGTCTTTTGCACAGACGATTGATACCGTTTCCACATTTACTTTCAGCAGTACCACCCGATCGGGCGTTTTTCAGTTTCCTGATAACCCCAACAAGACCTATGAGAAGATAAAAATGTTGTACAGGATGCGCTGTAAAAATGGTTTGATCTCCAATTCCTCCAATCGAAATCTTGGTTGTGGCGAGTGGGATTACAGCTGCAACACTTACCTTACAGATTCAAGTCGCATTGACTCTTTGAAAGCGACCTTTCCCGAATATATCATCAGTGGATTTTCGGGAAGTTCCTTTCCATACAGCCTTTCTCCTACCTATTCCATCACGCGCTATCGCCATTTGCAGGCAACTCAGGTTATTGCCAATGAAGCTGCTTTCAGTCTGAACAGCGGTAATGATGCAGTTCAGGCCCCTTTTAACGGGCAGGCGGGTAATAGAAAAATTCATTACTTATGGAAGGCTTCGGAATTGCAGGCCGCCGGTTTGAATGCCGGAGCCATCAGCGGAATGGCTTTGGAACTGCTTCAATCAGGTGCGGAAATTCGGCATCTCCGCATCCGAATGAAAGCCATCTCCGATTCCTCCATTACAGTATTTTCAGAAGCTGGGACTTTTACTGAGGTTTTTTTCCGGGATCAGCCTTGGCCGGATACCGGTTTAAAGAAGCTGCCCTTTCATACTTTCTTTGACTGGAATGGCAGCAGCAATATTCTGGTGGAAATTTCCTGCAGCAACGGAAATTCTGCCCCGGGCGTCATTCTGAAGGGAGGATCAACTTCTTTTAATTCAGTTGCCGGAACTGAGCAAAACGATTTTTACCTGGAAACAGACGGCAGCAGCGGGGCCATTTCCTGCGGTGACATCCAAAGTCTTGACAGCGCTCAGACCTTCACCTTTGAAGGATGGGTGAACATCCGGAACTGGCAAAACTGGACCGGAATTTTCAAGGACAATAGTAAAACGGTTCTGGAACTTGGCGATGTGCCCGGCAACCTTTATTGCATCATCCGGAATCCTTCCAATACGTATGGCTATGCAACCAATGTCCTTCCACTCAACACCTGGACCCATGTGGCCATGGTCTTTGACGGAACAGCCGCCAGTAATGCCGCAAGACTGAAACTTTACATCAACGGAGTTCAGAAAACCCTCACTTTCTCTGGTACCATTCCGGCATATACAGAAAACAACAACACCCCGCTTTTGGTGGGAAAGGGCGTGGCAGGCCGTTATGATGATATCCGCATCTGGGACAAAGCCATCAGCGGAAACACAATTGGTTCCTGGTATAAAAGACAGATAAGCAGCGCCCACCCTGATTTTACAGCCCTTCGCGCAGCCTATGACCTGAACGAAGGTTTGGGCAGTAGCCTTCAGGATAGGTCTGCTTCCCAGAATCCGGGTCTGGTTCAAGGCAATACCTCATGGCGCTTGTTTCCCGGTTTTTCGATTTTCAAAAATGCGGTTCCTGTTCAGCAAAGACCCAATATCCACTTTTACACTGGCGCAGTAAATGAACTTTTGGCCGAAGAATTTATCCGGGACTCGCTGGCTGATTGGCCCAGGATTGTTACCCAATATGCCATCATAAATGGGCAGCCGGCTCCGATTGATACAACCACAAAATTCCTTTCTGCTGGAAATTTACTAAAGGACGAAACCGGAACTCTGCTCCAAACTTTACCTACTGATACCAATGGAATCATCAACATTGGCACCCTGAATTATTTTTCAAGGTCACCACAAAAAGTGGAGTTAATGTCTTTTGTTACGCCTTATGGAATTGAACTCAATTTTGGAATGGCGGGTAAAGTCTGGGAGTTTGATGTGAGCGATTTTGTGCATCAACTGAAAGGCCGCAAGCGCATCAGCCTTGAAAGGGGAGGGGAGTACCAGGAGCAACTGGACATCAAGTTTGTTTTTTATGAAGGTATTCCAGCCCGTAAAGTTTTGTCGCTTACCCAAATCTGGCCTGTTACCCAATCTGCGAATGCCCAGATAATGGCGCAAAATGTTTTTGAACCCAGGGGTTTACCCATCGACCCCAATGCGGCAAGTTTCAAGATTCGTTCAGCGGTTACCGGCCATGGTCAGGAAGGTGAGTTTATACCCCGCAACCATTGGCTCAATATTAATGGTGGTGCCACGCCTGAATTTACTTGGCAGGTTTGGAAGGCTTGCGGCTTGAATCCTGTTTATCCGCAAGGTGGAACATGGGTTTATGACCGTGCTGGCTGGTGTCCAGGAGCGCCTACGGATGTTCAAGAATTTAATCCCGCTTCGTATTTGACACCAGGCCAAGTGGCGACTTTCGACTACGGAATGGGTTCCGCAACAGGGGATTCAAGGTACATCGTAAACCATCAGCTCGTTCAATACGGACCGGCCAGCCGGGTACATGATGTGGCCATAACCCAAGTTCAGAATCCAGGAGATAATATTGAATTTGCCAGAAGGAATCCTTCCTGCATGAATCCTACTATAAACATCACCAATCAGGGGAGTGAAACCCTTACGGCCGTTTCAATTTATTTTGGTCTGGAAGGCGGTACCGAGCAGGTGTACAATTGGACGGGAAGTCTTCCTTTTATGAAGAGCACTGAGATTACACTACCGATGCCTAATCTTGGTTCTGTTGCAGGTATTTTCAAGGTTAGAAGTGCAAATCCAAATGGTTTCAATGATGCGTATTCCAGGAATGATACCATGAAGGTTAAATATGCAGCACCACTTTTGGTAACAGGCACGGGAAGGATTGTAATTGAATTTAAGACAAACCTTAATCCAGGTGAAAACTCCTGGGAATTACGCAATTCAAATGGTGAGATTCTGGGTATAGGCGCGAATTTGTTTTCGAATACCATGTACCGTGATACTTTTGATTTGGAGCCCGGATGTTATGAATTTCAATTGCTCGATGAAGCGCAAGACGGCCTTACCTGGTGGGCAAGCACAGCCCAGGGTTCAGGCTCACTTCGTTTCAGAAACGGGTCAAATGGCATCATCAAAACATTCAATCCGGATTTTGGCGGAGAGGTTTTTCAGCAATTTTCTGTTCAGGCCACAACTGAAGTTTCTTCGCCTGTTTATTCTAGTGCTGACTTTTTGATTTATCCCAACCCTGCCAGTAATGTGGTTCATTATGACATTGGCATAGAGGTGGCCGGAGCTGGTAAATTGGAAGTTTTGGACATGCAGGGAAAGTGCCTTCTGGTTTCAGATCTGGGCATTAATGGCCTTGGCTCGTTTGATGTTTCATCGCTTCCCCTTGGTTTTTATCAAATGGTGGTGCTTATAAATGGAAGCATTGTCCGCCATAGATTTTCAAAAATGTAGAAGGTGGTTTTAATCAGGTTATAAATTGGCTGCGCCTCATCCAAACTGAAAAATATCCGCAATGCGGCAGCCTGGTGTTCGAATTGCGATTTGTCTCTTAGGGTTTTTACCATGTTGATTGCAACCAGAATTTCCAGTGTTCAATCTTCCATAAAAAGCCAGATAACCTATGCTCCTATTGCCCAACTTTCCATCATTCGGGTCTACGCCAGAATTTTTCTGGGCCCCCATGTTAAAACCTACCACGAAGTGGCTTACCGCAGTTCTTAATCGGAATTAATCGATTAAAATTCGGAATGTTTCCACTACAGATTCCTGCTCAACCCGCAAGGTGTAAAGGCCTTTGGCCAACCCAGTCAGACTTGTTTCAAACCGGAAGCCATTGAATGGTTCATTTAGAATTACCTGACCCTTTAAGTTTGCTATCAAGATTCTGGATGAGTTGCCGTTCAGGCCATCAACGAATAGCATTTTATTGGACGGATCAAAATAGGCCAGTCTGGTGCTTCGCAATTTGCCTTCATTGTTATCCAGAATCGGGGTAAGCCAGCGGAGTTCAATTGGTGGGTGGGGAGCTGTTTCGTCAGGATTAAGTCTAAGACCTAGTGTGCTGGCCACGAATGAAGAAGTAGCAACATAGAATTCGAAACCAACTTTTGATTGAAACTCCAGGTAATGACCGCCATAAGTTGGCACCTTCAGAACATTGACTGGTGAAATAAACTCGAAGTTTGAGCTGCTGCTAAAGTCATTGTTGTTTGGTGTTAAATCTTTGTTTCCTCCACTGTAGCGGAAAATTCCAAGCTTTTGAAAACTACTTAGGCTGAAGTCTTTTTCCTTAAGTCTTGTGATTTCATTATCAGTAATAAAAAGTCGGATCTTTTGTGTCTGGCTTGGAATAAAATCCGGAACCAGCAAAAAGTTTCTGCCTAGATAATAATGGCCCTCGAATTCTTGGATTCCTTCGGTTTCTGGTTGAATTTTCAAACGCAAATTTAGGCTGCCCATTGCAGGATTGTTCGCTACTTGGGCCGCAGTTTTTCCGTCCTTTCCAAAAGTTAGCCAAGCCCCGGAAATACTACTTTGTTCTGTTTCATCAATATCGGTATTGTTTTCAACATCAGAGGAGGCTTCGATATTGACATCATCCATGGCAAATCCTTGACCGCCATTCCCACTTGGCTGGCTTAGAACCAAACGGAATTGAATTCTGTTTTTGATGCTGAAATTTGCAAGGATTAATTTGATGCTGCTGGACTGCCAAGTTGTATTGATGTTGCCCCAGTTGTCGCCTGATTCGTTGTACCAATTGTATCCAGAACCGGAGGTTCCGATTTTTGACCAGTTAATTCCGTCTTCAGAAACTTCCATCCAAGCCTGTTCATTGGCTCCGCCCAATTTGTATCCGCTGTTGAAACTTAATTGAAAATCAGTGCTTTGTCTGGATAAGTTGTAGCAGGGTGATTGCAAATAGTTCAAATCTTCTACACTCTGGATCCCGGATGGATTGCTGTACCAGTAGGAAACACCATTCGCAGCAGAATCAAATGCGGTAACCTTCTTAATTCCCTTGCCCCATTCCCAGCGGCTATTTTCTGTGTTTGAATAAGTTGCCCACGAGCCTGCATTGTTTTCAAATGATTCATAAGCCGGAAAACTCGAAATGGTGCGGTAATGAATGGTTTTTTGGAATGGAATTGAATCATTCGCAGAGTTGCCGTCACCCAGGCAACTCACCCAGGCGCGCACACTGAGATTGCCAAATTGCTGAGAATTGAGTCCAATGTTGAAAGTATGCGTAACGGTTGAGTTGGCTAAAATGCTGGTAATTGTATCTGTAACAGATGCGTAACCGGCAACTGAATAAGAAACCGGAACTTTTTGGGCATCCGAGTTGGTTAAATTTTGAACCGTGATTTTCACTGGTCGGACCTCGTTGTCTTTGAAGCAATTTTCTGGGGCCAATACAAGGCCATTTGCTGAAATATCGGCAGATGGAATTGAGATTTTGATGTTGTCAATCGCATAACCACCAAGTGTTTCAATTTCTGAACTTCGCTGGCCACTGAATGAAAATTTCAATTGAAATGAGGAAGTTGGAGCTGCACCGGCCAATAATGGGAGGAGGTCAATTTCTGAGAAGTTTTTAGAGACACCCGCAATAAAACTTTCCTGCCAGAAGTTCTTTACCGGAATCCATGCTGCCTGGTCTGAAGGTCGGAATGAAAGACCATTTCCACTTGTTTGCGATCCGAAACTGAGAAAATCGAATGACAATTTCAATTCTTTCGGGTCTGGGAATAATGAAAGGTTGATAGTAATTATAGCTTCGCCCGCTCCTGTGAGGGTATTTACTCTTTCTTTGTCAAGTACTAATGAACTTGCTCCATAAGTAAGCGGAGAATTTTTTATACTTGAAAAAAGCCTTGCCTGGTTTACAGAATTGAAATCCAATCTGTCTAGCCCAGAAAATCCAATCGTTTTGGATGTAGCGTAAAATGGCGATAGGTTTTCAAAATTGATTGTGAGGGGGAAAGACCTTTCTGGCATATTGGAAAGCACTTTTACTTCCGACTTCAGTGTGTCATTGCTGGTGTTTAGGTCTCCGGATGTGGTAAGCCAAAACCGCATGTTTTGTATGCCAGCCACGGAATTCAGGAAGGCCGTTGGGATGGTGTAGTTTTGTTTTTGACCTGCTGCAATACTGAGGCTTAGCGGGTATCGAAGCACAACTCCATCTAGTTTCTGATAGTTGAGCTGGCAAACCTGGTTTGTAACCGCAGTGTTGGAATAATTTTGAAGTTCCAGCTGAATGGTGGAAGAGGGCGCGCTCGAGGTTAACAAGCGACCCGAAACCGGCGATAAAATCTTAGAAATCCCAAGGTCCTTGGTCCATGGACAAATTCCGGCTGCAGGCGTAGCTGCAATTCCTGCGCTTCTAAGTCCGGCTTCATTGGAAAACCAGGGCCTTACTGCAAGAATTTCACGCTTGGCATTTTCAAGTCCACCGAAATAGGCAAACAAAGAAGTGGTGTAACCAATTGTTTCCCAGACACCCTTGCTTCTATTGAGTTTCATATATTCATAACGGGTGGCACCACTTACGGCGGCCCAGCTAAGCCTTGCACTTCGGTCACAAACCACTACGCTTGCCGTTGGTTGTGGACTTAAAACAACTTTTACCGCATTGGAATAAATGGTTTGTCCGCCGCTGATGCCTTTAAATCGGTACCAAGCTTTTCGGTAGCTTGTACCAGTAGGCGTGTAGGCAGAATAAAGCGATGTAGGGCTTGCAATGGTTTGAGCGGTTGACCAGATCGTGGAGTCGCTGCTGGTTTCCAGTATCAAACTTGAAAAAGTATATCCGCTCATGTCCCAGCGAAAACCAAAACCCGTGGCTGTTTTCATTAATTGGTTACGCTGAGGTGCAGTTAAAACCAATTCTGGACTTACCCAATCGTACACAATCCAATATTTCTGTGTACTTCCAGAAATTGTTTTGCTGCTGGTTCGGATGGTCAATACTTCTCCCGGACTTACCGAAAGTGTCACTTGCTCCATATTGTTAAGGGAATCAACACCTCTCACTGCTGCCAATGTTACCGATGCGGTAGATGGATTTGCCACCCAAGGTAAAAATGTAGAACCATCTGCACGAAGTACATTAAGGTTCAAATCGTTAATCAAAGCTTTTACCGGACTTGCGGCAGCTGCAGGATCGCTCCAAGCCAGAATTATTTTTACACTGCTTGCCCCGGCTGGAGCCGTAATTGTAAAATTTTTGCTTGAGTTTGAAGAGAGCGTGTTGCTTGTGTATAGACCCGCTTCTAGAACCCGTCTGGCCTTTCTTGCATTCAACCTTCCGAATCCATAAGTGAAATCTGCATTGGCAAGTCCCAGGTCATCGGCTGTGTTGCAAACCAAGGCCTTCAAAAGGGATGCGTCTGGATTGTTGTATGAATTTAGCTGGCGGAATCTTTCAGTAAGCAGAGTAAGTGTGCCGGTCATTACTGGAGCAGCCTGAGATGTTCCGCTTTTCTGTCCGTACCCATCACCTGGAATGGTGGAAAAGATATCGTTTCCATCTGTTACAATTTCAGGTTTGAGCCTGCCATCTTTCATGGGTCCTTTAGAGCTCCAGGTAGCAAAAGCATCAGCAGCCTGAACGGCGCCAACGGTTAAGCAGTTTTTGGCGACTGGGTATCCTTCCGCAATATTAAAATAACCGGCAGGGTATGGGCTGCAGGTGGTGGTTCCTGCATTTCCGGCCGATACCACATGAAGCAGGTCTGGATAGCTGGCCGTCTGTCCATCCATCATGGATGATGTGGAATTATAGTTTCCGGCTTTGGTACAGGTCAGTGTATTTCCGTATGAATTATTTGTCAGCGTTGCATTCTGTTTTGTTCTGAGAATGATCGCATTGGAAATTACATTGCTTGTTTGGTGGTTTAGGATCCGGGCACCGGGCGCCATTCCTTTTCTGTTTGCGTCTATTAATCCGGAACCTGCAATTGTTCCGCTTACATGGTCAGGGTGGTCGGCAAAAGAAGAAAGCTTCGAAGTGACAAGGTTGAATTGGTGAGATTCCAGATCTCCATGAGAATCTATCAAACCTCCATCGCCAATTGCCACTGTTACACCATTACCAGTAAGTCCGGTTGTCCAGCCAAACCCTGCATTTGAGATGGTATTAACTCTACCATTGTCGGCCGCCACTTGGTTGTGCGGAATAATTTCTCCTTCACCTTCTTCGATTTGCATGGTCCAGCCTTGTTCGGAAAGGGTCTGAATTTGTGTTGGCGTTGCATTCACCGTAAACCGGATAATATCGCCACCAGACCAAACTTCTTTTATTGTTCCCCAAGCGGGAATCCAGACGGCACGAATTTGTTTTTCATCTATGCCTGGAGCCACCAAAATATTGATATCGATCGAAGCCGTGGAATTGGATGTTAGTGTATTTCGCAGGTCTGAAACCAGTTTTTGCGTTGCAGATACTGGCGCCCAGGCACGGATTCCAGAATTGAAAAGTTCTTTTCCACCAGCATTGGCTGGCACGCTAATAAGGTATCGATTGTTGCCCAATGCCAAACCGGTTCCGAAGGTTTCCTGGGTTCCTTCTGCGATTACCAGTTTTTTTCCAGCAAATGCTTTTGAAAGAATAACAGATTTGTCATTGGTCTTGAGCTCGGACATGTTTAACTCAATTCCATTGAATTTGATTTTATTCTGGCCTGAAACTTTTTGAGAAAGTTGGAAGGATAAAAAAAGGCTTAATAATGTAATAGGGTGGATGTAAAACTTGCCCATTTTCAAAAAGGTTTTTCAGTTATTTATTATCTCACCTATGAAAAAAACTCCGTTGATTTAACGGAATATCTTATTCATGGGGGAGGACCGCCTTGGCCTGTGTGGCAACAAAGGACAGCTTTTTTTGATATTTATAGCAATCAAAAAAAATACTTTTGTCTACATAAGTACCATTCTGGGTTTAAAATGGCGAATTGCATAGAGAATTGACTTTTTTCTATTCTGCTTAGACGAGTACACCCAAAATCAAATGTGCCTAAATAAGCGAATGAGCCCGTATTTTCTCATATCCACTTGATTGAATTTTGGTATCTAGATGTGTTTTAGGACTTATGCTTACACGCTAGATCGCAATTGTTATTTCTATAAAAACCAATAAAAATAGGTAAAAATCAATGTGATCTATGGCAGGCGGAATCCTGATTTTTAAAGTCCGGATTTTGCCATTTCGCGGCAAGTTTCGGCGCAACGCTGGCAGGCAACAGCGCATTCCTTGCAACACAAATGGTGGGCTGCATGCTTTTCACATTCCTTTGAACAGGCACTGCAAATTTTTTCGCACAAAGGATGTAAACTGAAATCTGAACCCCTTGCCTGAAGTCTTGCGCACAAAATACAGACATCAGCGCAATCCCTGCATATTTTGAGGCAATCAAGGTGCCTCGCCTCTATGCACTCTGAAATGCATTTTTCGCAAGCCATGGCACTGGCTAAACAAGCATCGATGCAGTTGCTGGGGTTTTCCATAAAATGAGATTTTAATTCGGGTTGATTTTCTCCAAAGCAATATGCCTCAGCCTTGCCTCCGCATGTATGAGTTTGAATGGCATTTTGATTGATTCCTGCCAATCAAAAAACAAATTGGGGTGAACTGACTTCAAAGTTTCTTGAAGTCAATTCACCCCTTATTCCTTACCGGATTTTTACAGGAATTTTAATTTCTAAATCAGTATCGCCCAGTGCCTCATCTCCATTTTTGATATCAGGCTGGTGTTTGAGGCTTACCAGCAAGAGGCTCGGTCCCTGAAGGTTTCGTGTACTAATGGTATATTGAAGTCCAACAGGAAGGTTTTTGCTGTCTTTGTCGGTTCGCTCTACTGTAAAACGAATGCTGCTTTCCAGCGGATTCTGCCGGTAAATGAATAAGTGGTCGTCCTTTTCTGCTTCTACTTCTTCTGTAATGTCGATCGCCGGGTTTTTGCTTTCGTCCATTAACTCAATAGTTCCCTGATAGACAGAACTTGTATCCAGGAAAAGTGTGTCTATGCTTCTGCCGGCTTCATCATCCGGACTCAAATCCTTCCAGACAGCATGGGCAATTTTTGTACTGTCATTTTCTTTCATCAGGTGCAAATGCACGGTGGTAATGAGTTCGTTTTCCTCATTTTTTATTGGGTTCTCTGCCTTGTCTGAACACCCCAATAACACAGTCATTGAAATTATAGGAAGGCTAAGCGTTTGTAAATTTTTCATTGATTTTTATTGTTAAAGTGAAACGGAAATACGAAAGGTGATGTTGCGGCCGGTATCGAAACAGAAATATCTGAAGCGGTTCAGATAATCTCTGTAGGCCAGGTTGCCAAGATTTTGTCCTTCAATGGACGCTTCTAGCGGATATTTTCCCAGATTTTTGCTGATTGAAATTCGCCCGTTCCAGAGCGTATATCCTGCAGGTGCAGGTGTAAAATCCGAATCTGGTGCCCGGCTTTGTTTTGCTACAAGGCTTGGGCCAAACTCAGCCTGAAGCTTGATTTTTTTATTTGTCATTTCGCCTGAAAGCCAACGAATTGAAAAGCTG
>CAMDMI010000041.1 GCA_945902135.1 Spirosoma fluviale
TGTACCCTTTGCCGGTGCTGAAATCGTTTGCTGGGGGTAAAAGGATGTGTTTGTACATTGCGCCAATGCCCGCTGCGAGCTGCCTGTGGTGATGGCCACCAGGAGGCAGGCCAACAACAACCACTGCCTCGCGATCTGTTTCTTGACCGCAGTGCTGGATAATAGGTTCGGTTTTTGATTGGCTTCGGGAGGATTGCTTTCAATCCAGCCAGCATAAAAATGCGACATAAATTTGTATGGTTTAAAAGGTTTTAATAGTGTGGGCTTTGTTGCCCATGTTATTAATTGCAAATAAAAAACCAATACGGGAAATTTTCCCGTTACATTTTGTTACATTTTTATTGGATTGATTTTCAGACAGAAAGGACTATTTCCTCAAGCGTTTCGCCCTCCTGAAGGGCAATTTTGCGCCTTATCCGGTAGCGATTTTGACGGATGGCCTCTTGCCCTACGCCCAACATTTCGGCCATTTGAGCATCTTTCACATGCATCCTGACCATCATCAAATAGCGGACTTCAGAAGGCGTCAGAATCGGAAACCGTTCTTTGATCCGGCTTACAAATCCGGGATGTACCTGGTCAAAAAGGACACGGAAATCGGCCCACTGGGTATCGGTTATTTTCTCGACTGCACGCAATTCCTGTCCGGCCATTTCGCTTTTCGATTCTTTGAGTTCTGCAATGTGGCGGCTGGATTCAGCAAGATTATCAGCCATTCGACCCAAGGCCTCTTTTGCTTCAGCCACATTCATTTCTAACTTTTCCTTGTCTTGTATTACTCCCTGCAAACGAATTCTGGCACGAAGGCGAATGTTCCAGAAAATTAGGACCAGTATTACAATGCCGGCAAACAGAATATAAACCAAAGTATTGCGCTTTTGCAGGTGGGCATCATTTTCAGCCTTAATACGAAATGCCACTTCCCTTGCTTTCTTATCCTGATACACAAGCTCTGGATTCATGTTCTGGATTGAGGCCGCCTTTCTGGCCATGCTGTCTGAAACAATTTTCAGTGAATCCTGCGCTGCGATGGCCATTTCAATTTGACCCGTAGAAGTGAAATAAAGCGCCGAAGTGGAATAAAGCAGCGGCAGCCTATGATACTGGCTTGAACGAAGGGCATTTTCCCGTCCGAGTTTTAAAAAAATCCCAGCCTGTTCCTTCTCACCCATTCGCATATACATTTCCGAAAGCAGCAACTGGGCATTGGAAACCAGCCCATAATCTTTGCGGGCCAGGCCTATGCGGGCATCGGTCTCCAAAAGCGGGATGGCCTTGTTGTATTGCTTTTTCAGGTAAAAATTTTCACCCAAGTTGCCACTGGCTATGCCTATGTAAACTGAATCATTTGATTTTTGGGCATTCGCCAGGGTCTGTTCAAAATAAAAGTTGGATGAATCCAGGTTTTTTAGTTTTCGGTGCACATAGCCCAAAGTATTCAATGCCAGTTTCAGATGAGTGCCAGATGTATTTCCTGGTGCTTGCCTCAGATATTTTAATGCATTGACCATGTCTCCCACCTGATAAAACAAGGATCCAATGGATAGAAAAATCAGGCCCTTGTTGGTAAACTCTGTATCCGGCTCATTCGCCAGGATATCGGCGGCCTCGTGCAATTCCGAAAATCGCTCAATTAACAGACTTGGACGATCAGCATTTGAAAACAAGGACTTGATTAAAATGAGATTCACTTGGAGATTTTTTTGCCCTGACTCAATTGTTTCATTTAACAAGTCCTGAAACAAAGCACGGTCCATTTGCACCAAATTGCATTTCAACCAAAAGACCAGCATCCGGATTCGCAGTTTCGTAACCTGGTCCTGCTGCGTGGAAAACTCGGAAAGATCCTTCAAAAGTTCAGGTACTTGATCCTTGTGTTTAATGCCCTTCAACCAAAGAGTTGGATCCTTATGGAGCATCTGGAGAAAATCCTGCTCGCTTTGCTGGGCGAGTATTTCATTGGAGGGAATGCCAAGGTCACTCCTTAAATCAGATGAGGCTTGGGCCATCTTTTCAACTTGTGCCTGAACAACATAAGTTGTGGCACAGAAAAGCCATAAAAACATGGCCAGATTCAGATTTCTGAACATTTTAAACAAAATGAAAAATTGGTTAGCATCTGCCGTGCAAATCAACAAAAGAAATTGGCAAAATGGTTCTCAGTTCAAATCGGCTTGTTTTCACTGTTTGGCCACTTCCATGACCAAATACAGCATTTCGGTTGATTTCTTTCTTCAGAATGCCTAATCAAAGGCAGGGAAATCCGGCCTTTCTCAGCACCAAATTGCAGCCATCAAATAAACACAATTATAACCATGAAAAAAGATACTGTAAACCCTATTTGGTTTTTTAGCGGTCTGATGCTTTGCACCGGCCTTTCGTTTGCACAGGGAAATAAGGTTTCCGTTTGCCACATTCCACCCGGAAATCCGGCAGAAGCCAAAACCATCAGCGTAGGCGCAGCTGCACTAAACGCCCATTTAGGCCACGGAGATTTCCAGGGAGGTTGCTGGGCCGGCCAGACCGGTGGCACTATAGAAATGTTTCACCAGGGACTTCGAAACAATGGAAGTCCAGTAGTGTCAGACCGATCAAATCCAGCCAAAGCTCTTGGCACTCCGGATTGTAATAACCTGCCCGGCCAGTTTGTTTCTTTGGGTTTTGGTGGATTTATAATACTGAAAATGGATGGAGGCATTCTGAATATAGCAGGGAATGATTTGCGCATCTGCGAAACTACCTTTGATAATCGTACCTGCGCCCAATACCCGGAGTATGCCCGGATTTATGTTTCGCAGGATTTAACAAGCTGGACAGATTTGGGGGTGATTTGTCAGGATGGGGAAGTGGACATTGCACCACTTGATTGGATTCTATATGTCAAAATTGTGGATGAAACCAATCCATTGGCTTTTGGCAATCAAGTGGTTGACGGATTTGATGTAGATGGTGTTCAACGCATTATGCCTGCGCCTGCCAGACAGGCCATTGCCGGAACATCCCTGGCCGAAGGTGAATTTTTTCACCCAAATCCTGTCGAAGATGTAATCCTTCTGGACATTTCAGCCGCAGTGGAAAATTCAAAAATCAGTTTCCAAATTACTGACCTTCAGGGTCGCATGGTGAGAAAAATGGATTTACTCACCGATCAAAATGAAAACGAAATTTCCATGGATTGTAAAGACCTGCCTAGCGGACAATATATCCTCACAGCAGAAGGTGCTGGCATCCACGAAACCCGCAGAATCATTAAAAAGTAAGCATTCCTTCTTTGATTTGAAAAGAGCTCTGCCCATGGCAGGGCTTTTTCTTTTGTTGCCATACCCTTAAAAAGAAAGCCTTGGAATAGATTTCCGGCAAAAAACACCACCTTTGAGACAATTATTTTTAAGGCATGACCAAATCCATGACCGGCTTCGGAGCCGTAAACATTGAAGAACAAGGAATTTCCGTAAGGGTGGAAGTGAAATCCCTGAATTCCAAAACGCTGGACCTCAATGTGCGCCTTCCAAGGCAAATTCAGGACAAGGAATTTGAAATTCGAAACATGGTTTCTAGGGTGCTCGACAGAGGCAAGGTGCTGCTGCATGTAGAACTTGAATACATGAGCAAAGCAAGTTCAGCTTCTCAGCTCAATTCTGAATTGCTCCACCACCATTTCAGCACCTTGCTGGAAGAAACCCGGAAATTTCCGGTAGAAATCGACTCATCACATCTCCTTCAATCCATTCTTCGGATGCCTGAAGTGATGTCGCCATCAAACGGAAGGGAAAACCGCGAACTCGAATGGCAGCTTGTTCAGTCTACTTGCGAAAAAGCAATTGCAGCTTGTGATGATTTCAGAAAACTGGAAGGTTCATCATTGGCAGGAAAAGTGAAGGGTTACATTGAAAACATCAACAATCTCCTGAGCGAGGTGATTGTGATGGACCCGGAGCGGAATGATAATGTGCGGCAGCGCTTGCAGGAAAAATTGGCATCAATTTCCTCTGAAAACAGTTTTGACCAAAACCGATTCGAACAGGAAATGATTTATTACCTGGAGAAGATGGACATCAGCGAAGAAAAAATCCGTCTTTCTTCCCACATCGACCATTTTCTGGAAGTAATGCAAAAAGAAGAAAATGCAGGTCGCAAACTTGGATTTATTGCCCAGGAAATTGGCCGTGAAATCAATACCATCGGATCGAAAGCCAACCATGCCGGCATCCAGAAAACCGTGGTGCTGATGAAGGACGATTTGGAAAAAATCAAAGAACAAGGACTTAACTTCCTGTAAAAAAATGCCTGCCCCGAAAGCCGAAACCATTCAAACAGAAGTTTGCATTGTGGGTGCCGGGCCTGCAGGTAGCGCAGCAAGTTTAACGCTTTCAAAAAAGGGCATTCCGCATCTTGTGGTAGATGCCGAAGTATTTCCCCGAAATAAACCCTGCGGCGACATTCTCACTACTGGCGTACTCAGGGCACTCAACCAGATTGACCCCGAAATTCTCACAGAAATGAAACAAAAGGGTTTGCTGAATCCCATCTGGCATACCCTCACCTACCCGCCAAATGGCAAACCCATCAACATAGATTTCCTACCATTTGATGGCAAAAAAGGCGAACCAGGCTGCTTTTCTGTATCCCGAAGGGAAATGGATATGCTGCTGGTCAATAAACTCCTGGCATCCGGTTTTGCCGATTTTCGCCAGGGATTCCGGGTGACTTCCCTAAAAAAAACAGACCCTGGTTTTGAACTTTGTTCCGATTCCGGAGAAGTTATCCAAACCAAACTCCTCATCATTGCCACCGGTTCTGGCAATAGTTTACTCAAACAATTGGGTCTGGAAATACCCAAATCTGAAAGTGCCATCGGAATCCGCGGGCATTTTGAAGGCCTTGACTGGAATCTGCAGGAAACCGGACTTTTCCTTCACCCCGACATTATGCCGGGGGGACTCTATGTAACGCCTCTTCCGGACGGAACCTGCAATGTGAACCTGGTGATGTCGCTGAACAAAGTAAGCGATGCCGGAATTTCCTTGCGGGAACGGTTTGATTCTGTTGTTAAATCCATCGATGTTTTGAACCGCAAATTCACCAATGCAAAGCGGATTGGTAATTTTGAAGGCTCCATGCTGTTTCTGGGTACCCGGCGCAGAATTGTAGCGGGAGATTCCTATTTGGTGGCTGGCGATTCAGCCGGTTTGATTGAATTTTTCTCGGGGAATGGAATTCCACAAGCCATCACCAGCGGGCGAATTGCAGGTGAAACCGCCATCTCAGCCATCGAAAACCAGAATTTTTCAGCCGGTTTTCTTTCGGATTATGAGTATAAATTATACCAGAAAATCAAATTGAATTATGCCGGAGGCCGAATTGTTCTCCCACTTCTGCATAAACCATATTACAGCAAGCTAGTCCTGAAGTTTCTGAATTTTCTTTCTGGAAGACCCCAAACAAATGCCATGCTCAGGGACTTGCTTTATGAAAAAAATCCGGGCAAAATTCTCCGTAAGCCAGGCTTTTATTATAAGCTCTTGTTTAAGCGAGAGCCAGTCGGCTAGTTTTTTTACCGAGATTAATTTCTAAGGAAGTAGCAGAATTTCAGAACTAATTTCATAGGAAATTTAACGCTAAACAATCAGAAGGGGCTGTTCATTTTGTCGGCGCTTCCTTATCACAATAATGTTTCTAGCGCGGGGAGGAAGAAAATCCGCGGAGGGCGCATTGCCCTTGCAAAGGCCGATCGGATTTTCTTGGAACTCCTTTGGCGTCCTCCAAGGAATTTTTTGGTTTCTTTATCAAGTTGAGTGGCCCAAACAGGGGCACGAAATCCCGCAAGGCGGGGCAAAAAGAACATTAACTACCTATAAGTAGACTCACATAATATACCCTCAAAGTCGTAAAACAGTTTACCGTGATTGATTGAAATTAAATAAGAATCTATCCTTATCAACTTATCATCAGGTTTTAAACGGAAATCCTCAACAGAAACTCAATTTAGAATCTATATTGCTTTAAGTCGGAAACTAATTCGGAACCAATTCTTCAGGAAACCATCACTTTCTTAAGTGCCTTTTTGTGGGCCGAAAGAAACATATCCTGAAGGTCAGTTGTAAGTGAGGTGGAGAAAAACAAACTTTCAAACTGAGACGGTGCCAGATAAATTCCTTCATTCAGCATCTCCCTAAAATAAGCGCCAAACCGAGCAGTATCACAAGATTTGGCATCCTCGAAATTCAATACTTCCCTGTCGGTAAAGAAATAAGTATACATCGAGCCCAACTGCGTGATGCAATGATTCAGGCCTAGTTCTTTGTCTGTTTGTCGAAGGCCTTCAGCCAGGTGTTTTCCTGCACTTTCTAGGCTGGCATAAATACTGGGATTGGACTTTAAATGCCGAAGCATTGCCAATCCAGCCGCCATTGCAAGAGGATTTCCAGACAAGGTACCTGATTGATATATAGGGCCAAGAGGCGCCACATGCTCCATGATTTCCCGTTTGCCGCCATAAGCACCTACTGGAAGTCCGCCCCCAATAATCTTTCCAAGGGTTGTAAGGTCAGGCAGCACGCCCGTAATTTCCTGCACACCACCCGGAGCCAAGCGAAAGCCGGTCATTACCTCATCAAAAATGAGCAAGGCGCCATGCGCATCACACAATTTCCTGAGTCCCTCCAAATAGCCAGGCTGTGGAAGAACAAGACCCATGTTCCCAGCAACGGGTTCCACAATAAGGGCAGCCACATTGCCGGAGTTGGCAAGAAGCAAGGCTTCCACTGCAGGAAGATCGTTGAATGGCGCAGTAAGGGTGTCGTTGGCGGTTCCTTTCGTTACGCCCGGAGTTCCGGGAATGCCAAGTGTAGCAACGCCACTTCCGGCAGCGATTAGGAAAGAATCTCCATGTCCGTGAAAACAACCTTCAAACTTGATTATTTTCTCCCTGTCTGTGAATCCTCTGGCCAGTCGAATGGCGGCCATGGTGGCCTCTGTTCCAGAATTTACCATTCGAACCATCTCCACAGAAGGCACCATGCTGCAAATGAGTTCAGCCATTTCAATCTCTTTTACAGTAGGAGCACCGAAAGAAAATGAAGCAGGCAAAGCCTCGCGGATTGCTTCCTCAATCATGGAATTGGCATGTCCTAAAATCATTGGACCCCAAGAATTAATAAAGTCAAGATAACGGTTGCCATCTTCATCCTCGAGCCAGGCTTCCCAGGCCCTGCGGATAAACAAAGGCTTTCCTCCGACAGAACGGAATGCCCTCACGGGTGAATTAACACCGCCTGGAATGGATTTCTGGGCGCGGGTAAACAGGCTTTCACTTTGGCTGGTAATCATAAAGAATAGTCAGGATTCTGGCCTGCAAAGAAAGCAAACCGAATCCCAGCAAAACCAAAAACTCAAATTGATTTAGGAAAAAGTCAAACTTTTTAATTGTTCATTGGCAAATACAATACAAAATCATAGGTTTGCCGTCCACCCTGCATGGTTTCCTGCGAGGAAGCCAAGTTGGGTTTTCACACCAAATAAAACCATTAGTTCAATCATGTCTCAGACATACAGTTTTTTTCAGAGCGTTGAAAAGAGTTTCGACAAGGCAGCCGCTTTCACAAATTGGGATAAAGGTCTGCTTGAACAAATTAAAGCATGTAACAGCATTTATTCCATGCGCTTCCCTGTGAAGATGGATGATGGAAGAATTGAAGTTATCGAAGCCTACCGCATTCAGCATAGCCAGCACAAAACCCCCTGCAAAGGAGGTATCCGCTTCAGCGATGAAGTAAATCAGGATGAAGTGATGGCCCTTGCGGCCCTAATGACTTACAAATGTGCGATTGTAAATGTTCCATTCGGAGGTGGAAAAGGAGGAATCAAAATCAATCCGAAAAAATATAGCGTGTACGAGCTGGAGAAAATCACCCGCCGTTACACAGCTGAGCTTGTAAAAAAGAATTTCATCGGACCCGGAATTGATGTTCCTGCACCGGATTATGGTACTGGAGAAAGAGAAATGGCCTGGATTGTGGATACCTATGCATCCCTTCGTCCAGGTGAAATTGATGCTGCCGGTTGCGTAACTGGTAAACCAGTTTCCCAGGGCGGTGTTACAGGCAGAAAAGAAGCAACCGGACTCGGTGTTTTTTATGGCATTCGTGAGGTTTGCAACATGGAAGCAACCATGGCAAAACTGGGCCTAAAAACAGGAATTGCTGGCAAGACTGTTGTGGTTCAGGGTTTGGGTAATGTGGGTTACCACAGCGCCAAATTTTTTCGCGAAGGCGGCGCCAAAGTTGTGGCAATTGCAGAGTACGAAGGCGCTATTTACAATGCTGAAGGCATCAACGAAGAAGATCTTTTCCAGCATAGGAAAGCGACCGGTTCTATTTTAAATTTCCCGGGTGCTACCAACCTCGCAAAGAATTCGGATGCCCTTGAACTGGAATGCGACATCCTCATTCCGGCTGCCCTTGAAAATGTAATCAACAAGGAAAATGCGCCAAGGGTAAAAGCCAGAATTATTGGTGAGGCCGCAAATGGCCCGCTTACTCCTGATGCAGACGAAATCCTGAACGCGAAGGGCGCTTTGGTTGTACCTGATATGTATCTCAATGCAGGTGGTGTAACCGTGAGTTATTTTGAGTGGCTCAAAAACCTCAGCCATGTACGCTATGGCCGTTTGGAAAAGCGTTTTAGGGAGAATAAGAACCTCCATATCCTGGAGCAGATTGAAGAATTAACCGGCAAGCGC
Source organism: Spirosoma fluviale (assembly GCA_945902135.1). GTDB lineage: Bacteria > Bacteroidota > Bacteroidia > Cytophagales > Flexibacteraceae > CAMDMI01. The sequence continues at coordinate 8,741 of CAMDMI010000041.1, forward strand.
GTAAGCGATCCGGAAAGAAAAATCATTCTCAAAGGTGCTGAGGAAGTAAATCTGGTACACAGTGGTCTGGAAGAATCCATGATTGCCGCTACCCACGAAATCATGGAAATCTGGAATGCAAATCCTGAGATTCCAGACATGCGCACTGCAGCGTATGTTTCAGCCATCAACAAGGTTGCAACAAGTTACATGGCCTTGGGTATCTTCCCTTAGAATTCGAAATTTTAGTTTTGGAAAGGGCTGCCATCTGGTGGCCCTTTTTTTGTTTTAGCGCCCGCCAAATTCAAGTAAAAATCGCCCTGAATTTAGCATCCATTCCCCCGGCTTCCACTTTGCCCCACAATCCTAAAACGCATCGGATTGAAACCTGTTTTTGCCTTGGCTACCTTATGTTTCAGTAAAAATTGAGTTCAAGTCAGAAAAAAAACAAAAAAAAATCATGGGAAGTAATTTGTGTTTTTTCAGGTTTTTGGCCTAAAAGTGGGGAGATGTGTAAAAAAGTGGTGGAAAGTGGTAGAGAAATCATTTTACTTACTACTTTTGGGGCGAGCCATGGATTGTCTCTTTGACATTCCTGGCCTAATGAAACAATGGCTACATTCTCAGGCACATACGATTGCAAAATGGATGCAAAAGGACGGATTGTCCTTCCTGCACGCCTGAAAGCACGCTTGCCTGATACCCTGGACCAACGCATTGTAATTCTACTTGGTTTCCAGAAATGCCTGACCATCTACACCATGACCGAATGGGAGGAGAAACTCAAGACTTTTGCTGATGTTTCCGAATACGATGAGGAAGGCCAGAAGTTCATCCGCAACTTCACTTACGGAATGACCGAGGAGACACTTGATGGACAAGGCCGTTTTTCTCTCAACAAGACCCTGATCAATTATGCAGGATTGCTGGGCGATGTGGTGCTTGCCGGTGTTGGAAACCGCATCGAAATCTGGAGCGCTCTGGAATACCAGAAAATACTCACGCCAATGAGCGAACGCTCCAGCTTACAGGAGATTGCCAGAGGCTTGTTCGACAAAAAAGGACCTAATACAGTTAATGAATGAAGTTATGTACCATAACCCGGTCATGCTTCAAGAGTCACTGGAAGGACTAAATATTCAACCAAATGGCATCTATATCGATGTCACATTTGGCGGAGGCGGGCACAGCAGGGCCATCCTCTCCAAACTGAACGAAGGCACCCTGTATGCCTTTGACCAGGACGAGGATGCGGAAGCTCAAAATTCCGGCCATTCAAATCTGGTCTTTACCAGGGCCAACTTTCGTTTCGCCGAGCATTATATGAAACTCTACCAGACAGGTCCAGCCCAAGGGATTCTGGCCGATCTGGGGATTTCATCGCATCAAATAGACGAGCCAGCCCGGGGCTTTAGCACCAGAGGCGAAGGACCGTTGGATATGCGGATGGATGTCCGGCAAGGACAAACAGCTGCAGATGTGGTGAACAGCTACTCTGAAGCCGAACTGCATAAGATTCTTGGCATGTACGGCGAACTGAAAAATGCAAGAACGCTTGCCTCTGCAATTGTGAAGGCCAGGGTTAAGCAAAGTATCAGAACCACTGAAGAACTGAAGAATGTGCTAAACCCATTTGCGCCAAGGGGAAAGGAATTTAAATATCAAGCGCAGGTGTTTCAGGCGCTGCGAATTGAAGTGAACCAGGAGCTTAAGGCCCTTGAAGATCTTCTGGAGCAGAGCAGCAGAATTCTGGGGCCCGGAGGAAGGTTGGTTGTGATGAGCTACCATTCTCTGGAGGACAGATTGGTAAAGCACTTCATCCAAGCAGGAAACCTTGAAGGGAAACCGGAAAAGGACTTTTACGGAAACCTGCTAAGGCCTTTTGAGCCTGTCACCAGAAAACCTCTGGAAGCTACGGCCGAAGAGGTGGCCCTGAACCCTAGGGCCAGAAGTGCAAGACTCAGGGTTGCCGTTAGAACAGACCAAAAAAAAAATAAGCAAGACGGAACTGATTCAATCAGAACCGGAAAGCAAAAAAAATAAAACTAAAAAATTAGAGTCAAACCTATGGCTGCAAACACCTACAAAAACCCGGCAAATGAAGCCGAACTTGAAAGCGAAAAGGCTGGTCCAGTGCTATTGCCTTGGCTTCAGGGAAGCATCACGCTTTCGGAAATTTTCCAGGATGGAATTCCGGCAAGGCATCTTCCAAAGATTGCCTTCTCCTTCTTTCTCTGCCTGCTTTACATCGGCATCAGCCACCAAAGCAACCGCACCGTGCAGAAACTCAACCGCGCAAAAACTCTGCTTGAAGACCTCCGGGTAAACTACACTACCCAAAAGGCAGAACTCATGTTCAACAGCAAGCAGTCGGAAATGGCCAAAGAAGTTGAGTTCATGGGCTTGATGGAAAGCGAAACTCCTCCTCAAAAAATCAGCTTTAAAAACGACTGATGCAGGAAAAAGGGCAAAAAAATGTAAAGAGGTCCATCCTGGCAAGGGTACGATTGGTATTCTTCGCTGGGGTGTTGCTTGCATTTGCCATTGCCTACCGCATCATCCACATCCAGTACATCGATGGCGATGAATGGAGAGCCAAATCAAATTCATTTTCCAAAAAAGAAATTAAAGCCAACCGGGGCAACATCTATGCAGATGATGGCTCCCTCCTTGCTACTTCTCTCCCACTCTATCGCCTTGGATTTGATCCTTCCGTTGGGAAAAAAGAAAAAAAGCTTGCTGAAATTTTTAACAAGGGTGTTGACTCACTCGCTTTTTTGCTTTCGCAAAAATTTGGCACCTACTCAAAAGAACAATACAAAGACCAGCTGGTAGATGCCCACAAGGGAACCAAGCAATTTATTTACCTCAGCCGGGGATTTTCCCTCACCTATCGGGACCAGATGGAGTTAATGAAATGGCCTATTTTCAGAGAAGGGAAAAACAAAGGCGGTGTTGTTTTTGAAAAAATCTACAAGCGCTTTCATCCATTTAAAGAACTCGCATTCAGGTCAGTTGGGTTTGTGAATGAAAAATCCTCCGGTGCCGGACTTGAATCCAGTTTCAACCAGATGCTGACAGGAATGAATGGTCAGGCCACTTACCAGCAACTCGCTGGCGGCATTTCAAGACCCATTTTTGATGGCACAGAAATCCGTCCTGTAGATGGCCTGGATGTGTATTCAACCCTGAATGTGAATATTCAGGATGTGGCAGAAGCTTCTCTTCAAAAAGCACTTACCTCTTACCAGGCCAAATTTGGCTGTGTGGTGGTGATGGAAGTAAAGACCGGAGAAATTAAAGCCATTGCCAATCTTGGACAGCGTGATGGCGAATACGATGAAAATTACAACTATGCCGTTGCAATGAACCACTACCCCGGTTCAACCTTTAAGTTGGCCTCTTACATGGCCCTTTTCGAAGAAGGAAAAATAAAGTTAAACGATACTGTTCATACAGGTTCCGGCCGCTATGTCATCGGGAAGCAAGTCATTACTGAAGCTAAAAAACACGCTTACGGAAGCCTATCCATCAAAGATGCTTTCGCAAAAAGCTCCAATGTGGCTGTCTCTAAACTGGTGGTGAAAAATTTCAAAACCAATCCGGATAAGTACATAAAATACATCACCAACTTCGGTCTTTCAGAGCCTTTGAATTTCCATATTCATGGAGCACCAAAACCATTTTTCCGTAATCCATCCGACAAAAAACACTGGAACGATGCAGCATTGGCCAAGATGTCTTTTGGCTACGAATGTCTGATTACCCCGATGCAAACACTTGCATTTTATAATGCTGTGGCGAATGGCGGAAAAATGATTCAGCCTATTCTGGTGAAAGAAGTTAAAAACAACGATCAGGTTCAGAATAAGTTTGAACCAAAGGTTATCAGGGAAAAAATTTGCTCCGATGAAACCCTGCTGGCTGTTCGGGAAATGCTCGAGGCGGTGGTGGAAAATCCAAAAGGAACAGGTCATAAAATTCAGAACCCGCTTTACAAAATTGCAGGTAAAACCGGAACAGCACATAAATTTCAGGATGGCCATTGGATCGACAATGCCTATTACACATCATTTGCCGGGTATTTTCCTGCCGACAATCCAAAATATTCAGTCATTGTAATTATTGATAGCCCAAAATTTGGTTTGATGGCTGGAGATGCTGCAGCCCCCGTTTTCCGCGACATTGCCGATAAAATTTATGCCGGAGATGTAGAAATGCACCGCATGCTGGCGGAGAAAAACACCGCAGACGATGTTCCCGGAGTGGCAGCAGGAAAATTTGAGGACTTGCATGAAGTTTGCAACCGCTTGGGCGTAAGCAATTACAACAGCGATACAATTCATCCGGAATGGGTGCTTCCTAGCAAAAAAGCCAACCGTACCATTTACTGGAAAACCAACCGTACAGAATTGGGCATTGTGCCTGATGTAAAAGGAATGCCGCTTCGCGATGCCCTTTATCTGCTGGAAAATTACGGCTACCGCGTACGCACAAGCGGAAGAGGCAGAGTTCGGAATCAGATTCCGAATGCAAGCCAGAATATCAAAAAGGGCGAAACTGTTTACCTCACTTTGGGATGAAATCTGCTGCCAACATACTCATGCCAGTTACCATTCTTGCCCAGGCAGGAAAGGCAGCAGAAATGTTGGATGGCATTACTGCAGATTCCAGAGAAGTTAACAAAGACTTCGCATTTGTGGCTGTGAAAGGCACCCAGTCTGATGGCCATGCATTCATCCAAAAAGCACTGGAATCCGGAGCCACAATGATTGTTTGTGAGGCGATGCCAGATGCCAGCCTTTCAGAACAATTTCCAGATACATGCTTTGTTCAGGTGGCAGATTCTGCCAAAGCCCTTGGACTGATGGCCTGCCGTTGGTTTGGCGATCCTTCGCAAAGCATGAAACTGGTTGCCATAACCGGAACCAATGGCAAAACCACCACAGCAACCCTGCTTTTCAATTTATTCCGCGAGCTTGGCTACAAAACCGGTTTGCTTTCGACAGTTGAAAACAGAATTGATGAAGAAATATTCCCGGCATCCCACACGACTCCCGACCCAATTCGGTTGAATGAGATGCTGGCAAAAATGAAATCCGCCGGCTGCAGCCATGTTTTCATGGAGGCATCTTCCCATGCAATTCATCAGCAAAGAATTGCCGGACTTGAATTCGCAGGTGCTGTCTTCACCAACATCACCCACGACCACCTGGATTACCACGGCACATTCGACAATTACATTTCTGCCAAGAAAAAATTGTTTGATGACCTGGAGCCTTTCGCATTCAGTCTTGTAAATGCAGACGACAGGCGAGGAAGAGTGATGGTGCAAAACACCCGCTCTAAAGTCCACGCCTATTCACTTCAGGCATCAGCAAGTTTCCGCGCCAGAATTCTCTCCGATACTTTGCAAGGATTGCATTTGGAAATAAATGGCAAAGAAGTCTGGTTCCGCCTTGTAGGTCAGTTTAATGCATCCAACCTGCTGGCAGCTTTTGGGGTAGCGATACTCCTGGGAGAAAAAGAGGAAGAAATTCTTCTAGCACTTTCTGGCCTTCAAGCCGTAAGGGGACGCTTTGAGCGCCTGGGTCTGAACAATGGAGGAACTGCCATTGTGGATTATGCCCACACACCAGATGCCTTACTCAATGTGCTTCAAACCATCCGCTCTATGCAGGTGAATGGGGAACAATTGATTACCGTAATTGGATGTGGCGGAAACCGGGACAAAGCAAAGAGACCTGTGATGGCGGAAATCGCCAGCAGGTTGAGCACCCAGGTTTTCCTTACTTCCGACAATCCCCGCAATGAGGAACCAATGGCCATTCTTCAAGACATGCTTGCCGGCGTTCCTGTAAGTGCAAGAAGAAAAGTAGCCTTGATTGAAGACCGTGCAAGCGCCATCCGCGAGGCAACAGGCGCCGCCGGCAAGTTTGATGTAGTGCTTGTGGCTGGAAAAGGCCATGAAACATACCAGGAAATAAAAGGAGAACGATTTCCCTTCGACGACAGGGAAAAAATTCTGGAATCGCAAAAACCAGTTTTGAACTAACAATGCTGTACCACCTTTTCCATTACTTAGACCAAATGTTTGATATCCCCGGAATTGGGGTGTTTCGCTACATTTCGTTCAGGTCTGTGGCAGCAATTATGGTGTCACTCATCATTACCATCGTTTTTGGAAAGCGCCTGATTGAATATTTGCGCTACCGGCAAGTGGGTGAAAGCATCCGCAATCTTGGACTAGAAGGCGAAAAAGCAAAACAAGGAACCCCAACCATGGGTGGCCTTATTATTATTGCTTCCATCATTATCCCAACCTTGCTTTTTGCACAACTCGACAACATCTACATCATCCTGATGCTGATGACAACCGTATGGCTCGGCATCGTTGGCTTTATGGATGATTACATCAAAGTCTTTCTAAAAAACAAAGAAGGCCTGAAGGGCACTTCCAAAATTATTGGGCAAGTTGGACTCGGATTGATTGTTGGGGTCACTCTATTTTTTCACCCTGATGTAAAAATCCGCGAATACAAAAGCCAGAATCTGAATCTTCAGGTTGGCCCAGATGATGTATTTGCCAACCGTCTTGACAACCTCGCGGATGTTTCTTTCCGGTATGATGATGTAAAATCAGCCATTACTACAATCCCGTTTCTGAAAAACAACGAGCTTGATTATAGTTCATTCGGCAAAATAGGCGGCTACGACTTTACTTGGCTGGTGTACACTTTGGTGGTTATTTTCATCATTACAGCCGTTTCCAATGGCGCCAATATTACAGACGGAATCGATGGTCTGGCGGCAGGAACATCGGCCATTATTGGCTTCACGCTGGGGATTATGGCCTACATCTCAGGCAATTCCATTTTCTCTGAATATCTGGGCATCATGTACATCCCAAATTCAGGAGAACTGGTGATTTTCTGCGCTGCCTTTGTGGGAGCCTGCGTAGGTTTCCTCTGGTACAATACTTACCCAGCCCAGGTTTTTATGGGTGATACTGGAAGCCTTGCCATTGGAGGCATCATCGCTACCCTTTCACTTTCCATCCGGAAAGAACTTCTGATTCCAATCCTTTGTGGCGTTTTCCTGATAGAAAACCTGTCGGTTATGATTCAGGTGGCGTATTTCAAATACACCAAGAAAAAATACGGAGAAGGAAGGCGGATTTTCAAGATGTCGCCTTTGCACCATCATTATCAAAAAAGCGGTTTTGCAGAACCCAAGATTGTGACCAGATTCTGGATCGTCGGTCTGATGCTTGCCGCCATCACCCTTGGAACATTAAAACTCAGGTAAATAGAAATGTTTGACCTTGTGATACTCGGAGCAGGCGAAAGCGGAACAGGAGCCGCACTTTTGGCGAAAGCCAAAGGCATGTCTGTATTTGTATCAGACAAGGGAAGCATTGCCCCGAACTACCGCAAAGAATTAGAAGCGGCAGACATCTTATTTGAGGAAAACGGTCATTCAGATGAATTGATTCTGAGTGCCACAGAAGTAGTTAAATCGCCAGGAATTCCTGAATCGAATCTTCTGGTAACGAAAATAAAAGCCAAAGGGATTCTAGTAATGGATGAACTCGAATTTGCAGCCCGTTATACAAGGGCAAAATTCATTGGCATTACCGGCAGCAATGGAAAAACCACCACAACCTTGCTTTGCCATCATCTCATGCAGGCCTGTGGTTTTTCAGTCGAACTTGCAGGCAATGTTGGAAAAAGTCTGGCAAGGCAAGTAATCGAAGATCGCTTCGATTGGTATGTTGTGGAGATCAGCTCCTTCCAACTGGATGGAATGCACGAGTTTCAAAGTGACATTGCCATCCTAACCAACATCACACCAGACCACCTCGACCGCTACGATTACAAGTTTGAAAATTATATTCAATCCAAGTTCCGGATTATTAAAAACCTGAAGCCTGGGCAGTTTTTTATTACCAGCGGAGAAGATCCGGTGGTTCTTGAAGAACTCAATAAATATGCGGCTATGCCGAATATGATTCAAGCAGGTCTTTCAGAAGAAAAATCTACGAAGCTCTTTTTTGATGGAAGCAGCCTGAACTTCCGAATTGGAACCCAAGAAGAATTTAAAATACCGGCAAATGTGCTTCCAATCACCGGAACCCACAACATCATGAACAGCATGATGGCGGTAACAGCAGTTTTGCTTGCTGGTGGCACGCCAGATAAAATTTTGGCCGGCCTTGAATCATTCCAAAATGCGCCCCATCGCTGTGAAGCCATCACAACAATTGGCGGAGTACAATTTGTAAATGACAGCAAGGCAACCAATGT
>CAMDMI010000042.1 GCA_945902135.1 Spirosoma fluviale
TCTCAAAAGAAGACATCTCCCAAGCGGAATTCAGAATCAGCGTTATTTCAGATGTAACCTGCGACATTGAAGGATCCATCCCCACCACACTCAGAGCCAGCACAATTAAGGATCCATTTTATGACATCAGCCGGGAAGCCTGCCAGGAACGAGCCCCCTTTTCAAACCCGGAAAACATCAGCATCTGTGCAGTAGACAATCTCCCCTGCGAATTACCCTTGGATGCATCCGAAGCATTCGGCGAAATGTTGATGCAACATGTAATACCTGAACTTGTTTCAGATAAAAGGCCTGGAATTGAGGGAGCTACAATTACCAAAAACGGCCAATTGTGTTCAAACTTCAACTATTTGAAAACCTATTCGGAGGAATCCTAAGGTTATGAAACTTAGCTTCAATTGCCCGCTGGAATATCCTTCCGAATTTATCCTAAGCAACTTCAACGAAAGTCTTTTCCGATCACTTGCGCCCCCATTTCCACGCCTCATACTACACCGCTTCGACGGTACAGCGAAGGGCGATAAGGTGGAACTAAGTCTCGATTTTATCTTATTCAAATGGGATTGGTCAAGCCTGATAACAGAATCTGAGAAATCAGAAGCAAGATTGACCTTTGTAGATGAAGGCACAATTCTTCCCCCATTTCTATCCTACTGGCGCCATACCCACACAGTAGGCAGAGAAGAAAACACCTGTTTCATCCGGGATGAAATACAATTTGAAGCAGGAAAATACTGGCCTTCTTTTTTGGTCATGTTTATGGTTTGGATTCAAATGGCGCCCCGAAAATTCCTTTATCGGAAGTATTTCCGCCATTGCAAGGCAAATTCCTAAAATTCAATGCCAGATTTCAGCCTCGATTTCTTGAAATTCGAATACTCAGGCCTTTATTTGTGCACGTCTATAAAACCAGACAATGAAATACGATTACCATGTTTTTGTCTGTGCCAATCAGAAAGCTGAAGGCAAAAAATGCTGCGGAGAAAAATTCGGCCTTGATGCAGTAAAAATCCTTAGGGAGAAAATAAAAAACCATGAATCCGCTTCCCGGATAAGAATCCAGCGTGCTGGATGTCTGGATGTTTGCGGCAATGGACCAGCCATGGTGGTTTATCCGGATGGATGTTTTTACGGGAACCTGAATGAGGAATCCTTGGAGAAAATTGCCGAAAGCCACCTGCTTGGGAATCACCCTCTCAGCGAATTTATGCTTCCAGAAAAAGATTGATTCAATAATTTCCAAAACCAACAAAGCAAAAGCTTAAAGCATGAATCCGGTTAGTTCCATGATTTCCTGGTGGCTAAAGCGAAGAATGAGCCAGATTGACCTGGTGATGGCTTCGCCTTTGGAAACGCAGATGCAGCAGTGGAAATACCTGATAGAAAAGGGAAAGGAAACGACCTGGGGCAAGAAATTCAATTATCAAAAAATTGACAGCCTTGAGGCATTTCGAGAATCCGTTCCTTCTTTGAGTTATGAGGAAACTTTTCCATGGATTGAAAAAGCCATGAAAGGCGAAGAGAATGTGCTTTGGCCCGGAACGCCTGTTTCTTTCTCCAAATCTTCCGGAACCACCAACGACCGACACAAATTTATTCCTGTTACACAGGATTCTTTGGAACAATGCCATTATAAAGGCGGCAAAGACTTAATTTCATTATACCTCAATTACAGGCCTGATTCTTCGGTACTCAGTGGTAAAAATCTGGCAATGGGGGGAAGCCTTCACCCCAACCCATTTAATCCGGATGGAATTTGCGGCGACATTTCTGCAGTAATCATGCAAAACCTTCCAGCATGGGCACAATGGATGCGCACGCCATCACTCGAAATTGCCCTTATGGACAAATGGGAGGATAAAATCGGGAAAATGGTAGAAACTACCATCGACGAGAATGTTACCTCTTTATCCGGAGTTCCAACCTGGATGATTATCTTGTTAAACCGGATTCTTGAACAAACGGGCCGAAAATCGGTGCGGGAAATCTGGCCAAACCTAGAAGTATTCCTGCACGGAGCTGTTTCATTCACACCATACAGAGAAGTTTTCAAAAAGCTCATTCCAGAAAATGACATGTACTACTTGGAAACCTATAATGCCTCCGAAGGCTTTTTTGGAATTCAGGACGACTTGACCCTCAATGGACAAATGCTTTTGATGCTTGACTATGGCATCTTCTACGAATTTGCGCCGATCGATGAATCCGGAAACGAATATCCCCACACCATTGGGCTTGCCGACGTGGAACTGGGAAAAATTTACGCCTTGATTATCAGTACAAACGGGGGATTATGGCGTTATAAAATCGGAGATACAATCCGGTTTACATCCCTAAACCCTTTCCGAATTCAGGTAAGCGGAAGAACCCGGCACTTTATCAATGCATTTGGCGAGGAAGTAATGGTAGACAATGCAGAACTTGCTCTTGCCAGGGCCTGCGCAGAAACAAAAGCAGAAGTGGTGGAATTTACAGTTGCCCCCGAATATATGCAGGCAGGAAAACAAGGTAGACACGAGTGGCTGGTGGAGTTTTCCCGAAAACCTGAATCAATTGAAACTTTTGTTCGGGTTTTGGACGAAGAACTTCGAAAAATTAATGGGGATTATGATGCCAAACGCTACAAAGACATCGCCCTGCTTGAACCCCGAATGCATCTGGCAGCTGAAGGATTATTTTACAATTGGATGAAATCGAGAGGCAAACTTGGTGGTCAGAATAAAGTTCCAAGGTTGTCGAACAGCCGCGAATACATGGACCCATTGCTTCAGATGCATTTTTCAAGTTAAAAGACTAGGTTTTAAATTTGAATTCAAAAGCTTGGACTTGAACAAAAGCAGTTCTCAGCCACAAAGTTTTGGATATTTGACCTTCCACCATGCAAGAACTTTTTGAAATACCAGAGGAATATGAGGCCATGCTGAAAAAGGGAATCGGCCTCACGGGTAATGACAAGCATTTCTTCATCCGTGGACGCTTAGACCTGGTGGAGAAAAAAACCAGCCTTAAGGATAGCCCGAAAAGAATTCTTGATTTTGGATGCGGAACGGGCGCTACAAGCGAAAATCTCCGGTTGCGGTTTCCCGAATCTGAAATTGTGGGTAGTGATTTGTCTGAACCGGCTTTGGCTTATGCCAGAGAAAAAATTCAGGACCAAAACATCCGTTTTATCGCATTGGAAAAGCTTCAGGATGAAGCCGAATTCGATTTGATTTATCTGAACTGTGTCATTCACCATGTTCCTGTAGCGCAAAGACAAACTATTATTGACCAATTATTTTCACTTTTATCGGCAACAGGAACCCTCTGGATTTTTGAAAATAATCCAGCCAATCCAGGAACCCGTTGGGCTATGTACAGCAATCCATTTGACAAAGGAGTCGTGAAAATCTGGCCTTCAGAATTAAAAAAACTACTGAAAAACGCAGGCTTGAAAACAGAAGCCGAGTATTTCATTTTCTATTTTCCTCAATGGCTTTCCTGGTTTAGGCCAATAGAAAAGTTCTTTCAAAAAATTCCATTGGGCGGGCAGTATGCCCAAATAGCCAGAAAATATTAAGTTCCAGATCAAGCATGATTACCATCATCACACCGGTTTATAACGCAGCAAAATACATTCGTCAATGTATTGAAAGCGTTGCAGACCAGCAATTTGCGGGCATAGAACACCTCGTAATTGATGCGGCCTCAAATGATGGAACACAGCAAATTGTGGAAGAAATGATGAAGCAACATCCACATTTGAAATTGCTGAGCGAAAAAGACCGAGGTCAAAGTGATGCCATGAACAAGGGCATCCGGCTTGCCTCAAATCCTGTCATTTCTTTTCTCAACGCAGACGACCGATATGAGCCCGGTGCAATTGCAAAAGCCCATTCGTATTTCAAGGTTGCCCGCAAGGATTCTTTTTTTCTTGGTGATTGCAGGGTGCTGCATGAAGATGGAAGTGAATACATGCTGAACAAGCCATGGCCATTCAGCCGTGTGGCCTTTATGCTCGATTATACATTTCCATTCAATCCATCGGCGTATTTCTACCATAAAAGCCTACACGAAAAACTGGGCTATTACAACGAAAACGACCACTTGACAATGGACATTGACTTCCTGCTTCGGTTACCAGGCAAGGCAGAAATCTCCTATTCAGGGGAAATCCTGGGAAATTATGTCATGCTCGCCGGCAGCAAAACCATGAAGGAGATTTCAGCAGGACGGAACATTGAGAATTTGCAGAAGGTTTTCAAGGAGCATTTTCCTGGCTTTACCTTCAGCGAAAAAATCAACTACCATTTCCAGAAAAGCCTTGGGAAAAACCGGGGTTGGATCATGTATTACCTTCGTAATCCCGGGATTTTGCTGAAAAAGATGTCGGGATAAAGTACCAATGCAATGGCCTTTTCCTTATTAATTCGCCTTAAACGCCTGTTTTGAGGTCTTAAAAATTCTAACAAACAAAAATCTCCCATTTCACGGGGATGCCTTAATTTTGACCCACCGGATAGCACCGGAAAAGATATGCTGGATTTCGAAAAACCAATTCTTGAACTTGACCAGAAACTGGCCGACATGAAGCAATTCGCCATCGACAACAATGTAGATGTTACGGAGGCCGTAAAATCTCTTGAGGAGAAGATTTCAAAACTCAAGAAAACTACCTACCAAAACCTCACCCGCTGGCAAAGGGTTCAGTTGAGCCGGCATCCCGACAGACCCTACACCCTTGATTACATCGAAACAATCTGCGACACATTTGTGGAACTTCACGGTGACCGTGGATTCGGCGATGACAAGGCAATGGTGGGCGGATTTGGTGAAATTGGAGACCGTTCGATCATGTTTATCGGTCAGCAAAAAGGCCGCAATACCAAACAAAGGCAGTTCCGTAATTTCGGAATGGCCAACCCGGAGGGATACCGAAAGGCGCTCAGGTTGATGAAGCTGGCAGAAAAATTCAACAAGCCAATCGTTACTTTGATTGATACGCCCGGCGCCTTTCCTGGTGTGGAAGCAGAGGAGCGCGGTCAGGGTGAAGCCATCGCTCGAAACCTTAAGGAGATGTTTTCCCTGAAAGTGCCCATAATCTGCATCATTATCGGAGAAGGTGCTTCCGGCGGTGCCCTTGGAATTGGAATCGGCGATAAAGTCCTGATGCTGGAAAATACCTGGTACTCAGTAATTTCGCCAGAATCCTGCTCTTCAATTCTCTGGAGAAGCTGGGATTACAAAGAGCAGGCAGCCGAAGCCCTGAAGCTTACTGCCAAGGATATGCACAAGTTTGGGCTCGTAGACGACATTATCAAGGAACCACTTGGAGGTGCCCATACAGACCCATTGAACACAGCCAAAAAAATCCGCAAGACAATTCTGGATTGTCTGGAAGAACTAGAAAAGCTTAATTCTGCCGACAGGATTACCAAGAGAATTGACAAATTCTCTGGAATGGGGGTTTTCATAGAAACCTGATTCATGGGCAATGTCTGGAATTTTGAAGGTTTGTCGGCAGACAGCAGCAACAATTACCTGAAGCAACTCGAGTTCCAGGCGGTTTTTGACCTTAGCATTGCCATAACCCGCAATAAACCAGAGACAGGTTTTTTCGAAATCATGGAGGCTTATCTCCTCGAAAAGCTCGGCATTTCCCATCTTTCCATTTTCAACTTTGAAGATTCATCCTGGAGTAGTGCTTATTGCTATGGCCGAATCATCTCCGGATGGAGGAGTTTTCCTCGACCAGATAGAGAAATGTCGGTTTCACTTCTGGCTGATTTATTGCCAGAACTCTCCGAGATAAACCGGCATGTCGACCTTGCAATTCCTTTTTACTTCGACAGCGAAATAGCTGGTATGGTCCTTTGCCAGAAGCCACTTAATTTTCTAGGCGATCATGAAAACGAAGTAATTGCCCTAATTCAGACCTTGCTGGGCCTGATGGCAATGGCAAGGGAAAATCAGAAACTGCTTTCATACCGTTTGAAGCAGGAATCCATGCGGAAGGAAATAGAAATTGCCCGTCAGGTGCAGAAAATGCTATTCCCAAAAAATCTTCCAGACTCCAAAGACCTCCATATCTACGCCACTTACCTACCACACATGGATATGAGTGGTGATTATTATGATTTCATTGATCTGAAAAATGGCGACTTTGCGGTTTGCGTGGCTGATGTGTCGGGAAAGGGAATTCCCGCAGCCTTGTTGATGTCAAATTTTCAGGCAAGCCTGCGAACCCTGATGATGGATTACACTGACCTTGGTGAAATTGTAAACCGTATCAACACCCTGATTTGCATGAATAGCAATGGGGAAAGATTCATCACTGCTTTTATCGCAATTTTTGATTCTTCAGAAAAAACCATCCACTATGTGAATTGTGGGCACATCCCTCCAATCCTAATTTATGCGGATGGCAGTACCCGCAGCCTCCGTTCTGGCTGCACCATCCTGGGCATTTTCAACCAAATTCCCAGCCTGAGTGTGGGAAAAGAAAGCATTGGTGGTGAAGCCCTGCTGGTGGCTTTTACAGATGGACTTCCTGAAGTAGAAGATAAAATGGGCAATGCATTTGGCCAGGAAAACCTCGAAAACTATTTCGTTGAACACCGCCTGGAAAAACTTCCAATCATTCATCAACGCTTGCTGAACCGGATTGACAATTTCGCCAGTGAAAAAGGATTTCATGACGACTTAACACTCCTCACAATCCGCTTCGGAAATTGAAATAATGGTTTTCCTTAATTATTATCAGTTTGCTTGGCTGATTGCTTAGATTGCCCTTCCTTTGCATCAGTTTAAATCAATTCTAAATAAGGAATTGGAAGTCCTCCTTTCTGTTCAAACCGAGAAAAAAGTCTCATTCGTTTCTTGCTCACAGCCGGCCTTGTGTAGCAGGCTGGCAGATGTGGGCATGATTCCGGGAACTATCTGGCAAGTACTGGGAAGAATCTCCTTCTCAGGTCCTCTGATCGTAGGAAATGGTTCAATTCGGATATCCATCCGACCGGAAGATGCGGCAAGTATTATTGTAATCCCCGCATGAAGCAGAAATCGATGAATTTTGTCCTGCTTGGCAATCCAAATATTGGCAAGTCTTCCCTCTTTAATCGCCTAACTGGAATGAGGCAAAAAGTAGGGAATTTTGCAGGCGTTACGATTGAAAAAATAACTGGAGGTCTAAGTCTGCCTCAGGGTAGGGCAATAATTACAGACATGCCCGGGTCTTATTCCCTCATTCCAAGGTCCCCGGATGAAATGGTTGTTGCCTCTGAAGTATTAGACAAGAGCCAGGACAAAACATTTATTCTGGTATCAGATGCCAGCAACCTTGCCCGCAACCTATTGCTTTATTCCCAGGTGGCAGATTTGAATGTCCCATGCGTTGTGGCACTTACCATGATGGATATAGCCGAGATGAGGGGAATGAAAACAGATCTGACACTTTTAGAAGAGCTTCTTGGCTGCCCTGTTGTTCGCGTAAACCCACGGACAGGTGAAGGCGTAAGTAGATTAAAAGAACGGCTTTCTGAAGCAAGTCTGCCAGAGAAAAAGTTCTTCCGTTCCAAAGAGGGAGAAACATTCAGAGAATGGGTTTCAAAGGTTTCTGCGGACAGGGCAAAAGGCAATAGTCCTGATCTGGACATTGCCCGTGAGACAACTGAAAGACTGAAAATGCTTCGCGAGCTTGTTTCCCCTGCGGAATCACAAATCGGAACACCAGAACCAAACAAAGGATTTGGTCTGGATAAAATTGCACTTCATCCCGTCTGGGGATATTTCTTAATGCTGGCCATTTTACTCGTAGTTTTTGAAGGAGTCTTTACACTTTCCAGCTACCCTGTAGAATTGCTGGATATCGGCATTGATAAACTCAGTGGCATTCTTTCAAATTATCTTCCGGAAGGGATCCTTAAACGCTTTTTATTAAACGGAGTACTCGCTGGAATTCAGGGAATCGTGGTGTTCGTACCTCAAATTGCCATCTTATTTTTCCTGATTGGAGTTCTGGAACAAACCGGATACATGGCAAGGGTGATGTTGCTTCTTGACCGCCTCATGGGTAAAATGGGAATGAGTGGGAAATCTGTCGTTCCCCTGGTTTCTGGATTGGCATGCGCAGTTCCGGCGATTATGTCCACTCGGAACATGAGCAGCAGCCGCGAAAGGCTGATTGCCATTTTCGTAACACCCTTAATGAGTTGTTCCGCCAGATTGCCTGTATTCTCCTTGCTTGTGGCAATGCTGCTTCCTGGCAATATTTTTTGGGCAGGAATTCCTGCGCAAGGCCTTGTTTTACTGGGTTTGTATCTTCTAGGATTGGCAGGCGCTGTAATAACCGCTTTGATGCTGCACCGACTTCTCCCCGGAAAGGGAACGGGCAGCTTTGTACTGGAAATTCCTCCTTATAAAGTTCCAGGATGGAACAGCCTTCTTGCCACTGTTTACAACAAATCAGCTGCATTCATATTGGAAGCCGGAAAAATCATCCTTGCCATCTCTGTAATCCTTTGGTTTATGGCATCTTTTGGTCCTGGCAATAAAATCGAAGAAGCCGGAATTACTGTCCAAAAAGAGGCTGCCGAAGGCAAAATTCCAGAATCGGAAGTTCCCAACCTGATTGCATCCAGACAATTGGAGGCCAGTTATGCCGGTGTGGCCGGGCAATGGATTGAACCTGCCATTCGACCTTTGGGTTTTGATTGGAAAATTGGCGTGGCACTTATTTCCTCATTTGCTGCCCGGGAAGTTTTTGTTGGCACCATGTCTGTGTTGTATGCATCCGGATCTGAAGGCGAAACGGAAGGACTCAAAAGCAGAATGCTTTCAGCCAGGCATCCAGAAACAGGAAATCCGGTTTTCACACCGGCCACGATTGCCTCGCTGTTGGTTTTCTACATTTTTGCCATGCAATGCATGAGCACTTTGGCGGTAAGCTACAGAGAAACCGGAAGCTGGAAATGGCCGGCATTGCAGCTAATTTATATGACCGGGCTGGCATTTGGACTTAGTTTCCTTGCCTTTAGACTTTTTTCCTGAAACTGAATTCCAAGCTTCTCAGCAGAATTCGCCAACTTGCGGCCCTTCCGACAGGGAGGAGACCCGGAAGGAAATCCCATGCAAAATAATATAGTAGCCATTGTGGGCAGGCCAAATGTAGGCAAGTCCACTTTTTTCAACCGCCTTGTTGGTACACGCAAGGCCATTATGGACAACGAAGCGGGTGTAACCCGAGATCGCCACTACGGATTCACAGATTGGAACGGAAAGTTCTATACAATAATTGATACCGGTGGCTATGTAATTGGTTCTGAAGATATTTTTGAACAGGCCATTCGCGACCAGGTAGAACTGGCCATTGAAGAATGTGATGTAATCATCTTCATGGTGGATGTAAACGATGGCCTAACGGGTTACGACAAGGACTTTGCCAAAATTCTGCGCAAATCAAAAAAGCCGGTTTACATCGCAGCAAACAAAGCCGACACTTTCCAAAAGGGCCACCAGTCTGCGGAGTTTTATGCCCTAGGTTTTGGTGAGGAAATTTTTCCCATTTCTTCTCAGACTGGGAATGGAACAGGCGAACTTCTGGATGCCGTAGTTTCACATTTTACAGAAACAGGAACAGAAGATCCTTACGAAGGCATTCCAAGGATTTCCGTTTTGGGAAGGCCCAATGTGGGTAAGTCGAGTTTTATCAACCTGCTGCTGGGCGAACGACGAAATATTGTAACTGATATAGCCGGCACCACAAGGGATTCGATAGACACCCATTACAACGCTTTTGGGAAAGAATTTATCCTGACCGATACAGCCGGGATTCGCCGCAAGACAAAATTGAAAGACCATCAGATTGAATTTTATTCGGTTTTGCGGTCACTCCAGTCTCTGGAGAACTCGGATGTGTGCATCATCATGCTTGATGCCACCCGCGGAATTGAATCGCAGGATGTGGCCATTGTGGCCCTTGCGGAAAAAAAGCGAAAAGGAATTGTGATTCTGGTAAACAAATGGGATGCCGTTGAAAAAGACAGCAACTCTGCAAGGAAACTTGAACTGGAAATCCGCAACCGCCTTGCCCCGATTGACTATACACCAATCATGTTTGTTTCAGTTTTTGAAAAACAAAGAATTTTTCAGGCGATTGAGATGGCCATCAAGGTACGCGAAAACAGAAGCAAGAGAATTGCTACTTCCGAACTGAACGACAAAATGCTGGAGGAAATCGCAAAATACCCACCTCCAAGCAATAAAGGCAAGGTTGTAAGAATCAAATACATCATGCAACTCCCGACCTACACGCCTTCATTCGCATTTTTTTGCAATCTGCCTCAGTATGTAAAAGAGCCCTATCAGCGTTTTCTGGAGAATAAAATGCGGGAACATTTTGACCTTGAAGGAGTACCTGTCAATATATTTTTCAGAAAAAAATGATAGTTTGTTTGTGAATTTGGAATCCAAGTCTACTTTTGCAAGCAAAATCTTTAAAGAATTAATTTAAAAACAAAAATGAAAAAGTTATTCGCGTTGTTAATGGTTGCCGGTTCTTTCGCTATGGTCTCTTGTGGAGGTGGTGAGAAGAAGGAAGAAGCTGCTGTAGATACTACTGCAGTTGAAACTCCAATGGATACTATGTCTGCTGCTCCAGTTGATACTGCTGCTGCTACTATGGACACTGCTGCAGCTGCTGCTCCAGGCCATTAATCGAAATTGAAAATTAAAAAAAGGACTGTCCGAAAGGTCAGTCCTTTTTTATTGCCCTTAAACGATATCAATCAACAAGAAATCTGAGTTAAACCCTGATTCTGGGTTAAAACAAAAAAACTCCGAAAGCAAAAACCCGGAGTCTCTTAAATATTGGTTTAAGGTAGATCAGATTACAGCACTGCCTTTACCATTGCCGCCACCATAGCCTTTCATTATACCACGCTCTGAGTTGCGAATAAAGTTCAGAATTTCATCACGCTCTTTCGAAGGTGTAAACTCAAGCTCAATAAGGTCACAGGCCTTGGAATAGTGATTGCCTTCCAGGTAAATGATTCGGTATAAATCCTGGATCTCCTCGATTTTTTCATTGGAGAAGTTACGACGACGAAGTCCAACCGAATTAACCCCAGCATAACTCAATGGTTCGCGACCGGCTTTGGTGTAAGGCGGCACATCCTTTCGTACCAGCGAACCGCCAGATACCATGGCATGGGCCCCAATTTTTACAAACTGGTGAACAGCCGAGGTACCACCCAGCACAACATAATCTTCAATTAAAACATGGCCAGCCAGCTGAACAGAGTTGGCAATGATACAATGGTCGCCAATGGTGCAATCATGCGCCACATGGACATATGCCATAATCAGGCAATTGCTTCCTATTTCTGTTTTAAACCTGTCGGCAGTACCACGGCTGATGGTGGCAAATTCCCTGATTACGGTATTATCCCCGATGATGGTGGTGGTCTTCTCGCCGGCAAATTTGAGGTCTTGCGGCAAAGACGAGATAATGGCACCGGGAAATATCTGGACGCCTTTGCCAATTCTGGCACCATCCATGATCACGGCATTTGGCCCAATCCAACAATCGTCGCCGATTTCTACATCAGCGCCAATTGTAGCAAAAGGCTCAATTTTTACATTTTTTCCAATCCTGGCATCAGGATGAATATTGGCTAATGGCTGACTCATCACTTCTGTTCCTTCCTTACGATGTAGGCTGACATAACCGCCTCGCAAACAAGATTGCCTGCAACATAAGCCCGTCCATGCATTTTTGCAATACCACGCTTAATTGGAGCAAGAAGTTCGCAGCTAAATATCACGGTATCACCGGGTAATACCATCTTTTTGAAACGACAATTTTCTATACTTAAAAAATAGGTCCAATGATTTTCCGGATCGGGCACAGTGCTCAGCACAAGAATACCACCAGTTTGGGCCATGGCTTCAATTTGAAGAACGCCCGGCATAACAGGATTTCCCGGAAAATGGCCCTGAAAAAATGGCTCATTGATGGTCACATTCTTGATGCCCGCTACAGAGTGGTCATCAAGATGAAAAATCTTATCAATCAGGCAAAAAGGATACCTGTGAGGCAGCATTTTATAAATCTGGTTTACATCCAGCAAGGGCTGCACACTTGGATCATAGTTTGGAATTCCCTTTGGCAGGGCCTTCTTTTCCTGCTCCTTCATTTCCTTTTTCAGCTTTTTGGCGAAAGCCACATTGGCGGCATGTCCGGGTCTTGCTGCCAGAATTTGTCCCTTGATAGGACGACCCGCCAAAGCAATATCTCCAACCAGGTCTAGAAGTTTATGACGCGCAGGTTCGTTTTTATAGCGAAGCTCCACATTGTTGAGAATGCCTTCGTTTTTTACCTCCACATAATCCTTATTGAAAAGGCGGGCCAGGTATTGCAGTTCATTGTCTTCCACCACACGGTCAACCACCACGATGGCATTGTTGAGGTCACCGCCCTGTATTAAGCCCTGCTTGTACAGCATTTCAAGTTCATGCAGGAAGCAGAAAGTCCGACAAGAGGCTATTTCACGACCGAAATCCCGGATGTCGGTAAGTGAGGCGTGCTGACTTCCCAAGATCGGGGAATTATAATCCACCATTACTGTCAGGCGGTAATCGTCGAGCGGAAGAGCAGCAATTTCTACATTGCGGGCCTCATCCTTAAAATTGATGGCTTCCGTAACTTCGAAGAAATTTCGAAGCGCGTTCTGTTCTTCAAACCCGACCAATTCCAAAGCCTCTACGAAAGGCATAGAACTTCCATCCATAATCGGCGGCTCAGGCCCGTTCAATTGAATGAGCACATTGTCTACCTCGGTGCCAACCAAGGCAGCCATCGTGTGCTCAACAGTGTTCACGCGCGCACCATTGTGCTCAATGGTTGTGCCGCGGCTTAAGTCCACCACATAATCCACATCTGCATCCACAATGGGTTGACCAGGTAGGTCTACTCTTTGAAATTTTATTCCGTGGTTGATGTCCGCAGGAACGAAGGTCATGGTTGCATTCATCCCTGTATGCAGACCTACACCTTCCAGCGTAAACCTCTCCTTAATGGTATGTTGCTTTGTATTCATAGTTCATTCTGTGACCCGAAAAGTCATTGCTTTTTGAGTTCCTTTAATTGATTTTCAAGCTCCTGTACACGCTTAACCAGCTCTGGTAACTGCTTAAACACAACAATCGATTTCATTTGATTTGAATAATCGATGGCCGGACTTCCAAACAGGATGCTTCCTTCTTTCTTTACTTCCTTGCTTACGCCTGATTGCGCACCCACAGATGTGCGGTTTGCAACCTTAATATGTCCCACAATTCCAACCTGACCACCGATGACGCAGTTTTCGCCCAAACGCGTAGATCCGGAAACCCCGGTTTGCGAGGCCATTACAGTATTGGCGCCAATTTCAACATTGTGGGCAATTTGAACGAGGTTGTCCAGTTTCACACCACGACGAATGACCGTGGAACCCATTGTAGCCCTGTCGATGGTGGTGTTGGCGCCAATGTCTACATGGTCTTCCAAAACCACATTGCCCAGCTGGGGAATGTTTCTGTATGTGCCGTCAGCCTGAGGAGCAAAGCCAAAACCCTCACTGCCAATTACACTGCCGGCACCCACATTACAATGGTGACCAATCACACAATTAGAATAAATTTTTACTCCGGGATAAAGGACAGAATTATCGCCAATTTCCACATTGTCGCCCACATAAACCTGTGGATGAATGCGTACATTGTCGCCAATCCGGCAATTATTTCCAATATAGGAGAAAGCGCCACGGTATGAATTTTTACCGATTATGCTTCCCTCGCCTATCCAGCAAGGCTCCTCAATACCCGATTTAACCGGCATTGAAAGTCGCTGGTATTCCTCCAACAAAATCGTGAAACTTAGGTATGGGTCTTTCACCCGGATGAGGGTGGCAGAAATTGATTTTTTTGGTAAAAAATCATTAGAAACCAGCACAATAGATGATAGTGTGCTGTAGATGTATGGCTCGTATTTCGGGTTGGCTAGAAAAGAGATGCACCCTGGGGCACCTTCTTCAATCTTGGCAATATTGTGGACCACTATTGCCGGATTGCCCTCCAGTTCACCCTGAATCAAAGCCGCAATTTGCCCGGCAGAAAACTCCATTTTTAATGGTTAGGAAGCTTGCAAAGATATGTGTTTGGGTTGGCAGATAATATATTTTTTGACCTGAGTTGCCATGGCCCTGATATTGGGCAAATCCGTGGCCTCCGCTACATCAAAAATACGGCCATCCCGGAATTTTACATTGATGCTATTTCCGCCTGAGATATAGGCTGAATTGGTCACTTCCTTCTCAAAAACAAGGAATCTGGCATCCTCCTCTCCTATCCCAAATTCGTTTGAATAAGCGGAAATCAGCCTTCCTAAATTTTCGTCGCCAGCGGGTTCCGAAGAAATAGAAACTTTCAGCAATCGTCTGTCCATTAAACCCCTTGCCAGAAAAGAGAGTACAAAATCGGGATGCGAGGCCCAAACCTTGATGCAATACCAGATATCATGGTCATCGAGCATGGAAAAGGCGTTGAGGTTGGCATCAACCGCCATGAAATCCTGCAAGCCAAAGTGTTTTTCAAAAAAAGGAAGCAATGCCGGTGGCATTCCCAAACGCATACCGGAATCCATCAGCTGTCTGGCCCTGCGCATCAACTGAATCAGCATTTCTTCCGCAGAAACCGTGGTTTTATGCAAGTAAACCTGCCAGTACATCAGCCTACGGGAACTCAGAAAATTCTCCACCGAATAAATGGCCTTTTCTTCAATCACCAGATCGCCCTGATGCACATCAATCATTTTCAGAAGGCGATCGGCAGAAATCGCACCTTCCACAACTCCGGTGAAAAAACAATCCCTGCGCAAATAGTCCATTCGGTCGAGGTCCAGCTGACCCGAAACAAGCTGGTTGAAAAACGGCCTGTGGTAGCGACCCTGAAAAATCTCAATAGCCATTGCCAGGCGATTTCCATATTGAAAATTCAGCCTTTGCATAAAGAGCAGCGACAGCATTTCATGGGGAACATCCTGTAAAATGCTGTGTTCGAGTGCATGCGAAAACGGACCATGTCCAATGTCATGCATCAAAATCGCAATTCTTGCGGCTTCTTCCTCTTCCTCAGAAATCGGATGGCCTTTCTCCCGAAGCGTTTCGATTGCAAGTCCCATTAAATGCATGGCACCCAGCGCATGGTGAAATCGGGTATGGTTGGCACCGGGATACACCATTTCTGTAAGGCCCAATTGGCGAATTCGCCTAAGACGCTGAAAAAAAGGATGATCAATGATGTCCTGAATCAATCCGGCCGGAACTGTGATAAACCCGTGAACGGGGTCGTTGATAATTTTTCCGGATTTTGCCATTGGCTGCGAAGGTAGGGAAAGCAAGAATATGAGCAGCATTCCTCAAAGGTTTTGAGGCCGGACTGTTTTACCTTGCGCTCCTGATGTCGAATCGATGGAGGCGCCTGCTCATGATTTTCTTATCTGGAATGGGTGCAGCAATTTTATTTACAGCTTTATGGCACAGACAATTGTATTCAGAAGATTGTGCCGGAGGAGCGCGTTTTCGAATTAAAAAAATCGGAAAATTTGAAGACAAGCGGATTGAAGAAAGTTCCGGATTATGCCCCGATGGTGAGGGAAATTATTTCACCATGAACGATGACACCGATACCTGTCTTTATGCGCTTGGATTGAAAGGAGAAAAACGGGGAAGAATTGCCATTTCAGCCAAAAACCAGGATTGGGAAGAGATCTGCCGCGCAAAGGACGGAAGGATTTTCATCGGTGATTTCGGAAACAACCTGAACAAAAGGAAAAACCTCCGGATTTTGATTTGGGATCCGCGAATGAAGAAAATTACCGGACGAATTTCATTCCGATATGAAGAACAAAACAGTTTTCCACCTTTGAATCCTTTACAAATGGATTATGATTGTGAGGCAATGGTATTTGAGTCCGACAGCCTTTGGCTTTTCACCAAAAACCGCAGCGGCAGGTCCACTTGCGTGTATGCGCTCCCCGCAAAACCAGGAAACTATGTGGCAAAAAAGAAACAGGAAATTCCCTTGCTTGGAACCGTAACCAGCGCCAGTCTGAGGCCTGACAGGAAGGAGCTAGCATTGCTGGTTTACAGAAAAATTTACTTTTTTTCATTGCCGCATGGCCTTCAACAAATCCCTGCCCCCGATATTTGTCTGTCTGCCTGGAACATTCGGCAATCAGAAGCCATTTGTTATACTGGAAAAGACAGTTTACTCATATCCAACGAACAGGGTTCACTTTTTATGGTAACAAGCAAATGAAAGGAAACTCTTTCGGAAAAGCCTTCAGCATCACCACATTTGGAGAGTCGCACGGACCCGGAATCGGCGTCATAATAGATGGTTGTCCGGCAGGACTTCCAATCGATGAATCCGAAATTGCGGCGCAGCTTGCAAGGAGAAAACCAGGTCAATCGGCATTGGCTAGCCAGCGGAAAGAATCAGAATCCTTCGAAATCCTTTCTGGCATTTTCGAAGGAAAAGCCACTGGCACGCCGATTTGCATCCTCATTCGAAACGAAGATGCCCGGTCTGAGGACTATGAACATATTAAAGAAAGCTACCGGCCCTCCCATGCAGATTTCAGCTGGGACCAAAAATTTGGTTTTCGGGATTACCGGGGTGGCGGAAGAAGTTCGGCCAGGGAAACCGCAGCCCGGGTAGCGGCAGGCGCAATTGCTTTTCAATTCCTTAAAATTTCAGGGATACAAATTCAGGCTTTCGTTCAGCAGGTTGGGAACATTTCGGCCAGGCAAGATTATTCACAGCTTGACCTTTCCAAAACTG
>CAMDMI010000043.1 GCA_945902135.1 Spirosoma fluviale
GCCAGGAAACCGGCATTTTTTATTTTATGCGATTCTTCTTCAAATACTTCAACAAAAATTCGTCCGATAATTTTGCGTTTCTGCTCTGGGTCGGACACTCCAGCTAGGCCATTGAAAAAGCGTTCAGAAGCATCCACTCCTTGAACTTGCAAACCCATTCCTTGATAGGACTGAAGGACATCCTGAAACTCATTTTTACGAAGCAGTCCATTGTCCACAAAAATGCAATAAAGCCTGTCGCCAATTGCCTTATGCAAGAGCAAGGCCGCAACCGAAGAATCAACACCGCCAGACAGACCAAGAATTACATTCCCATCTCCCGTTTGCTGTTGAATTTGTTTCAGGGTCTCTTCAATAAAATTGGCAGGTGTCCAATTGACCTCACTACTACAAATGTCAAAAACAAAATTCCTAAGAACCTGCATTCCATCCTCAGAATGCATTACTTCCGGATGAAACTGAAGTCCGTACCAAGGTTTTTCATTATGCGACATCGCCGCAACCGGTATTGAATCCGTAGCAGCAAGACATTGAAAGTGATCTGGCAATCTCGTAATGGTATCCGAATGCGACATCCAGACAACAGACCCTGCCGACAAACCCTTTAACAAAGGCGAAGCTTCTAATTTCGATAAGTGGGCCCGTCCATATTCCCGCACTTCGCCGGGTGCTACTTCACCGCCCATCTGCGAAGCCATTAACTGCGCGCCATAACAAATGCCCAAAACCGGAATACCGGAACCGAACCAATCGGTAACAGGAACGAGCGGATTTGCTTCCCTTACGGATCGCGGACTACCCGATAGGATAATCCCCTTTACATATTCACTCGGCAGAATGGTACTATTATAAGGAAGTACCTCGCAATAGACCTGTAACTCCCGAACCCGTCTTGCAATTAACTGGGTGTACTGCGACCCAAAATCTAAAATCAGAATCCTATTTTGCATAGGCAAATATAGGCAAAGACCAAATTTAGATTTACTAAAGAAATGGTTATGCTCCTGTTAATTGAGCATAATTTCATTTAAGATGGTAACGATTATTTAACGGTCTAGTTGATGGTTTTGCCCAAAAAATTTCTAATTAAGCACCTCGTAAATATTACTGACCTGAGACTTATTCTTAAGGGA
Organism: Spirosoma fluviale; assembly: GCA_945902135.1. Taxonomy (GTDB): domain Bacteria; phylum Bacteroidota; class Bacteroidia; order Cytophagales; family Flexibacteraceae; genus CAMDMI01. The sequence continues at coordinate 1,134 of CAMDMI010000043.1, forward strand.
AATTTCTCCTAATTTCTGGCAATTGAAAGAATCTTTCACCTTCGCATACGAACTCTCATTGATTACGATTTGTCCGGGTCCTGCGGCATCCTGAAGCCGTTGAGCGGTATTCACTGCATCCCCGATAACCGTGAAATCAAGTCTACGGAGGCTGGCTGAACCAATGTTACCGGAAATCATATCGCCTGAGTTAATTCCGATCGACACATTAGGAACGAAGGTATTGGATTCCTGTGCAGGTAGATTATTGATTTGCTTGCGCACAGCAAGAGAAGCTTCAATTGCCCTGTCAAGGTGAAATTCTCCCCGAAACACCGCCATTACAGCATCGCCGATAAACTTGTCTACGATTCCAGTTTGGGCAATAATTTCCTTTACAATAACATCGAAATACCTATTAAGCAGGCTGACAACATTATCAGGAGTTTCCTTTTCACTAATTCGGGTAAAACCACAGATATCAACAAAAACAACTGTGGCTTCAATCGTCTCATTGGCAATAAGCGAGGATCCAACTTCACGGTCTCCCATAAAATTAAGGACCGACTCATCCACATACATTTTCAGGATGTCGTTTTCTTTTAGGGCTTTTAAAGTCTCCCTCGTTTGGTTTACCTGAAGCAAAGTTTTTTCAACTGTGAGGGTGAGGTCTTCAAAGTTGATTGGTTTGGTTATGAAATCAAATGCGCCACGGTTCATTGCAGTACGGATATTCTCCATGTCGCTGTAGGCGGAAATGATAACCGACTTTATCATGGGCCTCAATTCCTTAAGCCTGCTCAAGAGTGTAAGCCCATCCATTTCCGGCATGTTGATATCGCTCAAAACCATATCAATGCCCGGATTTTCCTGTAATTTCTGTAGGGCCGCAACGCCGTTTTCCGCAAAGAAAAACTCGTAATGCTGCTCCCGTATTTTCTGGCGAAACTTTTGCTTAACCAGAATTTCGAGATCGGCCTCGTCATCCACTACCAGTATCCTTGCCATTATTTGTTCAAATTTAACTTTTCCTTCAACAGCATAAAATCCACTGGCTTGGTAAGAAAATCATCAGCACCCAATTCCTTGGCCCTGTTGAAATTCTCTGCATCACCATAGGCTGTAACCATCATCACCATGGGCTGTGGCTTTGTGTCTTTTGCCTTTATTTTTTCAAGCAATTCAAGGCCACTCATACCCGGCATATTGATGTCAGAAAGAATAAGAACTGCTTCATGCGACAAATCCGAAAGGTAATTAAGGGCATCCTCGCCAGACAAGGCAAATCCAAATTTCACTTCCCCATTTCGGATTTCCTTTCTGAACCTCTGCTCAAAAAGATCCTTTACATCATGCTCGTCATCTACTACTAAAATGTTCATATGCTTAATTTAGACTAGAAATGGAAGAGTAATGATAAAATCCGAGCCCTCTCCTTCTACTGTTTTTACCTGCAATTCACCATCATGGCCCTTTGTGATGATGTCATAACTCATACTTAAACCAAGTCCTGTTCCTTGACCGGTTGGCTTGGTTGTAAAAAATGGTTGAAAAATTTTATCAAGAATTTTTTCCGGAACACCATTTCCATTGTCCCTGACAATCAGGACAACCTTGTCGCCCCTTTTTTCAGTGATCACTGTGACCGTAGGAGAATAACCTTCAGGCTGCTGCGCTTTTTTCTCCCGAACAGCGTGAAAAGCATTGGTAATCAGATTGAGTACCACCCTCCCAATGTCTTGTGAAACCATGTTGAACTTCCCAATGGAAGGATCAAACTGAGTATTCATGGTTGCATTGAAGGATTTGTCTTTTGCCCTCAAACCATGGTAGGAAAGCCTTAAAAACTCATCTGCCAAAGTATTAATATCGGTAACCTCTTTGAGCCCTGTGCTATTCCTGCTGTGTTGCAACATTCCCTTCACGATGGAATCCGCCCGTTTTCCATGGTGATTGATTTTCTGTTCATTCAGTTTAATATCGTTGGCAATGGCATCCACCTCTTCAAAATTCCCCTTCACAATCTCTTCCTTCAATTCATCAATCAGTTCTGTATTGAGTTCGGAGAAATTATTTACAAAGTTGAGTGGATTCTGAATTTCATGGGCAATACCGGCAGTAAGCTCTCCCAGCGAAGCCATTTTTTCAGACTGAACCAACTGAGCATGGGTCTCTTTGAGCTCTACCATGGTGTTGTTCAATGTCTTGTTCGTATTAACCAAGATAATATTCTTGTCATTCAAATCGGCCCTGGCTTTCGCAAGGTCATCAATCATTTTGTTGAACGCAATGGAAAGATCGCCTATTTCATCTCTATTAATACTAGTAATTTTTTGATCAAGATCCCCTTCACCCACTTTTTCGGCTGCATTTCTAAGTGCCTCTACCGGCTTTGAAATGTGTTTTGCGAGTAAAAACCCAATCAGAATTCCAACAAGTAAAATCTCCAAACTGACCACAAGGGCAGTGACCATAATTCGCTTCTTGTTTTGCGCAATGGCCTTGGTGTTAAAACCGAGCAAAATCGCGCCCGACATGGTTTTGGTACTGAATTCAGCCTTCTTGACAATTACAGAATCGCTGCTGACCCCTTCCGGATCGGGTTGATGGTTCTGAGGAACGGTGGTTACAATGGTTTTCTTCAATTGAAATCCACTTTTACCAGGCTCACGGATGGTGTCGTAAGACAACATACAAACAAATTGCAGCCGAGGATCATCTTTCACGAATTCCATGGCCATTTGAACACCTTCAAAATTCTGTTCTTTCAGGGCAATTTTTACCCCAAGAGCCACCGTATTTGAAAGGTTCTGAATTTCGCTGTTGTAGTTGTCCACCAACAGTTTTTCCTGCTGTCTCGGGAAATAATAATAAGAGAAAAATGTAAAAATGAATACGATTGAGCAGATGCTCAGCCAGATTTTGGTCTTTAGACTAATCCACATTTTATTCCTTTATTAAATCCCGACGCTTGTTCCTGGAAACACTATAAGTTTAATTTTAATCAGAATGTTTTCTGACCATCAATTAAAATGGTCTTGATGTCTTCTGAATTGGATGCTTTGTTCAGAATGCCGATGGCACCTGGATTTTGAGCAACAAAATTTTCAAGTTCAGCAACAGAACTGAAAAAATTTGGCGCCTGTGCCTTGCCTTGAAAAACAAGCGCAAGCCAGTATTTGTTCACACCATCACCCGTCATGTCATAGATTTGTTCGGCCACTTGCTTGCCAAGTGGAGTGGTCGTTTTCATAAGGGCAATCAGAACCCTGTTTCCACTTTTCCACCTTTGCTGTTCGCCCATCATTACGGCCTTCAGCTCAGACAATTTCATAGTAGCAGGAACACCCGTCACATTGCCAATGGCCACGAGGTTTTTGTCCTGAGACTGGGCTAAAAAAGTCAGGGAAAAGAAAAATACGATTAAAAAGAGACGAAATGCGCTTTTGCCACTTTTTGATTGTTGTGGGGAATATTGAATCGTTTTCATAATTAAAATCCTACAGCAATTTGGGCGATAATTTTATTTACATCAGCTGACCCCTCGGTCCTGACATCCTGATATTCGAGCTTAAACACTGCCAGATAATTAATCTGATAACGGACACCAATAACCATTTTGGAAGATTTTTTCATCGAAGCGTGTCCTTCACCATGGTATTGAATGTCGTCATACCGGACATAGGGAATAACCTTGTCCTTAATTCTGTAGCCTGCATAAACATAAGACGCCACCGTAGTTTTATTTCCAACGGAGTCTACATCATCAAAACCTACAGTAGCCTCGGCAAGCAATTCCAGTTTCTTGCCAAAATTGGCGATGGAAAGTGATGCAAGATTCCGTTTTACCTGACGGGTATACAACATGCCATGTGCACTGGCTCCCTTTGAAATTAAATCATTGTACCAGGAAGCGCCTATTCTCATGTTTCTGCTTGGCTTGAAATACGCAGAGGCAGTGAAAGATTTATACTTATCGTTATCGAGAATCTCATTTGAACCAAGTCCGTTGGCAACAAAAAGGTTGTATCCGAATTTCAAAGAACCCAAATCCTTGCCTTGAATTCCGACACCTGTAGAGTGAAGCGGAATGATGTTGTTGTCAAACATCAGCGGCCTGTCGATGGTAGGAAAAAACACCCGACCGTGGTGGTAGGAATCATTCCAGTAATTTATCGGAGTGTGGATTCTGCCTGCAATCAGGTTGTGGTTCCCGTAAACATTATAGTTAACGATCATCCGCTCCACACTTGCAGCAAACAGGGTTGAAGAAGTTGCAGAATATCTAAAAATCGTTTCTCCTAAAAAAGATATTCTATCGTTAATAGAAGAAGTAATAAACAAGTCCTGCTCCCCAAGCGAGAACGAAGAACCGGTTTTAGAATGGGCATAATCTATATTCGCAAAGCCCCTTATCTGTGTGTTCTGCCCATGAACAAAAAAAGGCCCAGCCAACATGCACATTAGGGCATAATTGCGGAGTTTAATCATCATTTATACGAAATTTGGATTTATTTTCAGTTGGTAAATAAGAGGTTTAATCTTGACCAATCAAAAACTGAAATTAGATTTCTAAATCTTTGTTTTGATTTTAGTCATAACGACCATTCAACAGTTTGAGCCTGTCAGCCTTGCTTGAATTTCTGCCAAATAGGACTGCTTACGAGGTTCGCGATGTGCTTTGCAAAAGTTAGTAAAATATTGATGGTGACTAATGAATTCCACCTGCATTGCATCCCATGCAGTCAAAGTAAGGCTTGAGTTGCTGGCAACAATTTCCTGAAAGAGTTTATCCGCTTCCGACCTTGCTAAGTCTGTGCCAAGATATTCCAGATCCGCGTCGGCCAGAATTTCGCCAAGTTTGTTTTGTGGCATCTGTGGAATTTTGGTTGCCATAATCACGACGCAGATTTGTTCAATCTCTAAATTTGAAAATCCAAAATCGGGTAAAAATAGTCTCGCCAGATTACCGCTTTCTTCTTCGTGGTTTAACTTTCCTTTGATGTAACCAGTGTCGTGGCACAAGGCAGCTGCAGCAAGCAATCTCTTTTCATCTTCGCTGCAATCCTCGTGGTCTGCAATCTCGAGCGCTTTTTCAAACACATACAAAGTGTGGTGCCTATTGTGAAAAAAATAATCTTCGGAGAGTTCCTTATCAAGCAAATCCAAAAAGAAATCCCTCATTCGAACATCAATTTCCATAGGCAGTTATTGCTTGATTTTGGGTTAAAGCTTTAAATTTTGGCAAATCAGACATTCACTGACCGCACAGTAGAATCAGGTTTTATTCTGATTCTAAGGACAACACTAATGAAAAAAAATATTTCATCCTCAATTCAAAGAATTATTTCCATTTTTTTTTGAAGACTGCTTTGATCTTTATCGAATTTATATGGACAATAGAGGCTGATTTTTATGCCATTAAAATTGCGTTCCTCCATTAGGCCAAAGTATCTACTCCCCCATTCGGGCACAGAGATTTTAGAGGTTTTTGAAAAAAATGCAAAAAATATGCTTGATACAAATTAATGTTTCGTGTAAGAATACTTCAACTTCTAAATTTCCAAAAAAGAAAAACTTGTCTTTTATTTGCAACATCCAATGAATAACATTGGACACGAATTTTAAGAAATAAAAGTTTCGATTAAGCATGTATCCAATCCACACCCAGCAGAATGTTTTTTCTACAGAAATGCTTGATTTCGTGGCAGGAATGAATTTTGGTTCCGGTCATTCTGCGGTTGAATCCACTGAAAGGCTTCGTAAAATTGCAGACCTTTCATTTGACATTTTGAGCAGTGTTCAGAAAACCGAAAAACTTAGAAAGCTGGGTCAGTTGAGCAAAAGCGGAGAATCAGAATATGATTCGAATGTTCGCTTGGTTGGATTAATGGTCAATATCCTGAAACAATATGGCTACCATGATGCTGAAATGATGGAAAGCCTCAACAAAAAATACGAGAAAATCTCCCTCGGTATTCCCGGCCAGACGGCATAATTTTTTCTGTTTTATTCAGCCCAGACCCGGGTACCTTCAGTACAATTGGTGCAAATATCGATTTCCTTCCTTGATTTCAAGATTGAACTTCGAAATGACCGATAAGCAAGTCCTTCCCAAACTTTTCTAAAACCATTGCTCGAAACATTGCCGAGTTGGTGGTGTGCATCTTTGTCGAAACAACATGGAACAACCTTTCCATCCCAGGTAATTACACAAGACTGCCACATTTTCCAGCATTGGTTCAGCAATTTGTTTTTTATGCTGTACTTCCCATTCGGATCTTTTTGATACCGGGAATATTGTTCCTGAACAGGAATTAAGTCAGAGCCATTTTCGAAGTCATAAATCTGGGCAGTTTTTATTTTTACCTCATCTACCCCGTACTCTTTCGCCAGCCGTTCAATTTCTGGAATCTGAAATTCATTTGGTCGAACCACCAAAAACTGAAATACAATATGCGGCGTGGAAGATCCCAGTTCATTTTTAGCCATCACAAGATTGCGAGTACCTTCCAGCACTTTTTCAATGTCACCACCAATTCTATATTGCTCGTATGTTTCCTGATCTGCGCCATCAATGGAAATTAGAATTCTGTGCAAACCCGAACGCACGGTTCGAAGGGCAGTTTCATATTTTAAATAATGTGCATTTGTAGAGGTGGAAGTGTGAATGCCGTTTTTGACGGCAAGCGTTACCAAATCTAGAAAGGAAGGATTCAAAAATGGCTCGCCTTGAAAATAGAAAGTCAGATGCCCAAGCCAGGGTTTGATTTCTGAAATAATTTTGGAAAATGTGCCCGGCTCCAGCATTCCGGTCGGCCTTGTAAAAGACCTAAGTCCACTTGGGCATTCCGGACAGCGGAGGTTGCAACTTGTGGTAGGTTCCACTGCAATGCTCCATGGCATTCCGTAATGTAATGGCCTTCCAAACAGCCTGGATAAATGGTAAGTAATGGTGAGCAAAAACAAATTCATCACTTTTCTGAAAGAAAGTGTTGAAATCATGTTTTTGATTTCCAACCATTTAGAACCATTTTTTCTGTACGCCATGAGGCCGACCTTTCTGAACTGATTTTTGCGCAAATATCCTTCCTAATTTTGAAACTGAATGAAGATTCCTTTCCTACGAATTCTGGGTGTCTGCTTTTTGGCCTTGAATTGGGTCAGCTGCCCAAAAAGTTCTGCTCAGCCATATTTATGGCAAGTGGCTGACTATGCTACTGGAAAGGAAGAAATCTCCGCACTGGGAGACAGTATTTTTTACCTTTCAAAGGAACTTTTTACCCTGAATTTAAAAGGCGAAACTTTCATTTTCCAGTCTTCTCTTTTTCAACCTTGTTACAGAAGTAAAAAACTGGAAATCAAACCACTGAATGAAAGTTTTTTTGCAGGCAAATCGGGGATTTACTGGCAATTATTTGAAACCAAAAAACCCAAAGAACCACGAGTGGATAAATTTCTGAATCTCACTTTATGGAATGGACAAGTCCTTGCCCAAAAAACCGAAGGGTATGTATTAATTCCAGAAACAGGGGAAGAAATAGTCTGTGATTCTATTCAAGTTTGTGCAAACCAGCTGATGCTATACCGAAAGGATGGAATTCTGGTTTTGGATAGCCTTTTCGCTGGTCATTTCTACAAAACGACTGGCAGCAGGCGGAGATTCAACGATCCGGATTTCACCTATTTGTTGGACGACAGCCTTTGGATTCCATTGGATGGCAGTGGAAAAACCTTAAACCATAAACCGGGGGCTTTCTGGTGGAACGACACATGTGTACTGGACACGAGCGCTTCCGAAGTCTGGCTGCAAAGCCCCGGTAAAAGCAGAAGCCGAATTGGGGATTCATTGATTTGCATTTCCTCCAGACAACTTTGGATTAAGAATGGCAAACATTCGTTTTTACTCTTTTCCAATGGGCGAAAAGTGCCGGTGAAACCGCACACGGAAAGAAAACCCATTTGTGACAGCTTGTGTGCATTGCGCTTTCCAACTTCCTGGGTACTAATAAGCCAAAATGGAAACCGATATCCAATGAAACCCAGCATTACCAGCATTGGAGAAAAAACCGCAAATTGGTTTTTGGTGAAATCCGGAAAAAGATGGGGCTGTGCAGACCACAATGGAATCATCAGAATTTCCTGCCGATATGATAGTCTTCTTCCTGCCTCTCAAGGTCTGATGGCTGCAAAAATTGGGCAGGTTTGGGGATTTTTGGATCAATATGAGAAAATCAGAATCCAGCCAAATTTTCAGTCTGTGCAAGCCTTCAAAGATTCAGTTAGTCTTGTCTGTCAGGAAGGAAAATGGGGTCTCATCAACCTGGAAGGAAATCCGGCACTCCCTTGTACTTTTGACCGAATTACACAATCACGGTATGATAAATGGATTTTAGAAAAGGGTTCCTGGAAGGGAATAGCCAACATCAAAGGAAAAATTTTGCTCAATACAAGATATTCCGATATTATTGAACCCAATCTAGACCTGATTTGGGTAACTCGTAATGAAAAAGCAGGCTTATTTAACCAAAAAGGGCGTGCAATTGTCCCCTTAGAATTTTCTCAAATTGTAATAGACCAGCCACACCAAAAATTTGTCTTCAGATAAACCCAAATTGATAAAATGAGTGCAATTGCGGGAGTCATTGAGTTCTCCCAACAAGAAAAACCCCTGCGAGAAAATATCGCGCATATCCTTGGCAAGCTCCAGCATCGGGGCCGCCAGGATGAAGGCTATGTTTTTTTTCAAGGCGAAAACGCACTCAGGTTTTCCGGAAGCGACACCAACCCAAAAATAAGAGAGGCGCTTTCTTTACCACCACTGGAAAATGCCCCGGATGATGCCTGGTTGGTTCTTGGACACAGACTCGGCGCCATTCAAGGGATTTCGGAACCAAAAGCACATCAGCCTTTCAGCAGTTTGGATGGAAAAATCTGGGCAGTACTTGACGGGGAAATATTGAATGCAAGTCAATTAACAAAAGAACTGCGTCTAAAAGGCATCGAAACAGCAACAGACAGCCATGTAGAATTGGTTTTAACTGGTTACCAGGTCTGGGGAGAAAGCTTATTATCCAGAATCGAAGGTTCCTTCTCCTTTTTAATATATGATCAAATCGAAAAAAAGGTTTTTGCTGCCAGAGATCCATTTGGAATCAAGCCATTCTACTATTGCCATGAAGAAGGCGTTTTCGCCTTTGGCTCGGAATTAAAAAGTCTTTTCGGCCTTCCATTCGTTTCAAAAAAAATGAGCAAGTCAGCCGTATTTGACTACCTCTTGCTCGGAGAATCCGAAACACATATTCAATCTATTTTCAGAGGCCTTTCGGAACTAATGCCGGGATCGGCCATGACCTTGCTGTTGCCCAAAGGCAATTCAAAAATCTGGCACTATTTCAGCATGGCAACGGATTCTAAAATTGACCGATATAGCCGCAACAAAGTTTCTACCCTTTCACACCGGCTCCACAAATCATTGGTTTCCAATGTAGGCGAACACCTAAGTCCGGGCTTGCCAACTGCCTACTTGCTGAATACGGAAAAGGAAAGCATGGTTTTTCCTTACCTCCTGAAAGAATCCATTAGGGAAATGCGGCCTCAGGAAAGGCCTGATCCTTCCGAAATTTTTTCCTGCATCTGGCAGGAAGGAACCCTTCAAGATAAAGACAAAAACTACCTTGCCAATATTGGCAAAGATCTTGGAGTAGAATTGTTTTCCTCCACCTGCACTTACCGCGACTTTTCCTCTAATTTGCTGAAGGTTTGTCACCAGCAAGATGTTCCATTCACAAATCTTGATGTTTTTCACCAGTATCGGATGCTGGAGGAGGCATCATCAAAGGGCATCAAGGTTCTGATTGAACCCTCAGGCGGAAGCCAGCTTTTTGCTTCCAACCATAGACACTTTCTCCAGTATCTGGACGATAACCTTAGCTCGAAAAATTACAGCATATTTTTCGACAACCTGATGGGTTTCAAAGGGCCGGTTTCCGAAAAAACAAGAATGCTGTTTTATCTGTCAAAGAAACTCCTTTTCAAGACAAGCTCCGACGACATAAAAGAATCTTTGCTTCGAAATAACCAGGAGGAGTTTTCCTACCTAAAGGACAATTTCAAAGACCGGTATTTCAAAAATCTCGACAATAAAATAAAATCAATGCCGGAAAGCCTCAACCAACTCATCGCCAATGAACTTGGTGGAAGCCTGGTCAAGGAAAAGCTTAGAACTTCCGACAGAAATGCACAAGCCTTTGGAATAGAAATTAGGCACCCTTTTGTGAGTAGCCGGACCATGGCCGACCCTGTAATTAAGGCAAGCAGTGTGTATAAAATACGAGAAGGCCAGCCATCAAACCTGCTTTTAAAAGCAATGAGAGGCGTTTTTCCGGAACTAATCACAAATTCACCTGCCAATGTAAACTTCCGTAGCAAGGCAGAACAAGGATGGCTCAGGGATGCAAGTGAAGAATTAAAAACTTTTATCACCCCAGACCTGGATGATTTTATTGATTCAAAACACATCCGAAACGATTGGGATAAATTGTTCATGTCGGATGACGACAAAAGGACGGATTTTCTGTGGCGGGTAATCAACTTGGGCATCTGGCGCCATGTTTATTTCAGCTAAAAAAACTAAGTACTAAAATTGCTTTTGATTTTGGAGTAAAAGACTGTACTTTTGCAACGCGATTGGTATGAGGGGCTCGAAGGGCCCTTTTTTTATGAACTCAAGCAAAACAAAGGAACAGATCGAACAATTCCTGACGGAAAACCTGGAATCTCCAGAGCATTTTCTGGTGCAGGTAAGTGTAGGTCTGGGCAAGGTAGCGGAAGGAAAGGTGCAAGTTTTGATTGACAGTGATTCAGGCATAACAATTTCAGATTGTGCAAAATACAGCCGGAAGCTCGGCAAGTATCTGGAAGATGAGGATCTTTTTAGTACCGCGTACAGTCTGGAAGTTGCATCGCCCGGCCTGGATTTCCCGCTTAGCAGCGAGAGGCAGTTCATCAAAAATATTGGGCGCACCCTTGTGCTTGATGTGCGCGAAGGTCCTCAGATGGAAGGCAAACTTTTGAGCTGGAATTCTGAAGAACTTGAATTGGAAGTTGCGCAGAAGGCTAAAGGAAAAAAACCTGTTCTCACTTTGGTAAAGGTGAAGAATACTGATATTTTGAAAGCAAAAGTGACAGTATCTTTTAAGTAAAATGGATAGTAAAAACCTCATCGAATCCTTTTCGGATTTCGCCAAGCTTAAAAACATTGACAGGCCTACCATGATCAAGATCCTGGAGGAAGTCTTCAGGTCTATTCTCAGGAAAAAGTATGTTGAGGACGGCAACTTTGATGTAATTATCAACATAGACAAAGGCGACCTTGAAATCTGGCGCTTCCGTGAAGTGGTCGATGATGAGTCGGAAGACATCTGGGATTATGATAAAATCCCGTATGCGGATGCCATCAAAATTCAGCCTGACCTTGCGGTCGGTGATGAGTTGGCAGAAGAAATTCAAATTGAGGAAGATTTTGGAAGAAGGGGAATCCTTACCGCCAAGCAAACCTTGGTTCAAAAAGTAAAAGATTTAGAAAAAGAAAACCTTTTCTTGGCTTATAAGGATAAAGTTGGTGATTTAATTATCGGCGAAGTTTACCAGATTGGAAACCGGGAAGTGCTTTTGATTGATGGCGTTGGAAACGAACTTATCCTTCCAAAGGGAGAACAGATTCCAAAAGACCGTTACCGCAAAAACGACAACATCCGCGCTGTGGTACATAGAGTTGAAATGATCAACGGAACACCAAAAATCATTCTTTCAAGAACTTCTCCGGTGTTTTTGGAGCGCCTATTTGAATTAGAAGTTCCTGAAATCGAAGACAACATCATCGCAATTCGTAAGATTGTAAGAGAGCCAGGCGAAAGAGCCAAAGTTTCTGTAGAATCTTATGACGATAGAATTGACCCGGTAGGTGCTTGCGTTGGAATGAAGGGTTCAAGAATTCACAACATCGTTCGTGAACTTGAAAACGAAAACATCGATGTAATCAATTACACCGAAAATATGGAGCTCTACATCTCCCGCGCACTCAGCCCGGCGAAGATTACGAGCATGAAGATTGATGAAAACGAAAACCGCGTTTCCGTATTCCTGAAACCGGATCAGGTATCTCTTGCCATTGGAAAAGGAGGACAAAACATCAAACTTGCCGGCAGATTGATTGGCAAAGAAATTGATGTCTTCAGGGATTCTGATGGTTCTGAAGAGGAAATTGACGACATTGCACTCGAGGAATTCGATGATGAAATCGATGCATGGATTTTGGATGAGTTCAAAAAAATTGGATTGGATACCGCCAAGAGTGTTCTCTCAGTTCCAATTGAAGACCTTGTTCGTAGGACAGACCTCGAAGAGGAAACAATTGGAGAAGTAATCGGAATCCTAAAACAGGAATTTGATAACTGATGCGGACAGTAATCCGGAAAAAATAAAGGGAAATCGAAAAGCGAAACATGTCTGAAGAAAGGGTTTATAAATTACGGCAGGCCATGCAGGAATTCAATCTTGGATTGGATTCCATTGTGGAATTTCTGCAGAAAAACGGGTCCCCCATTGAAAGGAGTCCGGTTGCAAAACTGACTACAGGCGAGGTAGAACTGTTGCGTAAGGAGTATTCCTCTTCTGCGCAGGAGAAAAAAGAAGCTTCCGGTATTTCTATCGGGCACAAGCACAATGAAAAAATTGTAATTGAAGGCGATTCCCACAAGGACCGTCGCCGCAATTCGGATGAAGATATGGACGAGGCACCCATTGCCCGTCGAAACCTTCAATCCATTCCAGGAATTCCTAATAGACAAGCACCGGCACCAGTTCCTGTTCCTGTTCAAGCAAAACCAACACCAACGCCTCCTACTGCTCCGGAACCAGAAATTCCGGGTGTAATCAAGGCAGAAGGTCAGATGCAAGGTCTGAAAGTGCTTGGGAAAATTGATCTAAGCGGAAAGAAAAAAGCAAGCGCGCCAAAGCCAGCAGCAGAACCAGAGCCTGAGAAAATAGAAAAACCAAAGGTCAAGGTTGAAGTTCCAAAGCCGGAACCAGAGCAAATTCCAGCGGAGCCAATTGCAGTAGCTCCTACCCCTGCTCCTGCTCCAGAACCTGTCATTGAAGAAAAAAAGGCAAAAGCGCCAAAACAGGTTGAATCTGTTGCAACGCCGGAACCAGAACCAGTTAAACAGGAACCAGTTGTAGCTCCTGTTCCAGTTCCCGCTCCAGTTCCTGAAGTTGAGGCGTCGCCTGTAAATAAAACCATAAGAGGCGAAGCCGACCAATTGAAAGGTCTAACCGTACTAGGTAAGATTGATCTTAAAGTATTTGAAAATAAACCAAAGAGCAACGAAGAGTCTGAATCCGAAAAACGCAAAAGAAAACGGTTAAAAACCGGTCCTGTTGCAGTTGGAGGATCCAGTGGCGCTGGAAACAGGCCTGCTCAAGGTGGTGAAGGAGGATTCCGTCAAGGAGGTCCGGGTCAAAGAAGCGACCAGCCCGGTGGACAGCAAAATCAAGGTCAGGGTCAACAAGGCCAGGGCGGAGGATACAATAGAGGCCCCGGACAGGGTGGCGGACAAGGCCGTCCAGGCGGTGGACCAGGTGGACCAGGTGCTGGGCAAAACCGTCCAGGTGGTGGACCAGGTGGACCAGGCGGCGGACAAAACCGTCCAGGCGGTGGACCAGGCGGACCAGGCGGCGGACAAAATCGTCCAGGTGGCGGTGGCGGACCAGGCCGTCCAGGAGGTGGTGGTGGATATTCCAACCGCCAGATTTCTGGTAAGGTAAATGCCACAATGAACAAAGGCCTTGGTAAGGCTTTAAAGAAAAAGAACCGCGACAGAAACGAACGCTATGGCAGGGATGATGATCAGACCTCAAGGGTTCTTAAACTGAGCGAATTTGTATCGGTAGCAGATCTTGCATCATTGATGGATGTTTCTGTGAATCAGGTAATCGCAACTTGTATGTCCTTGGGCATGTTTGTTTCGATCAACCAAAGACTCGATGCAGAAGCACTCACCATTATTGCAGATGAATTTGGATTTGAAACATCTTTCAACTCTGCTGAAGAGGAAGAAAATGTTATCGACACGCCCGACAATGAGGATGAACTTGAAACAAGGGCTCCGATTGTAACCATCATGGGCCACGTTGACCACGGTAAAACTTCACTTCTTGACTACATCAGGAAAACTAAAGTAGTGGCTTCTGAAGCAGGTGGAATAACCCAGCACATTGGCGCATACAATGTCCGGACTGAGTCTGGTAGAAATGTGACATTCCTGGATACTCCAGGCCACGAAGCCTTTACAGCGATGAGGGCCCGTGGTGCCAAGGTAACCGATGTGGTTATCATCGTGGTTGCAGCCGATGATTCGGTTATGCCACAAACAAAAGAAGCAATCAACCATGCTCAAATTGCAGGGGTGCCGATTGTAATTGCAATCAATAAAATTGATAAGGCCGGAGCCAATCCGGAAAAAATCAAGGAAGCTCTTGCCAACCTGAATATTCTGGTGGAAGACTGGGGCGGTAAATATCAGTGTCAGGAAATTTCAGCTAAGAAAGGACTCGGTATTTCAGAACTTCTCGAAAAAGTAGTACTTGAATCAGACATCCTTGATTTGAAGGCGAATCCAAATAAAATGGCACAGGGAACTGTGATTGAGGCATCCCTCGACAAAGGCCGTGGCTATGTTTCTACCATGCTTGTACAAGCTGGAACACTGAATGTTGGTGATTTTATTCTTTGCGGAGCCTATTATGGCAAAGTGAAGGCGATGTACGATGACACTGGCGCAAGAATAGACGCAGCAGGTCCTTCAACACCTGTTCAAGTACTTGGATTGAACAATGCACCACAAGCTGGTGACAAGTTTAATGTGATGGAGAATGAGCGAGAAGCGAAAGAACTCGCCAACAAGCGGGAACAGATTCAGCGCGAACAATCCATCCGCACCAAGAAACACATCACAATTGATGAAATTGGAAGAAGGATTGCCCTAGGTACATTTAAGGAGCTCAACCTCATCATCAAAGGAGATGTGGATGGATCCGTGGAAGCTTTGGCCGATAGCTTGCAAAAGCTTAGCACCAACGAAGTTGCCATCCGCATTCTTCATAAGGGTGTAGGTCAGATTTCTGAGGCCGATGTAATGCTTGCTTCTGCTTCTGATGCAATCATCTTAGGATTCCAGGTTCGCCCTTCTGCTCAGGCAAGAAGACAGGCCGAGAACGAGGAAATCGAAATCAAGCTTTACTCCATCATTTACGATGCCATCAACGACATCAAAGATGCCATGGAAGGACTTCTTGCTCCGAAAATCGAAGAAGTCATTGTTGGTAACATCGAAATTCGTGAGGTATTCAAGATCAGCAAACTCGGCAACATCGCCGGTTGTTATGTAACAGATGGTTATGTGAAACGAAACAATGGAATTCGCGTGATTCGTGATGGCATTGTGATTCACACAGGAAATCTGGAAGCACTGAAACGCTATAAGGATGATGCTTCGGAAGTGAAATTTGGCTACGAATGTGGTCTTAAAGTAAAAAACTTCAACAACATTGAAGTTGGTGATACTATTGAATCCTTCGAAGAAAGGGAAACAAAAAGAACACTATAACACACAGGGGCTTC
>CAMDMI010000044.1 GCA_945902135.1 Spirosoma fluviale
CGATTAATGTAATCGTTGGTGGTCATTGTTTTAAACCACTGAATAACAACATGTAGGGGCAGACCTATGTGCTTGTGCCGCCAAAGGCGATATCTGCCCTTGTCAGACAATTTTTCTGTTTTTTCCGGGCCGACAAATGGGTCGGCCCCTACAATTATGACAATGGCATGAAAATGATTCGGCATAAACTGAAATTCACCCAATTCAATGTCTGGAAATTTTTCGGGGATTTTGTTCCACCATTCTTCCACCATTTCCCCGGCGGCATTCAATACCATTTCTCCTTGCTGGATTTCTCCAAATAGATTCTGTCGTTTATGACAACAAATCGTCACAAAATACCAGCCCGCCGAGGCATAATCGTATCCAGGTAATCGAATGGATCGGCGGTTTGGATTCATACTTGCAAGGTAAAAGGTGTTTTCCAATTTTGTAGGGCAGAAAATTTTCTGCCCTTACGGCCATTAGTCATAATGAAACCGGCACTTGGCGATTAGAATTTCGTCGTCCTTTATCTGGTAAATGAGCCGATGCTCATCGTCTATTCTTCGCGACCAAAATCCGGCATATTTATATTTCAAGGGTTCTGGCTTTCCAATTCCATCAAAAGAATTTCTGGCAATGTCTTTCAACAGGTCATTAATCCGCTTTAACTTGTTCTTATCGGTCTTTTGCCAGTACAAATAATCTTCCCAAGATTCATCGGTAAACACAAATTTCATCCTTCATCCAGCAGATTGTGAACAGATGAATTACCCGATTTCAACTTTTCAATGGCAGAATCCAGTCGCTTTTCATTTGTTTTCGAGGACAATTCGTGCTGCGTTGCGCAAAGGGAATTGTATTCAGCCAGGGAAATAACCACGATGCCCTTGTCTTTTCCACGGTTGATGATCAGGGTTTCAAAATTTTCTGTGACACGGTCTAAATACCGTTTAATGTCTTTTCGGAAATCGCTTAGGGTTGTGGTCAGCATGATGGGTGTTATTTTGTACAAAAATATGTACAGAATTTAATTGAAACAAGGAACAGGCTGTAGCTTCCAAGTCTTGGTCTGGTTTCGTTCCGACCCTACTTCTTCCCGCGAAACATTCCTGGTTTGTTTTCCATCAATTCCCGGATAACCACACTTGCCACGGTACAGCCGAATACAGCGGGCATGTAGCTGATGGTGCCAATCAGAGATTTTTTTGGATTTCCTTCTGGCGCCGGAATGATTCGGCTTTGATCTGCTTTTTCCGGACTCCAAACCACAGTTAGTGCTCGGTTTTTCAAACCCATTTGACTGAGCCGCTTGCGCACATAAGCCGCCAGATTGCAGTTGTAGCTTTTCCACAAACTGCTTACCTGTACTTGGGTGGGATCCACCTTACCGCCGGCGCCCATGGATGAAACAATTGGGAGTCCGAGTTCAAAACATTTTTTTATCAGGAATACTTTGGGTGAAAGTGTATCAATGCAATCAACAACATAATCGTATTTTTCTGCAAGCAGGATTTCGTTGGTGCATTCTTCCCGTATGTAAATCGGAAATTCCTTGAGAATAATATCTGGATTGATATCCCGGATTCGTTCGGCCATTACCTCGGATTTTAGTTTGTCCTCTGTGCTCACCAGAGCAGGCGCCTGCCGGTTTCTGTTGCTGGCCTCTACAATGTCAGCATCCACGATGCTCATGCGACCTACGCCCGCTCTTGCGATCATCTCGGCGCATATACCACCTACGCCTCCAAGGCCAACCACGAGTACATTGGAATTCATGAGGCGTTCAATAGGTTCATCGCCAAGCAGGAGACGGGTACGGCCCATCCAAACCGGAATTTCTTGCTGCATTCTTATTTCTAAATTTGGCTTCAAAAAAAGGCAAGCGACTTTTCTCCGAAAAACAAATGACCGTTTTTTTTCATTTGTTGGCAAAGTTCCGGCAAACCTTGGTTTCTTAATGAGGCTGCTTTTTTGAAAATATCCTCAATCGGAATGGCTGAGGCATCCGATTCCAGCAAAAGCCGATTCGCAGGAATTTTTTTGAAAACCTCCTCCATATTTTTTGTTTTGATAAGACTTTTTCCAAAAGAGAAAAAAATCAAATCCAATGGCAAAAACTGCTGAAGAATCTGTTCATTACCTCGAAAGTCGTGCAGAAGAATCGGAACTTTCGTACGCCTGCAAAATGGAAAAATATCCTGCAAAGCCCGGACACAGTGCACAATGATGGGCATTTTATGGTCTTGAGCGAGATCAAATTGCATTTCCCAGCAGGCCATTTGAATTTGCAGTGATGGACCTTTTGCCCGGTCAAGGCCAGCTTCGCCCAAGGCCAGAACATTGGGTAAGAGAAGTAGTTCCGACAATTTCCTTTCAGAAAATTTTTTGCATTCTTCAGAATGCCAGGGGTGAATTCCTACCGAAACTGGATAAGTCAATTTTTTGATTGCATCTGGCTCCAAAAAATGAAAGGCATTTCTGCACACGATTTCATCCTTTTTCAGGGCTTTTCGGTGACTGTGGACATTGAGATACATTTTCAAATTTTTCCTGTGGGCAATTATGGCCAAAAAGGAGCAAATCCTTGTACCTTCGCGGGATATTGGAAAATTCTATTTTCTCAAAAATTCAAAGGCAACTGCTTCGAAACCAGCGGTTCATTCTACACCTTGGCAGTAGTTATGCGCTTTTGGGCGTAAACATGGTTTCCATGTTTCTGCTAACGCCTTCCCTGATTCAACATCTGGGAAAGGAGCAATACGGCATCTGGCTTTTACTTTTTGGCATTACTAATTATTTTAACCTGAGTTCTTTTGGTTTTGGTCAGACTTTTACCCTCGAGTTGATCAAAAAACAGAACCGGCCAAAGGAGGTTAACCGACTGATCAATACCCTGTTATTTTCGCTTTTTATTTTTGCGGCTGGCACCTTTCCCATTTTTCTGCTGATCCAGTACAACCTTCAGATTTTCAAAATTTCTGCGCCCATGCTTCCTGAAGCCTCAAGGAGTTTGTGGTTGATTTATGTGGTTTTCTTCCTCAATTTTCTAAGTCAGATGCCATTCAATGTGCTTTTCTCTTTGCACAAACTTGGCCTTCGCAACGGAATTGAAATGGGCCGGGTGGTTTTGAATTTTGTTCTCACCTGGATGATTATTCATCGGGGAGGAGGCATCCTCGAGCTTTCGGCTGCATCGGTGGTGGTGGCTATTTTTTATGGCATTGCTTTATTGATTGTGAGCCGCGTTTTTTTAAAGTATGAATTCAGCATCCGGCACTATTCCGCAAAATTATTCCGCAAATTCCTTCGGCCCAGTTTGCATTTTTTCCTGCTTGGTTTGGCCATGCAGATCATTATTTTTTCTGATAGTATTCTAGTTTCATCTCTTGAATCACCGGCCTTGGTTGCTGCTTATACCATTGCCTTGCGCCTTCCGGATGTGAGCATGCGTTTAATTTTCAAAATTGCGGATGTGAAAGTCCCCAAGATTACAACCCTTTATAGTTCAGCCTCTTGGAATGGGCTTTGGTTGTTGCACAACAGGTTGTTTTGGTTAACAGCCGCTGCTGCAGCTGGCGTTTCCATTCTATTGCTTTTACTTGGTCCCCACATCATCCGCCTTTGGATTGGACCTGATTTCGAACTTCATTATAGCCTGTTGTTGATATTCTGTTTGAACATGTTTACGCAATCAGTCCTTCATGTACCCGGCATTTTCATTCAAAGCATGGGCATGCACGAAAGGGCTTCAATTTTTTCAATGTTTGGGGCTGTGGTTTCAATTGCGGCGGCCTGGTATTTCAGTAAATTGTTCGGACTGGAAGGCATCGCTCTCGCATTATGTGGTACTCAGTTTCTTGTTGGAATACTGGTAGTTCCTCAGTTTTATCGGTTTTTATGGCTTCGCCTTCGCGACCAAAGTTTGGCCCTCAATCTTTTTCGGTTGAAATAAAGCTATTTTCAATACTCATGCATCTGTGTACATTCGTGCATCTAAAATTTCTTAAGATCTTATGAACCTTACTCCTGAAGCCGTCGATTCATTGCGCATTTTGGAGGAAAGGACACCCGGAATATTACCGGAGCACCTGATTGAAACAGCTTTGGCCATTACTGCGGCTCTTTATGAAAAGACTTCGGAGGGCGCAAGGGTAAAGCTGGAATATCCGGATGGGAAGATTGAAGAACTTCGTTTTAAGGTAAAAAAGCCTTCAAGGAAAAAGGCCTGACTTTCAAATTAAAATTTAAAAACGAAGCTTAGAATGCTCTATTACAAGACATACCCCAAAGAGGATTCCCAAGAGTGGGTTGTCTTTATTCATGGTGCTGGCGGTTCTTCGTCTATCTGGTTTCGGCAGATAAAAGATTTTTGTCAGCACTTCAATGTGCTTATGGTGGATTTGCGTGGCCATGGTAAATCGGCAGGAAAGAAGTCTTACAAGCAATACACTTTTAACGAAATTTGCACCGACATTCTTGAGGTGATGGATCATGCTCAAATTCGTTCAGCGCATTTTGTAGGGATTTCGCTCGGTACAATTTTAATTCGGAATTTGTGTGAAATGGCGCCCGACCGGGTAAATTCGATGGTTTTGGGCGGCGCAATTATGCGGCTAAACCGCAGGGCCAAAGTGCTTTCTGCTTTTGGCGACTGGTTTAAAACCCTTATGCCATATCTATGGCTTTATAAGCTTTTTGCCTGGATTATAATGCCGAGAGAGCGACACAAGGAAAGCCGCTTGCTCTTTGTAAATGAAGCCCGAAAACTATGTCAGAGAGAGTTTATCTACTGGTATCGTTTGATTTATGAAGTAAATCCCCTTCTGAAATACTTCACTGAAAACCCAGCCGCTGTTCCAACGCTTTATCTCATGGGAGAAGAAGATCATATGTTTCTTCCCTTTATCCGAAAGCTGGTGGTGGCGCAGCCAAACACACGATTGTGTGTAATAGCGGGTTCGGGCCATGTGTGTAATGTGGAAAAGCCAGAGGAATTTAATGCCCAATCAATCGGCTTTATTTCCCGGGCTTGCGCTTAGCCCAGCCAGATTTTCCCGGAGCAGCTTTTGGGCTGCTGTTTGTTTTCCTAGAAGGCTTTCTTTTATCAGATTTTCTTGCAGCCAAAACACCCTTCTTTTCATGAAAAGCACCCTTGAATTCCGGGTCGGCTTTTTTCCTTTGGTTGTCCAGTTTGCGCAGCATTTCCTGCTGTTCTTCAAAGGAAGTATTTTCCGAAATCAGATTTTTTGGAACCGTGATAACCGGAATTTTCATCCTGATTAATTTCTCAACCCGTGTCAGATGGAGTTCATCTGGTCCATTCACAAAAGAGATGGCTTTTCCCTCCCTCATTGCTCTGCCTGTACGCCCGATGCGGTGAACATAGTCTTCGTATTGGATGGGCATGTCGAAGTTTACCACAAGTGAAATCTGCGCCACATCGAGACCTCTGGAGGCAACATCCGTAGAAACAAGCACTTTGGTTTTTCCTTCGTGCAGGGCTTCTACGGCGGCAGACCTCGAATTTGTTCCCTTATTGGCATGTAAAAAGGAAACCTCCGTTTCCAGTTTTCTTTGAAGGAAACGGCCAATCTCAGTTGCGTGTTTTTTTGTTTTCACAAAAACCAGAACAGCCTCTTCATCCTTTCTTTTTTGAAGAAGAAAAAGAAGCAGGTTTAGTTTCGACTGAAAGTTTGGGGTTTTATACACCTGCTGACTAATTGTTTCTGCCGGTGTTGCTTGTGGACTGATTTCTATTTTCTCCGGGAATTCAAGGAATTCAGCAGATAATATTTCCACTCTCTCAGGAAATGTGGCGGAGAAAAGCATGTTCTGACGCTTTCTTGGAATGATTTCCAGAATCTTTCGGATTTGCGGCATGAAACCCATATCCATCATTCTGTCTGCCTCATCAATCACAAGGGTTTTAATTTCCTTCAGCTTCCATTCCCCCATTTGATACATTTCCAAAAATCTTCCCGGCGTTGCAAAAACAAGGTCATTTCCTTTTTTTAATTCGGCCATCTGTGCCTGGATTCCAATACCCCCGACCATGCAAAGACCCCTCAAATTTACATAACGGTTGAGGGCTTCGAAGTGAAGCGTAAGCTGGGCAACAAGTTCTTTGGTTGGAGCAAGAACCACAGCTCTGGTATTCTCGCCTTGTGGATAATGTAATTTGGCAATCAATGGAATGAGGAAAGCAGCGGATTTGCCTGTTCCTGTTTGTGCAATTCCAAGCACATCCTTACCAGATCGGATCAGGGGAATGGTGGCAGATTGTACAGGACTCGGTTCCAACCAGCCGATTTCCCGGATGGCATCCATCATCTGTTTATTTAAACCAAAAACTTCAAATCCCTTCTGCGAGTCCATCTTTTTTTTTTCGAAAATCAGCCTAAAATACTCCAAATCCTACACATGATTTTATTGTCAATCCTTGATTTGGTTGGAGTTTGCAAAACTTGGATTTAATATTGAAACCCGATTGCTTTTTCTGCTCAAAAGAAAGAGAGGTTTTAAAGCTCTTCAAGGATTATTAAAAACACCAAAAGCGCAGTGATTATTTCTTCAGCCTTGGACCAATACAAGTCGATGGGAAACCATCAACTCGTTTTTGGTTATCGGGGTTCCTTGTCGAATGATCTTGTATCCGCGCTGATTCAAATGGCCGATTCCAAGCTAAAGGAGCTTGAAACGCCGTTTCGCAAGAAAAAAGCCATAATCAACATCCTGATTGAAGGCCTTCAAAACAGTCTTTTTCACTCTATTGAAGGACAGAAAACCTTAGGAAATGGGCACAATTGCCTTTTTCTCCTTGGCAAGCGTGAAGGGGAATATTTTATAAGGATTGGGAATTTCATTGAAAGCAGCAAAAAGGAGGCTCTGAGTACAAAGATTGATAAACTCAATTCTATGGATGCTGAACAGATTCAACAGATGTATTTAGATGTGCTGGATCTGGGCGCTCTGTCCGATAAGGGTGGTGCAGGACTTGGTTTCCTGCGCATTATCCGTGATTCTGGAAATAAAATTGCGTACTCATTTGAGTCAGCAGATGATAATCAACAAATGTTTTACAGTATGGAAATTCTGGTTTCTGATTAAACAGGAAAAAGAGAAAATAAGATGGAGAATATTGAAATACAACCGACCGCCACAACCCCGAGAATCAGTTTCCGTCCGCTTGAGGGTTATTTTGAAATTTCAGGAAAATCGCTTCCTGAAAACTCCTACGATTTTTTTCAGCCATTGCTGGAATATGTGGAAGCATACGCGGAAAAACCTGTTGATGCCACCAAACTTGTCTTTAAACTTCAGTATTTCAATACATCCTCAACTTCCCATTTTTTGAGGATGATTAAGAAATTTGAAAAAATCCATTCCGCCGGAAAAAATGTTGAAGTCCATTGGTTTTACGACGAAGAAGACGAAGACATGAAAGAGGCAGGTGAAGATTTCAAAGTCCTGCTGAAACTTCCAATCCTGATTAAGGGAATTAAAATGGACTGATTGTCCAATTAGTTTTAATCCTTTTTCATTTGTCTTCTTTTTCTTTCTGCTCTAATTAAGCTTAGCTCCCGGCTTGTTTGGCCTGCTACTGAAGTGTTTTCTGCAGCCCGCCTTACCAAATATGGCATTACGGAAAATACCGGCCCATAGGGAACATATTTCGCCACATTAAAACCTTCTCCTGCCAGGGTATAACTGATGTTATCGCTCATACCCAGCAATTGAGCAAACCAGATTCTTTCATCATTTCGGTTCAGTTTCATGCTGTCAATTTTTCCGGCAAGAAGTCTGTTGCTTTCTTCATTGTGTGACCCGGCACAAAAATGCAGGACATCTAAATTTTCCAGACAGAAATCCAAAGCCTGATTGTAATCGGCATCGCAGGCTTCCTTGCTGGGCTGTATCGGGTTTGGAAGTCCGAGTTTTTCCGCCCTTGCAGCTTCTTTTTCCATATAGGCTCCACGAACCAGTTTCGCGCCAATGTAAAAGGAATTGCTTTTGGCATTTGCACAAGCTTCTTTCAGATTGCCAAGCATATCCGAGCGATAAAGCTGGAAGGTATTAAATACAATGCAGGTTTTTTGATTGTGGATGGCCATTTCCTCATAAGTCCACAAGTCAATCACATCCTGAATCCAGGTTTCTTCTGCGTCCACAAAAATCCGCACATTCTCTCTCGCTGCGGTGCTGCAAATTACTGAAAAACGGGCTCTTGCTTTTTCAATGGCTATGTTTTCATCATTGCTGAGCACTTCACCGGCTTGAAGTTTTTCTAGTAAGTCAACTCTAGCAATGCCCGTGGTTTTGAAAACTGCGAACGGGATTTCGTCCCGGCCTTTTGAAGTTTTTATGGTTCGGATTGTTTCTTCTTTAACCTTGTCAAATCCCTCTTCGTTTTTTTCGCCCTCTACAGAAAAATCCAGGATGGTGCCTACTTTAAATCTGGCAAGTTCTTGGGTTGTTTTCATGCATTCTTCGATGGTTTCTCCACCGCAGAAATGTCTGAATATCGTGTTTTTCACGATGGATTTTACCGGAAGCCGAAGTTTGATGGAAAGCAGCAAGGCTTTAACTGCCAGTTTATTGAGCCCGGGATTGTTCATCAGAGAGAACATCCACTCCATTTTCAAGAGTTCGGCATCGCTTCTGTGGGCAAAAGCAGTTCTGGGATTTCCCAGTTCAATTATGTTTCTTGGTGTATTGGTCTCCGGCATAACATGTACCGGATGTACTCCGGTTGGCGCAAATGTAAGCCATAGGCCGGAAATCCGCATTCAAATCGGGCATTCCCTTAAAAAGAGAATCAGACTGATTTTAACTCTTTTTCCATGGGGACTGCTGTTTTGGCTATCGCATTGAAACCACCTTCCACTTCAAAAAAATCATGAATTCCACGCGCTTTGAGAATAGAGGCTGCAATCATGCTTCTATATCCACCAGCACAATGGATGAAAACAGGTCCGTTTCCGGAAATATCTTTTCCCGACCAATCATTAATTTCGTTGAGGGGCTGGTTAATGGCCGTTTCTACATGCAATACCGAATATTCAGATTCCCTGCGAACATCAATCACCTGACATTCTCCAGCATGAAAACGGGCTTCAAATTCAGCAGTAGAAATTCTCTGAACAGTATCAATTTCTTTGCCGGTCCAGGATTCGAAACCGCCTTCCAGATAACCCAGCACATGGTCAAAACCGATTCTTGAAAGTCTGGTTATGGTTTCTTCTTCCTCACCTGGCTTGCAAACCAAAAGAATGGATTGCTTTACATCCACAAGCAAGGCGCCAACCCAGGGTGCAAAATCGCCTTTCAGGCCAATGTTGACAGACCGTGGCACAAAGCCTTTGCAAAAATCTTCAGCGGGCCTTGTGTCTAAAATAATTGTTTCATCCGTATTTGCCAGCAATTCGAAGGCTTCCGGAGAAAGAGCTTTCATGCCCCTTGAAAGTACTTGGTCAAAACTTTCATAGCCAGCCTTGTTGAGGGCAACATTCATCCCAAAATAACCCGGAGGCGGGAGCAGTCCATTGGTTACTTCTTTGATAAAGGATTCCTTGTCTGCTTGGCGGAGCGCATAATTCAGTTCCTTTTGTCGTCCAAGATTGTCAACGGTTTCTTTCATCATGTTTTTGCCACAGGCCGATCCGGCACCATGTCCGGGATACACAATGATGTCGTTGGCAAGGGGCATAATTTTTTTCTGCAGGCTTTCATAAAGCAATCCTGCAAGATCTTCCATTGTCATGGTAGCGGCTTTCTGGGCCAGATCCGGTCGGCCAACATCACCAAGAAAAAGGGTATCTCCGGTAAAAATGGAATGGTCTTTTCCATTTTCATCGCTTAAAAGGTAGCAAGTGCTTTCCATTGTATGGCCTGGCGTATGCAGCACTTTTATTTGAACATCTCCCAATTTGAGGAACTCTCCATCCTTGGCGATATGGGCCTCAAAATCTGGTCGGGCTTCGGGTCCGTACACAATTTCTGCCCCTGATTTTTTTGCAAGATCAAGGTGACCCGAAACAAAGTCTGCGTGAAAATGGGTTTCCAGCACATACTTAATTTTTACACCGTCCCTTTCCGCCCGTTCCAGATATGGCCCCACCTCCCGTAATGGGTCGATGATGGCGGCTTCATTTCCGGAACGAATGTAATATGCACCTTGTGCAAGACATCCTGTATAAATCTGCTCTACTGTCATATTGGTTTTGATGTTTTCAAAAATCGGGCCATTCTGAATTTTCAAATCTAATTTTCCGAAACGAAAATCCGATTGATTTTTGATAGAATTTGGCCTCTTTGGAAATTAATTGACGTTACCTGGCATTTGAGAGAAAAAACGACCGGCTGCTTGGCTTGGGGCATTTTTATTTAAGGCTGCTGAAGCATTTTGCCATCGCCATTGGACTGGTGATAATTTCCATCTGGTTTGGCGCGGTTTTTTACCATCATTTGGAGGCCATGTCCTGGGTTGATGCTGTTTACAATGCATCCATGATTCTAACCGGAATTTGCCCTGTTAGTCACCTTGAAAACGATTCAACCAAAATTTTTGCCTCTTTTTATGCCGTCTACGGTGGCGTAGTAATTCTGGCAATCACAGGAATTCTGTTATCCCCGATTGCACACCGGATTCTTCATGTTTTTCACCTGAAAGAAAACGATTAAAAGCCATTACTCTTTCAACATTCTGATTCGGAATGTTTTACCCGATGTGGTTATTTCTGCCATGTAAAACCCGCTTTTAAGGCCATCTCCAATTGAAATCCGGTTTTTGCCGGGCTGCGTTTCTTTTTGTGCCAACATTATTTCCTTGCCACTGGCATCCAGAATCCGGTAAGTCAGATTGCCACCTTTGCTGCTTTCAAATTCCAGCATGCAATTGGTTCCTGGATTTGGGAAAATTCTGGGACCGGAGTTCGATACAATTTGCTCTATCCCTGTTACATCTCCATTGCCAAAATGGCCATCAAGGCGAAGGTTTTGTGCATAAATGCCATCATCGCCACTGCGGTCTTCCGACCAAACCAGAACAGTTTGACCATTTTTGAAAGGCCCGGCAGAAAGGTCGTCTTTATTGCTGTTTGATGCCGAGGCAATGGGGTCGTAGCTCCAGAGGGCCAGTCCATTGTAATCTGTTTTTAAACCTTTGATTTTCTGATTGTTGAATCCGCCAATTCCATAAATACAAACAAGTCCGTCGCCACTATTCAGCAACAACCAGGGCGTGTACATTTCGGTATTGAGCGCATGAAGTTCCAGGCCATCATCACCAAGCAGTCTTTCTCCTGCGGTGTTTATTTTTTGAAGGGAAATGCCCGACATGGTCTGATTTCCATCCTGAATTCTGAGCGCAACGCAAAGCGTGGAATCGGAAGGATTCCAGCAATACCCACCATTGTATTTGTTTCCATTTGCGGATGTGGCAATCTGAACACCTTCTGCCGACCAGATTCCACCACTCGAATCTACATGCTGGGCGAAAGCATCGTTCAGCATTGGATTAAGCGGATTTCCGGTGTTGAAAACCACAAAAAAACCTTGATTTTCATCGGTATGAATTTCAGGAAAGAAAAAGAATGGGATGTTTTTGGTAGAAACCTGAACTTCCTGATTCCAGACCGGAGAAGCATCTTCGCCTTTAAATCTTTGGGCAAACATGGTAGAAGCGGGTGGAAAAAAACTTCCGGTTTCTTTTACATAAAGCATAATGAAATCATTGGCTCCGCATGAAACAAAAGCAGGCCTTCCAAACTTTTGGCCTGTGATGGCGATTCGTTTTGACCACAAAATTTCACCGGTGGCTGCTTTTATTTTCCGCATTGGAATCCATTTTCCTGAGACATTTCCGGCGGCATTCCAAGCAACGACAACATCATTATTTCCAAGCACGGCCAGTTTTGGTGCCAGACCCGTGGAGGTAGAATCAACGAATAAAATCCCGGAGTCGCCCCAAACCTGCAAACCCTGGCTGTTGATTTTGTTTACAACCACCTGCATGCTTCCGCTTCTTTCATCCTGAAATCCTACAATTGCATTTCCTTCGTGGTCGCAGACCAGGTCGTAGCGATAAAGGCCTGAACTTTGTGCAAAACTGCTGACCACCATTCCATTTTCTGCCCAGAGTTTCTGCCCCAAAGAATCGAGTAATTGCATGCGAAGCATGTATTGGCCACTGCTGTTGTCGAACCAACTGACGTAGGTTTTTCCATTCCCGGTGGTGGCGGTTAGCGGCGTGGATTGTGCGCTTCCCGGAATGTCCTGAACCCGCGTGTTCAAATTTGTATCTGCCACAAATTGTGCCTGACAAAACATGGGTAGGATAAGAATAATTGCAGCGAAGAATTGTTTCATGGTAAAATGTTGGGAATGCTGGTATTTCGCAAAGCGGTTTGCAGCTAAAAGAAGTGGCGGGTTAGATGCATTAAACTGGCTGAACGCACAATGTTTATTAATTGCACAACTGATTATGTTTGCACTTAGCCCACCATTTTTTTTTGGTGCTGTTATGGGCTATTTTTATAATTGTTACCCTTTTTTAGAACCAAAAAATGCACTCGCAATTGAACCTATTAGTGAAACATAAAAACCGAAGCCAATTATTCCAATATCAAAACTGCCATATTCATCCATAAACATAATAATTGCCAATAGTGCATAACAAACAAGCAAAATTGAGCTTATAGATAATATTTTCTTGAATTTTAATATTTGTGGAACAAAATTACTAACTATTACACCAACCAAACAAAGAGGGAATAAGAAAAGTAGAGACAGTAATCCTCCACCTGGAACATATTCGGAAATTTTCGCTATTCCACTTCCACTTACTTACATATACCCACTACTCACCCAAGGCAAGAAATAGCCACTTAAAGCTACTAATGCCAAAATAAGTTGTTTGTTTTTAAGCAAAGCACTAGTGTCAATAGAACCCAAACTACTTGTGTCAATATTAAAGGATTCTTTTTCCAAAGAGCCACCGCATTTTACACAAATTACTTGGTTGGGATTTGTTTCAACCCCGCACGATGGGCAGTTTTTATTTCTTTTTTTAGGATTACAACCACATTTTAGACACGCAACTGCATTTTCATTAAGCTCGTTACCACAATTTTTACAATATATAATTTTTGTTTTAAATTTTCCTACTCATAAGGCTTTTCGGAATACGCCTCGTTTTTATAGTGGGGTCTGTCTCCACTTGTTTATTAAATTAATTGCAATTGCCCATTTCTTTTAATAAGATTTCTGCAAATTTTTGCTTGTCAGAATCTGAAGTGTATTTCCCTTCCATTTCTTTTGATAAAGTCGCAGCTTCAGAAGCCAATTTGGTGCTTTCCTCCATTACGGACATATCACCAGTTGTTGCTTTTTGCATTAGGTTTTGAGCTTTGCATTGAAGTTCTGCAACTTTTTTAGCATCGCTTTGAATTGAACCGCCACCGCAACTTGTCATAATTGCTGAAACAATAAACATCGCTCCTAAAATTGTCATTAATTTTTTCATTTTGTTTTGCGTTGTCGCCACTTTTGTTTGATTATGTTCCGTTTTTTTAAGTGGGTTCTGGTCTCCACATTTGTTTGTCAATGTTACAAAATATTTTTAAGAACTATCAAAGTTATCCTTTGGTGGTTCTCTTGTCTGTCCGCTGTGTTGTCTTTTAAACTTGCCCATAACTAAACCCTTGCCGAAACTAAAAAATGAAACAAGGATTTATTGCAAATTTTTTAGAGCTAATTCGCAATTGCAATGCAGGATTATCTTTGCAGCTGAAATTCACCGATTGAAAATATGTCTTTAAAAGAAAAAATAGACGCCGCCATTAAGTCGGCCATGTTGGCAAAACAACAAAGCAGGCTTCTCGCCCTTCGCAGTATCAAGTCCTTGATTCTATTGGAAGAAACCAAAGAAGGTGGCGCTGCATCTCTTTCAGAAGACAGTGAGATGAAAATTCTCAACAAAGCAGCCAAGCAAAGGCGCGATTCTCTTGACATTTACAAGCAACAAAATCGTGCAGATCTGGCTGAAAAAGAACAGGCAGAACTTTCTGTGATTGAAGAATTTCTTCCCAAGCAACTTAGTCCGGAGGAACTCGAAGTGAAAATCCGTGAATTTGTCGCACAGCTTGGTGCTGGTCCCGCTGATATGGGCAAAGTTATGGGCCTGGCTTCCAAATCGCTGGCAGGCCTGTCGGATGGAAAAAGCATTTCAGAAACTGTAAAGCGGGTCCTTGCCGGCAACTAATTCCTTTCCCTTTCATCCCCTGGATATCATTCTGGGTTTGATGCTGCTTTATAGCTGCTATCGTGGCTATAAAACCGGACTAATTCTGGTAATTATCAACACGATTGCCCTTTTTATGGCTGTGGCGGCTGGTTTTATTTTTCTTGATGAGGCCAGTCAATTTCTTTCTCATTACATGGAAAAGGCTTCTGTTTTTTTATCGGTTGCAGCTTTTCTATTTGTTTTTATCCTCTTCTTTTTTGGCCTGAAATGGTTTGGGGCTTTGATGTCTTCTTCCGTAAGGAGAACCCTGCTTGGGCCTTTTGATCAGGTGGCCGGAGCCTTGCTGGGACTTTTCAGAATGGCTTTTTTGCTAGGATCGCTTATTTTCGGAATGGAAATAATTGGGGTTCGGTTGCAGGAACACCTGGATGGAAAGCTCTATCTTTTTCCGCTTTTGCGGGACCTCGGACCCGGCTGCATCAACATCCTTTCACCGCTTATGCCTTTCCTTCGGGAAATAATGGAAAAAAAAGGAGTTCATCCACCTTTGTGAAATGTCAGATAAAAATCCATTTTGCAGCCCTTAACAAAAGCAATCAATGGCAATTAATACATCCATCTGGAGAAAAAAACCCATTTCGGCATACCATGCAGATGGGGCAAAAAGTGATTTAAAGCGGGTACTAACCCGTTGGGGCCTAACTTCTCTTGGCATTGGTGCCATTATTGGAGGCGGTATTTTTACCCTTACCGGCATTGCAGCCAATGAATTTGCAGGTCCGGCATTGGCACTTGCCTTCGTGATTGCCGGTGTCGGTTGTCTTTTTGCTTCCCTTTGTTATGCTGAGTTTGCCTCGGTTTTGCCCGTGGAAGGGTCGGCGTATGCCTATGCTTATGGAACCGTGGGCGAATTTTTTGCCTGGTTTATTGGCTGGAATTTGATTTTGGAATACATGATGGGTGCCACTACTGTTGCAGTAAGTTGGAGTGGGTATTTCGGTAAGCTGTTGCATATGTTCAATTTGCACTTGCCCTTATACTTATCAATGGATATGCACAGTGCGAATGCGGCTCTCGAAAAAGCGGCTTCTACGCCCAATGGCATGGTTGAACTTGCAACCCATTATTCCAGCTTAGACCTTCCTGGATTTGCTTTTAATCTTCCAGCTTTCCTGATTCCATGGTTGGTAACCGCCATTTTGGTAAAGGGCATCCAGGAAGCTGCAAGCACCAACAATGTCATTGTGATTTTGAAAGTTGCAGTTGTGCTTTTCGTAATCATTGCCGGTGCGTTTTATGTAGATACCGATAACTGGGTTCCATTTATTCCGGAGCGTGTATTTGATGCAAATGGGGAAGGACATTATGGATGGTCGGGTGTGGTAACGGCTGCTACCATTGTGTTTTTTGCCTATATTGGATTTGATGCTGTTTCTACCCAGGCGGGTGAGGCGATTAATCCCAAAAAGGATGTTCCGTTTGCGATTATCGCGTCTCTCGTTATTTGTACAATTCTATATATTCTGGTTTCTCTGGTGCTTACCGGCATGGTGAAATATGACCAGCTTGATCTTCGCGCTCCCGTTGCTTCGGCCTTTGAGGGCGTTGGATTTACTTGGGCCACTTACCTGATTGTAATTGCTGCCACGGCAGGACTTACTTCTGTAATGCTGGTGATGATGCTGGGCCAGACCCGCATATTTTTAGGTATGGCAAAAGACGGCCTCCTTCCATTCAGCATTTTTGGAAAAATACATCCGGTGTTTAAAACTCCATACCGCAGTACCATTCTTGTTGGGCTTGTTGTTTCTATTGTGGCAGCCACAACCCCAATCAATACCGTAAGTGAAATGTGCAGTATGGGAACCTTGCTGGCATTTGCCATGGTTTGCGGTGCGGTGTGGATTCTTCGGGTGAAGGAGCCTAACCTGGAAAGACCATATAAAACCCCAATGCTACCTGTGGTTGCTACTCTTGGAATCGGTTTCAATCTTTTCCTGATGACGCAGGTGCGCATTCATACCTGGTATGCTTTTGCCATTTGGGGCAGCATCGGAATTCTGGTTTATTTCCTTTACAGCCGGAAGGCCAGTAATTTGAACAGGCTGGATCAGTAGACGAAAAAATATTGGAACGGCGCAGAGACGCAACCTCAATTTTTTTGATTTCGATGGCCCTGATAACCAAAAAACCTTCGAGGTTTAAACAATTGATTTTTAATGTTGTAGTGGCCGACCTGCGTGCCTGCCTCGCCTCAGGCGGGTCGGCTCGGGAAAATCAGAAAATATCAGGTGTTGTAAGGGC
>CAMDMI010000045.1 GCA_945902135.1 Spirosoma fluviale
CCGTTGGTCCAGCTGCATTGGTCTTACTCTTAGGTTTTACAGATTTCACAACGCGCCTATTCACATTGCCAGGTGCTTTGCAAGCCATTGGCTATGTTGCGGTTCTTGGAGTTTTCAGTACTGCAATTGCCTTGGTTCTTTTCAACCGGTTGATTCAAATTGCTGGACCGCTGGTTGCCAGTTCTGTAACTTATATGATGCCAGTGGTTTCGGTAATGTGGGGATTGGTAGATGGAGAACCCATGGGCGCAGGCAGAATTTTTGGCTTGTTTGGCATTCTGGCCGGCGTTTACCTGGTGAATAGGAAATCCTGAAATCAGGACTCCAAGTCCACTTTTGAGTTGGAGAAATTTTAGTCTTTTTTCCCTTCCTGGGCGCCCATCTGTTTCTGCATTTCCTGAAAGAACTTCATCCTTTCCTCAGGACTCATGTTCTTTATCTTTTCTCTGTCAAAACCTCCTTGGCCAAAAGGCATCCCTTCCTTTTTTGTGTAGCCATCAAGGCTGAACCTCGATTCTGGAATGTCCATTTTCTCGGCCTTAACCATCTCCATCTCCATTTTTCCATCTCGTCCGCCAATCAGCATTTTTACAGGAAAGCCCTCAAGCCCTTTTTCTGACATTGCCTTAAAAATAGAACTTGTATTAAACTGACGCGTTTTCATTCCGGCCATTTCCTTGTAACCGGAAACCTCCTTACTCACCCACCACTCCATCTCGCCGCGGCCACCTGATTTCCTGCTGGCTTTTACATGTGTACAGTTGTAACCGTTTACCATTTCCTTTCCCAAAATGGTGATTTCGTATTCCTCTTCAGCTCCGTCTTCATTTCTCCTTTTATTTTGAAAACCTTCGTAATAGGTTTTGCTGGCCTCATCAATGATGAAATTTTTATCGGATTGTTCCTTCAAATGGAGCATAACCATGTTACCCATTTTACCCATTCCTTCCGACATACCATCTTGTGTGGCCATTACCACCTGAGAACGCGTATTTCCATCCTGATACCAGGCTTTCATTGTACCTGTTAACCCTTCAACGGTTTTTAACCGAAACTCTGTGTAAATACCGGCCTGAACAAGATGGCTCGCAATTAGAAAAGCCAGGCAAACAAATCCCTTTTTCATTTTTGAAAATATTATTGGGCCGAAAATTAATTTTTTAGATAGAAATTAAAAAATGAGTGCTCAGATAATTGCGCCAAATCAAACAGCCGTTGTCATCTTTGCAGGAAGTAAAGTAAGTAACCATGGCAAGATATTTAACCGGCGTCCAAAGTTCTGGAGTTCCACATTTGGGCAATATTCTCGGAGCCATTCAGCCCTCCATTCAATTTTCACAGGAAGCCGCAAATGATTGCATTTACTTCATTGCAGATTACCATTCCCTGACCACGATAAAATCAGCAGAAGAGCGCCGACACAATGTGCATGCCACGGCCGCCACCTGGCTGGCATTCGGTTTTGACTACAACAAAAATATATTGTTCAGGCAGTCGGATGTAAAGAAGGTATTAGAACTAACATGGATCCTTAGTTGCTTTACTCCATATCCTATGTTGGCGAATGCCCATTCATTTAAAGACAAATCCGAAAGATTGTCGGATGTAAATGCGGGTCTTTTCATTTACCCAGTCTTAATGGCAGCGGACATCTTGCTTTACGACACCGAATTTGTACCCGTAGGCAAAGACCAGATTCAACACATAGAAATAGCCAGAGACATTGCAACAGCATTTAACAGGCACTACGAAACAGATGCCTTGGTCCTCCCGCAAGCTGCTTTACAAAAAGAAAACATGACTGTTCCTGGAACGGACGGAGCAAAAATGAGCAAAAGCTACGGCAATTACATTGACATTTTTGCAGAAGAAAAAAAGCTGCGTAAAAACATAATGGGCATTAAAACAGATTCCACGCGAATGGAAGACCCAAAAGATCCAAGCAACGACAATGTCTTTAAAATCTATCAACTATTGGCTTCCAAAGAAGAAAATGAAGAGTTGGCAAAGCTTTATAAGGGTGGAAATTTTGGATACGGGCAAGCAAAAAAAATTCTGTTTGACAAATCAATGGAACTATTTGGAACAGCCAGATCGCGATATACAGAGCTAATGGAAAAACCAAACGAGATAGAAGACATACTGAAAGCTGGTGCCATTCGTGCGGAGCAAAAAGCAGATGAGGTTTTATCCAGAGTAAAAACACTCGTTGGATTTTAACAAAGCGCGTGATTTCAAAAAAAACTAAGAGAAGAAATTAAGGCTAAGGCCTCAAAACACAATAAAAACGGCACAAATGAGCTTCGAAAAGGTTTCAGAAAAAGATAATCTAAAATATTTTGGACAGGCTGTTTGTGTTTCAAATCTAAACATCTACTTTTGCACTCCCTTTTTGACAGGGGTGTATAAAGCATTAATATGGTAATTGATCCTATTGCAGACTATTTGACTCGGTTGCGCAACGCCATCAAGGCCCGTCACCTGGTCGTGGAAGTACCAGCTTCCAACATGAAAAAGCGCCTAACTGAAATCCTTTTCGAAAAAGGATATATCCTCAGTTACAAAGTTGAAGACGCAGGTCCTCAAGGCAGTATTAAGATTGCATTAAAATACAGCTACCCTTCAAAGGAGCCTGCAATTATGAAATTAGAAAGAATATCAAAATCCGGTCTTCGTAAGTACGCATCTGCAGACAGATTGCCAAGAGTACTTAATGGACTTGGAATTGCAATTCTTTCCACTTCAAAAGGAGTAATGAGCGACAAGGAGGCAAGATTGCACCATGTCGGAGGGGAAGTTTTGTGTCATATCTATTAATTGAATTACTAAAATGTCAAGAATAGGAAAACTACCATTACCACTACCAGATAAGGTAGAAGTAACTATAGACAAGTCGAATCTGGTCACTGTAAAGGGACCAAAAGGAACTCTTTTTCAATCAGTAGATCCTGATATTTCAATTTCAATTGAAAATAGCGTTCTCGTTGTGACTCGTCCAACCGAACAAAAAAGACACAAAGCACTTCACGGCCTTTACCGTGCTCTTATTGCCAACATGGTAAAAGGAGTGACGGAAGGTTACAAACTACAATTGGAATTGGTTGGGGTTGGTTATAAATCAACTCTTCAAGGAACCAGTAACCTGGAACTTTCATTAGGGTATTCACATAATTTAATTATTGGCTTACCACCTGAAATTACAGTTTCAACCATTACGGAAAAAGGTAAAAATCCAATCGTATCCTTAGAGGGAATCGATAAGGCCTTAATTGGTCAGGTAGCAGCAAAACTTCGCAGTCTAAGGCAAGTTGAGCCATACAAAGGAAAAGGTATCCGATTCGTTGGAGAACAAGTTAGAAGGAAAGCTGGTAAAACTGCTTCAAAATAAATTATGGCTATTACGAAAACAGAACGCAGAAAGAGAATTCAACTGCGCATCAGGAAAAAAATCAGGGGAACAGCTGAAAGGCCAAGAATTTCCATTTTCAGGAGTAACTCCCAAATCTACGCACAGCTCATTGACGATGTTGCTGGTCAGACATTGGCATCTTCCTCTTCTGTAGAGCTCAAAGCAAAGGGCAAAAAGACAGAAACAGCTAGCCAAGTTGGAAAATCACTCGCTGAAAAAGCCAAAGGAGCTGGAATTGCAAATGTTGTTTTCGACAGAAGCGGTTACCTGTATCATGGTCGCGTTAAAGCATTAGCAGACGGAGCCCGCGAAGGCGGTTTAAACTTTTAAGAAATGAACAACAACAGAATCGTCCGCTCCGTTGAAGGAGATACCCTAAAAGAAAAAGTAGTGGCAATCAATCGTGTTGCCAAAGTAGTAAAGGGTGGTCGCCGCTTTTCATTCTCCGCTATTGTAGTAGTTGGTGATGGCAATGGCACAGTTGGATACGGACTTGGCAAAGCCAATGAAGTAACCGATGCCATTCAGAAAGGTATTGATGACGCAAAGAAAAATCTTGTAAAGATACCGATGTACAAAAACACGGTTCCTCATGCCAATTTGGGTAAGTACTCAGGAGGATTTGTATTCATAAAACCAGCAGCACCTGGAACAGGTATTATCGCTGGAGGTGCTATGCGTGCTGTAATTGAAAGTGCTGGAATTAAAGATATTCTGGCCAAATCTAAAGGTTCATCCAACCCTCACAATGTGGTGAAAGCTACAGTTGCAGCTTTGGTGAACATGAAAGATCCAAGCGAAATTGCAAAAAACAGGGGAATTTCCCTTGAAAAAGTATTCAACGGATAAGGAGAAGGAATTATGAAACTGCATACATTAAAACCGGCTCCCGGTTCAACTAAAAACCAAAAAAGAATCGGTCGTGGTACAGGTTCTGGTCGTGGAGGCACTTCAACCCGCGGGCACAAAGGAGCTCAATCTCGTTCTGGCTATTCAAGAAAAGCTGGATTTGAAGGAGGACAAATGCCACTTCAAAGACGCGTACCTAAGTTTGGATTTAAAAATCCAGGTAAGGTTGTATTCAAAGTTTTGAATCTCGATGATCTTCAAAAACTTGCTGAAACTCATGGTTCGGCAACAATGGATCTTGCATTTTTTCAAAGCCATGGCCTTATTTCCAAAAAGGACAAGATTAAGGTTCTTGGAAGAGGCGAACTGAACAAAGGAATCAGCATAAGTGCTCATGCCTTCTCAGACAGTGCCAAAGATTCTATCGAAAAAGCAGGTGGTTCAACAAACCAGGTTTCCTGATGAACAAGCTGATTAGGACATTCCGTGATATTTTTTCTATTGAGGACCTGCGGGAGCGGATCCTCAATACCCTTTTGTTCCTTGCTGTTTACAGACTTGGATCCTATATCGTTTTACCTGGTGTAGACGGTGCTAGATTCCAGGGAAGTACTGAAGGAATATTTGGACTTTTGGATACACTACTTGGAGGTGCATTCAGCAATGCTTCAATTTTCGGCCTCAGCATTATGCCATATATTTCGGCATCTATTGTTCTACAATTGCTGACGGTAGCTGTTCCTTATTTTCAAAAATTACAACAGGAAGGCGAATCTGGAAGGAAAAAAATCAATCAATACACTAGAGTATTGACAATAGTAATATGTCTTTTTCAGTCAGCAGCTTATATAGCTTCTAACATTCCTACAGAATACATCTATCCTGAATACATGGTAGATTTTGCAGGGGTTTCACTTTTCAGCATTTCATCCATTATTGTTCTTACTTCCGGTACTATTTTCTGTATGTGGATGGGTGAGAAAATCACAGACAGAGGCATTGGAAACGGTATTTCTCTTCTAATCATGGTGGGAATTATTTCCAGGTTCCCTGGTGCTATCATAAAGGAATCAATGACCCGTGGAATGGGTGGAGCTATGTTGTTCATCCTTGAACTGGTAGCTTTATTCTTTATTGTAATGTGTGTTGTAATGATTACACAGGCGGTTCGTCAGATACCAATTCAATACGCTAAGCAAATTGTCGGTAATAAAGTTTATGGGGGTCAGCGGCAGTACTTACCGATAAAGGTAAATTCAGCTGGAGTAATGCCAATTATTTTCGCTCAGTCACTGATGCTTATCCCAGCCTTTTTCACAAACATGCTTGCATCAAGTGGAAATGAGTTCTTAATGAAATTTATTTATGCATTTTCAGATTATACAAGTTGGCAGTACAGCCTGATGTTTGGAATGCTGATTATAATTTTCACCTTCTTCTACACAGCTATCGCAATCAATCCAAATCAGATTGCCGATGACATGAAACGCAACAATGGTTTTATTCCAGGTGTAAAACCGGGTCCACAAACCAGCGATCACATTGCAACTGTAATTGACAGAATTACATTGCCAGGTGCAATTTTCTTGGCCATCATCGCAATTCTACCTTCCATTGCAAGTCGCTTTGGTGTAAGCCGCGATTTTGCTCAATTCTTTGGGGGTACGTCCCTATTAATCATGGTTGGTGTGATTCTCGATACCCTTCAGCAGGTAGAAAGCTATTTGCTTATGAAGCATTACGAAGGATTGATGAAATCAGGCAAGTTTAACGAAACAACTGAGGCGATAACTGCTGCCTAATAAAAGAATGTTCAAGGTAAAGGAAAGTGTTTTGATAAAGACAGACCGCGAAATCCAGGCGATTCGGGAGAGCGGGCAAATTCTGTCGCGCCTACATGGCGAGTTATCAAAGCGTGTTGAATCCGGCGTAAAAACCCTTGAACTTGATGCATTTGCAGAAGCTTTTATTTTGGCAGAAGGAGCAAAACCATCATTTAAAGGCTACAGGGATTTCCCTGCTACCTTGTGTATATCTGTGAACAGCGTAGTTGTACATGGAATTCCAAACCATTATATCCTTAAAGACGGAGATATTATTTCCATCGATTGTGGGGTTTATTACAATGGTTTCCATGCTGATTCAGCTTTCACATACAAAGTAGGAAATATTAATCCTGAGATCCAGAAGCTAATGAATGAAACATATGCTTCTCTTTACAAAGGTATTGCCAAGTGCAAAGCCGGAAACAGGGTTGGAGATATCAGTGCCGAGATTCAGCGTTATGCCGAAAGTCATGGCTACGGAATTGTAAGGGAATTGGTGGGACATGGTGTAGGTAAAAATCTGCACGAAGCTCCAGAGGTTCCAAATTTTGGTAAGCCTGGGAAAGGTCCAAAACTTGTAGATGGAATGGTAATTGCCATTGAACCTATGGTTACAATGGGCAAAAGAACAGTTCGGCAGGAAAAAGACGGATGGACAATTCGTACAGCAGACGGCCAGCCAGCTGCCCACTACGAACATACAGTTGCAATTGTTGACGGAAAACCAGAAGCACTTACAACTTTTGAATATATCACAGAAACCCAAAAAGTGGTATATAATGGCTAAGCAAACATCAATCGAACAGGACGGAACAATCCTGGAAGCATTGTCAAACGCTATGTTCCGAGTGGAACTAGGAAATGGTCATCAGCTTATTGCCCACATTTCGGGCAAAATGAGGATGCACTACATTAAAATCCTACCAGGAGATAAGGTTCGCCTTGAAATCTCTCCGTATGATTTATCGAAAGGAAGAATTGTTTATAGGTATAAATAACAAACCATGAAAGTTAAGGCTTCGGTGAAGAAACGCAGTGAAGACTGCAAAATCATCCGGCGTAAGGGGAAACTCTTCGTCATCAATAAAAAGAATCCAAGGTATAAACAAAGACAAGGATAATGGCAAGGATTGCTGGTGTTGACATCCCCGGAAACAAGAGAGGGGAAATCGCTCTTACCTACATCTATGGGATTGGGAGGAGCTCTGCAAGTACCATTCTGGGAAGAGCAGAAATCGATCTGAATAAAAAACCAAATGAATGGTCTGAGGAAGAGGCAAACTCTATCCGAGCCATCATTAGTGCAGAATTCAAGGTAGAAGGTGTTCTTAAATCAGAGGTTCAAATGTCGATCAAACGACTTATGGACATCGGTTGCTACAGGGGACTTCGTCACAGGAAAGGTTTACCTCTCCGCGGACAGAGAACCAAGAACAACTCCAGAACCCGTAAAGGAAAAAGGAAAACTGTGGCCAACAAGAAAAAGGCTACTAAATAATTGAAAGGATGAACCAGAAAAGAAAAGACAAAGCCAAGAAACGGGTTGTAGTTGTTGAAACAACTGGGCAGGCACACATCAAGGCCTCCTTCAACAACATCATCATATCCATTACAAACAACAATGGCGAGGTGATATCATGGGCCTCAGCTGGTAAAATGGGTTTCAAAGGCTCAAAGAAAAATACTCCATATGCAGCTCAACGCGCTGCAGAAAATTGCTCTCAAGTCGCTCATGATTTGGGCATGCGTAAAGTGGATGTTTTCGTAAAAGGTCCTGGTGCTGGAAGAGAATCTGCCATCCGCACCATTCAGAATTGTGGCCTTGAAGTGGCAGTAATAAAAGATGTAACACCGCTTCCGCACAACGGATGCCGTCCACCTAAAAAGAGAAGAGTATAAATCATGGCAAGATATACCGGAGCCACCACCAAGATTGCCCGCCGATTTGGCGAAGCAATTTTTGGTCCAAGCAAAGCACTCCAGAAGAAAAACTACGGACCTGGTCAACACGGTCGTGGTAAAAGGAGAAAACTATCAGAATACGCTATTCAGCTTTCTGCCAAGCAGAAGGCAAAGTACACCTATGGAGTACTTGAGCGTCAATTCTCAAACCTCTTCACCAAAGCTGCCCGTAAGGAAGGTATCACCGGTGAAAACCTATTAAAGTTCCTTGAAGCCCGCCTAGATAATGTGGTTTTCCGTTTTGGAATTTCCCCTACCCGCGCAGGTGCAAGGCAAATAGTTTTGCACAAACACATCACTGTAAATGGAGAAGTAGTTAATATTCCTTCATTCAGCGTAAAGCCTGGCGATGTTATTGCGGTAAGAGAGAAATCTAAATCCCTAACAGCAATTTCGGATAGCCTTGCAGGTCGTAATGCCCGCAAATTCAACTGGCTTGATTGGGATGGAAAAGAACTTTCCGGAGTTTTTGTAAGCTATCCAAGCAGAGACCAAATTCCTGAAAACATTCAGGAACAATTAATCGTAGAACTTTACTCCAAATAATTAAGCATGTCATCAATACTCGCTTTTCAGATGCCTGACAAGGTCGTCATGGAGAAAGCAGACGACTTTCACGGTCTGTTTGAATTTAAACCACTTGAAAGAGGTTACGGCGTTACAATTGGCAATGCCCTAAGAAGGATTTTATTGTCCTCCCTTGACGGCTACGCCATTACCGCAGTAAAAATTCCAAGCGTCCTTCATGAGTTTTCAACTGTGGAAGGTGTTGTGGAAGATGTCACCGAAATCATCCTAAACCTGAAGCAGGTTAGATTGAAAAAATTGGTAGACAGCCCCGATCAGAAAATAAATGTATTTCTAAAGAACAAGGATGTATTTACAGCTGGAGACATAGCAAATTTCACCAGTTCATATACAGTTCTTAACCCAGACCATGTAATATGTCGGATTGATCCAGCCTTCTCTTTTGAGATTGAACTGAGCATCGAAAAAGGCAGAGGATATGTTCCTGCGGAGGATAACAAAAATGCTGATGTCAGCATGGGTGTAATTCCAATTGATGCCATTTTCACACCAATTAAAAATGTGAACTATAGCGTTGAAAATACCCGCGTTGAACAAAAGACCGATTATGAGAAATTAATCATCGAAATCAAGACTGATGGTTCTATCCACCCGGAGGAAGCATTGAAAGGAGCAGCCTATATTCTGATTCAGCACTTTATGTTGTTCAGCGACCAGGCAATGACTTTTGAAATCGCTCGTCCGCAGGAGGAAGAAGCAGTTGATGAAGAATGGTTGCAAATGCGTAAGCTTCTGAAGACCTCTCTTACAGATCTTGACCTTTCAGTAAGGGCATACAATTGCCTTAAAGCAGCCGACATCAAAACACTTGGAGATTTGGCCGCTTTGGAAGTTTCTGATATGATGAAGTTCCGCAACTTTGGTAAGAAATCACTTACTGAGCTTGAGCAACTTATCGCTGACAAAGGTCTTACTTTCGGAATGGATATTGGCAAGTACAGATTAGACGAAGACTGATAATGAGACACGGAAAAAAAAACAACCACCTAGGTAGGACAGCCTCTCACAGGAAGTCCATGCTCTCCAACATGGCTAATTCGCTTATTCTTAGCAAAAGAATTGTAACGACAGTAGCCAAGGCAAAGGAACTGCGCAAGTATGTTGAACCACTTTTGACAAAGTCCAAAGAAGATACAACACACAATCGCAGAATTGTGTTCTCTTATCTTAAAAGCAAAGAGTCTATCAAAACGCTTTTCGGCGAAGTATCTGAGAAAATCGCAAACAGAAACGGAGGATATACCAGAATTATTAAACTTGGTACCCGCTCTGGGGATGCTGCAGAAACAGCGATGATTGAACTTGTAGATTACAACGAGATTCTTCTTTCTGTAAAAGCTGATCAACCAGCAAAAACAAGAAGAACCCGCCGTGCAGGAAGTAAGAAGGATGATACATCTACAGTAGTAGCTGCCACTTCTGCCAGTATTGTAAGTGACGCGGTTATAGTAGATGAAACTCCTGAGGTAATGACTGAAGAAACTCCGGAAACTACCTGGGAAACACCTTCAGAAGAGCCTGAAATAGCTCCAGAAGAAACATCTCCAGAAGCAGAAGCAAGTTCTGCTGAAGAAGAGAGCCACGAAGCTCCTGAAAACCCTGAGGAAGAAGGGGATTCAAAACCAGAATAAAATTCCAAAAGGGACTTCGGTCCCTTTTTTTTTGAACCAATACAAATGGAAT
Organism: Spirosoma fluviale; assembly: GCA_945902135.1. GTDB lineage: Bacteria > Bacteroidota > Bacteroidia > Cytophagales > Flexibacteraceae > CAMDMI01. The sequence continues at coordinate 10,318 of CAMDMI010000045.1, forward strand.
CAGGTTATATTGTCATGACAGAGGACCAACTCAAAGAAGAAATAAAAAAGACCATTAAAACGATTTATGACCCGGAAATACCGGTTGATATTTTCGAATTGGGGCTCATTTATGAAATTGAGGTATATCCACTGAATAATGCATATGTAAAAATGACGCTGACATCCCCAAATTGTCCAGCTGCTGGCACGATTCCTGAAGAAGTGAGGAGTAAGGTTGCTGCAATGGAAGGAATAAATGATGTTCAGGTCGAACTTACTTTCGACCCACCCTACAGTCAGGATATGATGTCTGAAGCAGCCAAACTTGAATTAGGATTTCTTTAACAACAAAATACCATGTATCCAGAACAATTAGTTAACCCAATGCGCCTCGATTTGACGAGCGCAGGATTCAGCGAACTCAGAACTGAGTCAGAAGTAGATCAAATAATGACTGAATCTTCTGAATCAACATTAGTCGTAATCAATTCAGTTTGCGGTTGTGCCGCAGGAACTGCAAGACCAGGCGTAAAGCTTGCCATTTCCAGAACTAGCAAAAAACCTGGCAAACTTGTAACGGTTTTCGCTGGGGTTGATAAGGAAGCCACTGCAAAAATCAGGCAATATACTTTGCCCTACCCTCCCTCCTCTCCTTCTATTGCACTTTTTAAAAATGGCGAACTTGTACATTTTGTTCAGCGTCAGCATATTGAAGGCCGTTCTGCGGAAATGATCGCGAGTCACCTCGAAGAAGTTTTCGACGAAATCCTGTAAAATAAAAACACCCTAAAAATTCAGGGTGACACTTGGTGCTTACGGCTCACTTGTTACCTTTGCAATCCGTTTGGGAGGAAACAAACAACGGAAAAATAAAAGCAGGCTGAAAGGCACGCTTCTAAGGGGGATTAGCTCAGCTGGCTAGAGCGCTTGCATGGCATGCAAGAGGTCATCGGTTCGACTCCGATATTCTCCACAAAATTGACCACTCCCAAAAGAGTGGTTTTTTTATTCCCCAAATGGCTAAATCATTTATTGAAGAATTGCGCAGCAGAGAAATGCTGCAAGATATAACCCCAGGCCTTGAAGAATGCATGGCCGGCGAACGAATCTCCGGCTACATTGGATTTGACCCAACAGCGTCGTCACTTCACATTGGGAATCTTGCAACCATCATTCTACTTGTTCATTTACAGAAAGCCGGACATAAACCCATTGCCCTCGTGGGAGGCGCAACCGGCATGATAGGCGACCCTTCTGGGAAATCCGCTGAAAGAAATCTGCTGGATGCAGACAGCATTAGCAAAAACACAGAGGCCATTCGGAAGCAACTCGAGAAATTTCTGGATTTTAGTGAAGGTCCTTGCCAGGCAGAAGTCGTAAACAATCTGGATTGGTTTGGACAAATGTCCGCAATTGATTTTCTGAGGAACATTGGCAAACACCTGAGTATTAATTATATGATGGCGAAAGATTCCGTTCAAAAAAGACTTGAAACCGGAATATCATTTACTGAATTCAGCTACCAACTTCTGCAGGGTTATGATTTTCGCTGGCTCTTCGAAAATAAAAACTGCCGGCTCCAAATGGGTGGTTCTGACCAATGGGGAAATATTACCGCCGGAACAGAACTAATCCGCAGAATGGGTGGAGAGAAAGATGCATTTGCTGTTACAATTCCGCTTCTTACAAAAGCAGATGGAAGCAAATTTGGCAAAAGCGAAGGAGGAAATATCTGGTTAGACCCGGGTCTGACTTCTCCATACCAATTCTATCAATTCTTCCTTAATACCACAGACGAAGAAGCACCAACATTACTTCGTAGACTCACGCTGCTAAATCTGGAAGATATTTTAAAGGCAGAGGCGATACACAATTTAGACCCTTCTCAACGCCATGCCCAAAAACTGCTCGCGGGTGAAGTCACAAGGATGGTGCATGGAGAGAATGGCCTATCGACTGCAAGAATCACAACCGAGGTTCTTTTTGGAAAAGGTAGTCTAGATGAATTGGAAACAATTGATGAAACTCAATTCTCACAAGTAATGCAAGGAATTCCCAGAGGAAATTTAAATGGTTTAAATCCAGATATAGACTGGATTGCTGCATTGAGCAATGATTCGGCCAATGTGGTTTTTCCTTCTAAATCGGAGGCAAGAAAAATGATTGTGGCTGGAGCTGTTCAAATTAACAAGCAGAAAATCAACGAGTCTGGAAATTTACCTGTAAAACCACTTCGCGGTAAGTGGCTGCTCGTGCAAAAGGGAAAGAAAAATTATTTCCTTCTGGAAATTCATTGAAAAGCATATGAAATGGATCTGGACCGCCTGCATTTTCACCTTGCTTTCCGGCCGAATCCATTGCCAGGATTTTTTAAAATTTTATCAGGACAGCGCTGAAATTCAAACTGCTCGACATATCCTTCCCGATAAGGGAAATAAGTTTTGGCTTGGTGGAACGAAAGGAAACAGTGGCGAAAACACCAAAGTATGGCTTTACAGGTTGGACGCTGATGGAAATCTCCTGAAGAAAATTAGTTTTCCGAGCATAAAATCTCAGGTTTGGGTTGGGATGGAATTTGATTCAGATGGAGTTCTGGTTGCGGTAATCGGTCTTCAGGAATTCACCGGAGAAACAAACTACTTTCTGGCTAAATGCGATTCCACCGGCCTGCTTGCATTTTCCCCAATACCCGGATTGGAAAATGCAATTTTAGATGATGTTTCCCCATGCTCACGAAACAGAATTTTGGTTTGTGGTTTCAAACCATCGCCGGGAATAGCCGGAAACGATTTCTTCCTGGCCAGAATAAAACTGGATTCTTCAAAAACAGACCTGGTTTATTACGAAGGCTTTGGTCCAAATGACCATCTCAGCATGGTTGAGGAAACCACCAATGGAAGTATTCTTTTTTGTGGCACCGTTGCAGAAGGACAAGCCTATAGTCCTTGCATGGGAAAAATTGATTCAACAGGCACAACTGAATGGCTTACAATTCCACCCACACAATGGAATGACGGGGCCCAGAGATTCACTTTGGATCCTTATGGAAACATCTGGCTTGTGGGTGAATCATCCACATCAGCAGGATCTTTCTTCGATACTGAACTTTTTAAATTTAATTCAAGTGGAGAATTAATCTGGCAACAATGGCTTGGCGCCCCGGGTCAGGATGCGGCATTCATCATTCGTTCCTGTCAGTTAAGCAGCGGATTTTGGGTATCTGGTTATTCCAATGCGGGAGGCACGGGCATCGGGCCAATAAGTCCATTTCTCATGCGACTTGATTCTGCCGGAAATAGCCTTGGAGAATCCTTCTGGCCAATGTCTGCACCAAGTCCGGTTTATGACATGGAGGTATTTGCAGATTCAACATTTTTTTTCTGTGGCATCTCCAGCAACAAAGGCTACTTCATGAAAAGAAATAACCCCGCACTTCAAAACACATTTGTAGTAAAAAATGGTTCAATACTTTTTCCACAAATGGAGAATTCCGGAATTGATAAACTGAAATCAGCCCTTGAAAGAGGCAAAGTTTCAAAATTTAATTTGAGCGATATGACGGGAAAACAATTGGCGGTTCTGAATTTTCAGGATGGAGAAATACGCTTTCCTTCGGATCTTTGTGGGAGTTATTTGATTTCCTGGCTGGAAGAATCTGTTAGAAAATCCATCCTCGTTTGTATTTCATCAAACCAATAAACAAACCCATGAAAAAGGTATTTGTCTCTGGATGTTTTGACATTTTACATGCAGGGCACATTGAGTTTTTCTCTCAGGCCAAAGCATTAGGTGATTGGCTGGTGGTATGTTTTGCAGGTGATGCTAGTTTGCAAATGCACAAAAAAAGACGACCCTCCATTCCCGAAATTCACAAGAAAAAACTTCTGGAAGCACTTCGAATGGTTGATCAGGTAGAAATTGGAGAAGATGCCATTTTGGGACTTGACTTCCGTACCCATTTCCTCAGAATCAAACCTGATATTCTGGCAGTGACAGAAGACGACCGTTATGAAACAGAAAAGCGTCAGCTATGCGCAGAAACGGGTTGTGTGTACACTGTCCTCTCAAAAAGTTTAGAGTTCGATAAAATTTCCACTTCGGAAATTATTCTTAGAATAAAATCCCAATAAAACCGGGTTTCAATTTTTCCGAATTGAAGTAAATTACAATCAATCCCTATCTGTGGGATCCACTGATTTGTCGTAATTCCGAGGGCGAACCGAAAAGGAATAGCTTGCACCAAGCATAAAGCGCCAACCCGGTTTGGCATTATTCCATTGAGAATGAACTACCTCGAGATGGACAAACCGAAACAATCGGTCAACCCCATATCCAAATTCCGTGAATTGCTTTCCCGGTAAAGCAAGGCCATTGAATAGCAGAACTTCACGCCAGTTTTTGGAAGATGGGAATAACCAACCAAGCAAGATCCGATCACGAAACAGATGTGCATGAACTTCTGCAAGTCGATCTGCAGAAGACTCGGAATAATAATCCAGATTTCTAAATTGATCAATCGATTGCGCGCCAATTACATTCGTTCTGTTGCCCACGATATGAAGGGCATCCATTTGTCCGACATAAGCTTTTCGAACAAAGGCCCCTACCCTGCCAGATAACTCCAATCGTGTGTTGAGTAATATTCCAACGGATTGGTGCAAGGAAATTTCAAGCTTGGTAAAATCTGCCTTTGAATTCAAGATTTGAGGAATTGCATGCGTAAGTTCAAATCGAAGGCGGGGCGAGTTTCCAATTCTAAAAAACTGATCCCCATTGTACAAGGCAGAAGTCATAAACGGATACCAATCCAAGCCTAAATGAACATCCGCCATCCTGCTACCCGTTTTTTCCAGACCCTGACTTAAAGGAACAGATGCCTGATTCGATTCAAAATTCCGAACTTTTCCAAACATGTTTTTCAAATACGAATTCCTCAGGATGCTACGATCTTCGAATCCCAGTCCTATTTCAAATTCCAGTCTCCCAGATAGTTTTCGAAGAAAATCAATCTTCAGGTAGTCACTTTGATAAACCTTCATGTAATTGGTTCCGGTGTAAAGGCAATACAATAAGTTGAGGTTCCTGCTGATTGGATCTGCCGAAGAAAATTGTCGGATACCAGAACCACCACTTGCCTGAACCATCCATTTTGGACTGCCAAATTGAAAAACTCCGGACATTAGCAACTTCTCCCGGCCATAAGCATAACGAAATGATGGACCGAACTGGATAAAATTCCGGTCATCCCTGAACCGGTTTCTACTTTGCCCAAAGTATTTCTTCAGCCAGATTTGCGGCTCAATGCTGTATCCTTCAACAGAATTGTTGCAAAGTGAAAGATATGGAGAGAATAATTTCAGAGTCCATGGTTTACGATTAAGGCTATCGGGCCGACCAAAAGAATATTCCTTACCCAACAACAGATAATTTCCAACAAATGAAATTGCCCTCCTTTTTTTACGGCTTGAATCCTTACTTTCCGAAACCTTCCACAAGCTATCCAGTTTGCGAAAACTTTTTTGCTCCAGCTGAGTAAGAGGCACTAGCCGATTCTCCTCCCAAAAAGTTGAATCGTTTTTAATTGAACTGGTATCTTCAATAAAAACCCTGTTTGCCACTACGGATGCGGCAGGCTCTGACTTAGTTCGATTTTTTTTCGCGATTTTGAATTTCTCTTTTACATACGCCTTGGCCAATTGACGCACCAATTTGCGATCCTCCTTTTCGCGTTTTTTCAAATCCGGCTTCTCTGGATTTAAGCGAATTACCTCATCCGTTTTTTCATCAAGCTGTTGTTCAAGTTTTTGAAAATCAGCATACAACTTTTCGTTTTTTGTTATCTTATATTTTCGAATTGTAGCGTTATAAACAGCCTCCATTGTAATACCAAGTGCTTTTCCTTTTACATCCTGCCGAATTTGAAGGGGCAGCCAAATTCCTTCCACCGGGGCATATTGTTGCGTCATCTGGATATCGAAACCCTCAGCATTTTCAGAAAGCCTTGCGGAATGAATGCACCAAAGTTTATCAACCAAAAAAAGCTCGCCCTTCCAAATATGCTGTCCTTCCGTTCTGGGTATAACTTTAATTTTAAAAACCTCATGGCCGCTTTCTGAAAAAGCGCCTAAATACTGAAAACGATAATACCTGAAAGCGGAGGGAGATAAAGGCGAAATGGTTTGTCCGAAATTGGGAGAATAAAGCTCATACTTCAGAAAATTTTGCTTCAC
>CAMDMI010000046.1 GCA_945902135.1 Spirosoma fluviale
ATTTATTTTCTGCCCTGCACCAACTGGATTCTATGTCGGTTGATGAAATCTGGGCCGAGAAAATGCCCAATCACAGCATTGGAAGAGCAATAAACGATAGGCTTTTCAGGGCATCCGTGAAAAGAGGCTGAACTAAAAATTAAAAAGAATGTGCCGGATTATTTTCCGGATTCCCAAACGACTTCTTTGGCTTTTCCACCAACTGTAAGAATCAGGCGGGCAGGAGCCGGAATTAATACAAGTCTTGCTGTTTTGTCCGGGTAATTGTCTGCTTCCACAATCACGCCTTCTTTGGTTGTGATTTCATAAAGCGGATCGCCGTCCAAAGTTTCTCCTTTGCGGATATAGTTTTTGGCAATGTAAGCTGTGGGAATCAGGACATCGGTTCCGCTGCATACACGCTCATGAACATCTTCAAGAATTTCCTCTAGGTAATCACCGTATTCTTGAAGAAAAGCATCTTCAGCAACATGGAGCTCATCTTCGATTTCGTCGTAGCGCTCATCTGCGTAATCAATCTGATTTAGTTGAATCCTTTTTTCAGCCAGGTCTATCAGGTCTGTGTTGAATTTCTTGAAGTTCATTTCGGCTCGTTTTTTCTTGTGCCAAAGGTTGGCTTATGATGGGGAAATTCAAAATAATTTGTCTTGTGCGGATGAAAAAAATTGTAGCCAAGCGGGTTTTCCTAAATTTGCGGCTCAAGATTTACCAGCACCATGTCAATCGCCGCCAATCAATCAACAACTGCTACTGAAACCGATTTCCTTCCTCTTTTGGGAACAGACCACCTAGAACTTTATGTAGGCAACGCCAAACAATCGGCTTATTATTATCAAACAGCCTTTGGATATCGGGTAACCGCCTATTGCGGACCGGAGACTGGTGTGCGCGACCGTGCCTCTTATGTGTTAGAGCAAGGTAAAATTCGCCTGGTGTTAACAACCTCACTGAAGCCGGATTCAGCAGTTTCAGATCATGTTAAAAAACATGGAGATGGCGTAAAGGTTTTGGCTCTGTGGGTGGATGATGCACGAAAAAGTTTTGAAGAAACGACCAAGCGTGGAGCCAAAGCAGTTCAGGCCCCAACCATTTTAAGCGATGAGCATGGAGAAGTAGTCGTAGCCTCAATTGAAACCTATGGCGAAACCATTCACACTTTTGTTGAAAGGAAAAATTATAGAGGAGCCTTTATGCCAGGTTTTCAGGCTGTGGATAAACCTGCTATTTCTGAGCCTGTTGGCCTAAAGCATGTTGACCATTGCGTGGGCAATGTGGGTTGGGGAGAAATGAACCAATGGGTTGAATTTTATGAAAATGTACTTGGTTTTAAGCTGTTGCTAACATTTGATGACAAGGACATTTCTACCGAGTATTCCGCATTGATGTCCAAGGTGGTTTCAAATGGAAATGGCTATGTGAAATTTCCGATCAACGAACCTGCTGAAGGCAAGAAGAAATCTCAGATTGAAGAATATTTAGATTTTTATCAGGGACCTGGAGTTCAGCATATTGCCGTAGCCACAGATGATATCCTTTATACAGTTGCGGAATTGAAAAGACGCGGAGTTGAGTTTCTTCATATACCGGGAACGTATTATGAAAATTTAAAAGATAGGGTAGGGGATGTTCAGGAAGATTTTGAAGCCATTCGAAATCTCAATATTCTGGTAGATCGGGATGAAGAAGGGTATCTCTTGCAGATTTTTACCAAGCCAGTAGAAGACAGGCCAACCTTGTTTTATGAAATTATTCAGCGCAGAGGTGCTCAGTCTTTTGGAAAGGGCAATTTCAAAGCCTTGTTTGAATCGATAGAAAGAGAACAGGCGCTTAGGGGAAATCTCTAATTTTATCTGGATTTGCGTGAGGGACCGCAGCGGAAATCGTGGCGCCGAAGGTGCCATCATTGAAGCGAAGTGCCCGGCCCCGCTTGAGCCTGAGGGTGTAACAAGTTCCAAAAAAAATTAACTTGCTTGGCGGTGTCATGATGCTTCTAGCGGGGACACGCCCTCAAAATATTTTTCATTACGCAGGGAATTTTCAAGACTTGTTGAGTCCAGAATTATTTTGTTTTTTTTCTGGCCCAATCTTTGTAATAGAAAATCAAATACCTACTTTTGCAGGCTATTTCAGGGGTACCTAGGAATTTGAGAAATTCATTCATCTCCGCCAAAAAAACTTCAGGGAATTTTCTATTCCGCGGAATCGTCAATTTGCTCAACATTAATCGTCTCTAAACGAACAACATGGCATTTAGAAAAAACAGGAAGCTCAATCAGGATTTCACCCGTATCACCATCAGTCTTGCCTCTCCGGAGTCAATTCTTGAGAGTTCGTACGGACAAGTTACACAACCAGAAACCATCAATTACCGGACATACAAGCCGGAAATGGATGGTCTTTTCTGTGAAAGAATTTTCGGACCTGTAAAGGACTGGGAGTGTCATTGTGGTAAATATAAGAGAATCAGGTACAAAGGCATTATCTGCGACCGTTGTGGCGTAGAGGTGACTGAGAAAAAAGTTCGTCGTGAGCGTATGGGTCACATCGAACTAGTTGTACCAGTTGCGCATATCTGGTATTTCCGTTCTCTACCCAACAAAATAGGTTATCTGCTTGGTCTTCCAACCAAGAAGCTCGATCAAATTATTTATTATGAGCGTTTTGCTGTAATTCAGCCAGGTATCAAAGCCGAAGACGGAATTGAATATTTGCAGTTTCTGACTGAGGACGAGTATCTGGACATTCTGGAAAAACTTCCAAGGGAGAACCAGATGCTGGATGATAAAGATCCAAATAAGTTTATTGCCAAGATGGGTGCTGAGGCACTTCAAATGTTGCTTGCTCGTCTTGAGCTTGATGACCTTTCTTACAGCCTGCGCCATGCAGCGGCAAATGATACTTCCCAGCAGCGTAAAGCTGAGGCGCTTAAGCGTCTGAAGGTTGTAGAAGCTTTCCGTGATGCGCGCACCCGCATTGAAAACAAGCCTGAGTGGATGATTATCAAAATGGTTCCAGTTATACCGCCGGAACTTCGTCCATTGGTGCCATTGGATGGTGGTCGTTTTGCTACTTCCGATCTTAACGACCTTTATCGCAGAGTAATTATTCGTAATAATCGTCTTAAGCGCCTTATTGAAATCAAAGCCCCTGAGGTAATTCTTCGTAACGAGAAGCGTATGCTTCAGGAAGCGGTAGATTCATTGTTCGACAACTCTCGTAAGGTGAATGCCGTGCGTGCAGAAGGAAATCGTGCATTGAAGTCGCTTTCAGATATGCTGAAAGGTAAGCAGGGACGATTCCGTCAAAACTTGCTTGGTAAGCGTGTCGATTACTCAGGTCGTTCTGTAATCGTAGTTGGACCAGAATTAAAACTTCACGAGTGCGGTTTGCCAAAAGAAATGGCAGCTGAGCTTTTCAAGCCGTTTATTATCCGCAAGCTCATCGAAAGGGGCATTGTGAAAACGGTAAAATCTGCAAAGAAAATTGTTGATCGCAAAGATCCTGTGGTTTGGGACATTTTGGAAAATGTATTGAAAGGACATCCAGTTCTTTTGAACCGTGCTCCGACTCTACACAGACTTGGTATTCAGGCCTTCCAGCCTAAATTGATCGAAGGAAAAGCAATTCAGCTTCACCCGCTTGTATGTACAGCCTTCAACGCTGACTTTGACGGTGACCAAATGGCCGTTCACGTTCCACTTGGGCATGAAGCAGTTCTTGAAGCATCTCTTTTGATGCTTGCTTCTCACAACATTCTTAACCCTGCCAATGGTGCACCGATTACGGTTCCATCTCAGGACATGGTTCTTGGACTTTATTACATCACCAAAGGTCGTCGTAGTACTCCGGAGGAATCTGTGTTGGGTGAAGGCCGTGTTTTCTACTCAATGGAGGAGGTTGTGATTTCGATGAACGAACGCCAACTCGATAAACACGCTTATATTAAAGTCCGTGTGCAGGTTAAAAATGCAGACGGCGAGTTGGAATTTAAAATCATTGAAACCGTAGCAGGTCTTGTTCTTTTCAATCTTTGTGTTCCTGAGGGCGTTGGTTATATCAACGAACTTTTGACCAAGAAAAAGCTTCAGAAGATCATCGCCGATGTTCACCGCGAGTGTGGCGTGAAGCGTACTGCCAAGTTCCTTGATGATATCAAAGCGCTTGGATTCCGTATCGCCTTCCGAGGTGGATTGTCCATCGGACTTGACGATATTAAAATTCCAGATGAGAAAGACGGACTTGTAGCGTCCGCCAAGGAGGAAGTTGAAAGTGTTTGGGCCAATTATCAAATGGGTCTCATCACAGACAACGAGCGTTACAACCAGGTAATTGATATCTGGACCCGCGTGAACTCTAAAATTACTGAAACATTGATGCGTCAGCTTGAAAATGACAATCAAGGTTTCAATAGCATTTATATGATGATGCACTCCGGTGCCCGTGGTTCCCGTGAACAAATTCGCCAGCTTGGTGGAATGAGGGGACTTATGGCGAAGCCACAAAAGAATCTTCAAGGTTCTGTGGGTGAGATCATTGAAAACCCAATTCTTTCCAACTTTAAGGAGGGCTTGGATGTACTTGAGTACTTTATCTCTACTCACGGTGCTCGTAAGGGACTTGCAGATACTGCACTAAAAACTGCCGATGCGGGTTACTTGACTCGTCGTCTGCATGATGTTGCGCAGGACTTGGTTGTGAACGAGATGGATTGTGGAACTCTTCGTGGTATTTTGGTATCTGCACTGAAAGAAAACGAAGAAGTAGTTGAGCCACTTTCAGATCGTGTCTTAGGTAGAGTATCTGTACACGATGTATTTGGACAGAATGGCGAATTAATTGTTTCCAACAACCAGCAAATTACAGAAGTGATTGCAGCAAGGTTGGATGCTGAAGGAATTGAAGAACTTGAAATCCGTTCGGTACTTACCTGCGAAACCAAGCGTGGAATTTGTGGTGCCTGTTATGGTCGCAACCTAGCCACAGGTAGAATGGTTCAGCGTGGTGAAGCTGCCGGTGTTATTGCTGCTCAGTCTATTGGTGAGCCAGGAACCCAGCTAACCCTTCGTACTTTCCACGTAGGTGGTACAGCTTCCAACATTGCGGTTGAATCTGCAATTCGTGCGAAGCAGGAAGGAATTGTAATATTTGATGAGGTTAGGACCTTATCAACTACCACCAATGAAGGTGGAAAAATAGATGTTGTGATTGGCCGTACAGGTGAAATGAGAATCATTCCTGAAGGACTTACTCAAAATACAGACAAGGTTCTCATGACTGCCAATATTCCTTATGGATCATTCCTGAAGGTGAAGAGCGGTGATAAAGTGGAGAAAGGTCAGGAGATCAGCTACTGGGATCCGTACAATGCTGTGATTCTGACAGACATTGATGGTAAAGTAGAGTTTGAAGCCATTGAAGAAGGAATTACTTTCCGTGAAGAATATGACGAGCAAACTGGTCACCGCGAAAAAGTAATTACAGAAACCAAGGATAAAGCCAAAAACCCATCAATCGTGGTTAGTGGTAAGTCGGATTCTAAATCATTCAATCTGCCTGTTGGAGCCCACCTTGTGGTTGAAAATGGACAGAAAATCAAGGCTGGTCAAATTATGGCCAAGATCCCGAGGTCTGCAGGTAAAACCCGCGATATTACTGGTGGTCTTCCAAGGGTAACTGAGCTTTTCGAAGCAAGAAATCCTTCTAATCCGGCCATCGTTTCTGAAATTGATGGAATCGTATCTTACGGTGGAATCAAGCGTGGTAACCGCGAAATTTTCATCGAATCCAGAGATGGAGTGAAGAAAAAATATATGGTGCCACTTTCCAAGCACATTCTTGTACAGGATAGTGACTTTGTGAAAGCTGGAATGGCCCTTTCTGATGGAGCCATTACACCTTCTGATATTCTTGCGATTAAGGGGCCTACTGCCGTGCAGGAGTATCTTGTAAATGAGATTCAGGAGGTATATCGTTTGCAGGGTGTGAAAATCAATGACAAGCACATTGAAATCATTGTTCGTCAGATGATGCAAAAAGTTGAAATCACCGAGCCCGGCGATACCAACTTCCTTCCAGGACAAACGGTAGATAAGTTTACATTCCGCAGGGAAAACAATGAAATCACAGGTGCTAAAGTTGTAACTGAATCAGGAGATTCTCTAGCACTTAAGCCTGGTCAGATTGTGTCATCAAAAAGACTTCGTGATGAAAACTCAAGTCTACGCCGCCGTGATGCCAAATTGGTTGATGTGCGTGAGGCGGATGCAGCAACTTCAAGGCCTATTTTGATGGGTATTACCCAAGCTTCCCTAGGTACTGAGAGCTTTATATCTGCAGCTTCCTTCCAGGAAACAACCAAGGTATTGAGCGAGGCATCCATTCGTGGAAAGGCCGATGGATTACTTGGATTGAAGGAAAATGTAATTGTTGGTCACCTGATTCCGGCAGGAACCGGAATGCGTGATTACGATCACATCATCGTTGGTTCAAAGTCTGAATTCGAAACTTTGTCTCAGATTGCTGAAGCAGGTGGCGCGCAGACTGGTGCAACTGGTGGTGCTCCGAGAAGATCTAAAAAAGAATCAACTGTAGCCTAAACGATATTCTTTATGGAAAATCAGGAACAGGGGAACCAAATCAACATCGAGTTGTCTGAGGAAATGGCAGAGGGTATCTATTCCAATCTGGCCATGATTGCTCATTCCAATACAGAGTTTGTGATTGATTTTATCAGGATGATGCCTGGCGTTCCAAAAGCCAAGGTGAAATCCAGAATTGTCATGACACCAGAACATGCCATGCGTTTTCTGCAAGCACTGAAAGATAATGTTGAACGCTTTGAAGATGCCTTCGGCGACATCAAAGACTTGAGTGATATGCCAAAGATGCCGTTCAACTTTGGCGGTACTATGGGACAGGCATAAAACTTCGTATAGTTTAATCAATGACCGCAGTAAAATCTACAAAAAAAGGCGCTAAAGCTACTACAAGGCATCCTCAGGAGCGATATATGTTCTGGTTTGAGAACATGTTGCTTATGAGGAGGTTCGAGGAAAAGGCTGGTCAGCTTTATGGACAACAGAAGATTAAGGGTTTTTGTCACCTTTATATTGGTCAGGAAGCTTGTGCCTCCGGTGCAGTTACTGCATCAATAAAAGGAGATAAATGGATTACTGCCTATCGTGACCATGGTCTTCCTATTGCCTTAGGCTCCGACCCAAAGGCATTGATGGCTGAACTTTTTGCAAAAGCCACAGGTTGCTCGAAGGGAAAAGGTGGTTCAATGCACTTTTTCGACAAAGCAGTTAATTTTATGGGAGGCCATGGAATTGTGGGTGCACAAGTGCCAATGGGTGCAGGAATAGCGTTCTCTGAAAAATATAACAAAACAGGCAATGTTTGTTTCTGTTATATGGGCGATGGTGCTGTCCGTCAGGGCGCATTTCACGAAGCACTTAACATGGCTAGGACTTGGAGCCTTCCGGTTGTTTTTGTAATAGAAAATAATGGGTATGCAATGGGTACTTCCTTAGAGCGTACTTCCAATGTAACTGAGTTGTATAAACTTGGCCTTTCTTATGATATGCCTTCTGAGGCGGTTGATGGAATGAGTCCTGAAGCTATTCATGATGCATTTTCTCAAGCTGCCGATCGTGGCAGAAGGGGAGATGGTCCTACGCTTTTAGAACTGCGGACTTATCGGTATAAAGGCCATTCCATGTCTGATCCAGCTAAATACCGTTCCAAGGATGAACTTGAATCGTATAAGAATCTTGATCCAATTGATCATGTTCGTGCTGTGATTTTAGACAACAAATGGGCTTCGGAAGAAGATTTAGAAAAAATTGAGTTAAAAATTAAGGATGTTGTAAACGAGTGTGTGACATTTGCGGAGGAATCTCCATATCCTAGTACCGATGAGGTTTATAAGGATGTGTATGCCGAAGCAGATTATCCATACATAATTGAATAAAGCAATGAGCGAGCAAATCAAAGAAAAAGAAGAAAATAAGGCTTCCGTACTTGAAAGTTCCGAAGTTTTGGTTGAGAAACTTTCTGGCTTTGAAGCCTATTTTGAAAAAAATAAAAAGTTAGTTTCTGTTGTTTCAATTGGAATCGTAGCTGCTTTGGCTGGATTTTTTGGAATGCGTTGGTATATGAATGAACAGAACGATGAAGCCCAAAAAGCGATGTTTCAGTCTGTTTATTATTTTGAATCTGATTCCTTAGATAAGGCACTTCAAGATGGAAAAGGTGGCCGCATGGGATTGCTATCTGTTGCTGAGAATTATGGCAACACCAAAGCAGGACAGCTTGCGCATTTTTATGTGGGTGCTATTTATCTGAAAAAAGGCAAATTTCAGGAATCAATAGACCACTTGAAGGAATACAATGCCGGAGATATTTTGGTTACTCCTCGTGCTAACTCTCTGATTGGAGATGCATATCTCGAATTAAACGACAACGAGCATGCGCTTGAGTATTACAAAAAAGCAGCCTTGCATGCCCCAAACAAATTCTTTTCGCCAAGGTATTTGATGAAAGCGGCACTTGTTCAGGAGCTTATGAAAAATTACGAGGATGCCATCAGTACTTATACCCAGGTGATTGAAAAGTATAATGATTCTCAGGAAGGTGCTGAAGCAAATAAGCTAAGGGCTCGTTTGCAGCAAATGACTGGAAAAGATTGATTCCGAAATGTTTTCAAAAAAGAAAGGGGATGAATTTTCATCCCCTTTCTTTTTTATCGGACTCTCAGCCAGGCTTCTCCAAGTGTGAGTTTTTCGCTGCTTTCTGAGTCCAGTATTTCGGTGCGTATTCTGAACCGTTTTCCTGCTTGTTCTACAACCGAAAAAACAGCCCGATATGCGGTGTCTGGATAAAGTGGTTTTAAAAATTCGAGGCTTTGGCTTAAGTAAATACTTTTTGGACCTGGCTTGATGGTGCCAAAAACCTTACTGAAAACACATGCTCCAAGCATTCCATGCATAATCGGTTTGCGGAAGGCTGTTTGTGCCGCATATTCAGGATTAATATGCAATGGATTGTTGTCACCGGTTATGTTTGCAAAGGCATTTACCTGCTCCTGCGTGAAAATGAAATCGTGGGTCCAGGATTGCCCAGTTTCAATTTGATTCTCAATTCCAGTCATGGCATTTTTATTAGTAGGTCTCGGTAATATTGGTGAAAAATATAATGGTACCCGACACAATATTGGGTTTGCTGTTCTGGATGCTTTGGCTAAAAAAAAGGGCTTGATCTTTGAAAGTGGTCGTCTCGCAGATATTTGTAAATTTCAAATGTCAGGTAATACCGTTTATCTACTCAAGCCTACCACTTTCATGAATAGATCTGGTGATACTGTTTTGCATTGGTTGAGGCAATCGAATGCAACACCTGATGAAGTCCTTGTTATAACCGATGATATCGCCTTGCCTTTTGGGAAAGTTAGAATCAGACCAAAAGGGTCTTCCGGTGGTCATAATGGATTGGGAGATATTGAATTGAAAATAAAGTCTCAAGATTATCCACGCATGCGAATGGGCGTAGGATCTGATTTCCCAAAAGGCCAGCAGGCCGAGTATGTTCTTGGCAAATTTTCGGAGGCTGACCTGCAGGGTATGGATGACCTTCTTAGCAAAGCTTCAGATGCTTGTCTCTGTTTTTGTAGCCGGGGTTTGGCGGTAACAATGAATCAGTTCAATACCTGATTTTTTTGAAAAATGGAAACGGAATCCATACGCTTTTCTTTTGGATAATACGGTAGGATTTTGATCCGCTTGTATTGGATTTCAAAGCCTCTTATTTTCTGGAATGCTTTGATTTCTTCAGGCCAAAGTACAAGAACATCTGGTTTGAATTTATTCAATATCGCTGAGTCTGTTCTGTAATCGGTTAGTCGGTGTGGCACTTTCCATGCAAGCTTTTTAATAAAACCTGCCATTTTGGGATTGGCCAAACCCGGATAATCCAATAACTTAAGTTCGCGTCCAAACCAGGCATTTATTCCCAGTGGCTCGAGAAGAATTTCCTTCGAAGTAAAAATATTTAGGTTCAAAAACTGGCATAAATTCTGACTGGCAATTTTTCTTATTTCAAATGCTTCGGATGCTTCCCGAATTTTTGGTAGTTCGGCTTTTATCTGCCAAATTCCAATGATGGCCAATCCTGCAGCAATAAGTGCCGATTGCAATCCCGAGTTTTCTTTGGATAGGTATTTTTGACAAAGGGTAAGTGATGCCTTTGCACTTAAGTACCAAAATGCCACAAACAAAGGTGGCAAATACCATGGCCACCAGGCTGCGAGAATGCTAAAAAAGAAAAGGTATAATCCGGCCCATATTAATGTCAGGCTATCAGATTTCCATGATTTAGGGAATTGGTAACAATAAATTAGAAACAATGCCAAGGGGATCGAATGCCCTGAAAACAATAAATAACTGAATCCTTTGGCAATTTCATTAGGGCGGTCAATTAGGTGGTTTGCTTTTGCCAATAGGCTTTGAGGGATGGCAGTGCCATATAATCCCCATCCAGCCAAAGCCCAAAATCCCAGCGAAAGCACAAGTTGAAAGATGATTCTCTTGCTTTGTCTGAAGTTCTTTTTCAGTATAGAATCAAATAAAACTGCCCAGCCTGCCAGCCAACCTTCAGGGCGGATGAAAATAAGCCAAGGTGCCAGCCATTCCATTTTTCCGGGTAGAATGCATAGTGACAATAGCACCATATACCAGGCTGTTTCCAATCCGGAATTGCCATAAATAAGATTCCTGAAATCTAGAAACCAAGGGAGTAAAAGAAGCAGGGTTATTACTTGGTGCCAGGGTTGAAAATTACCAGTTGTTTTCCCGGCTCGGTACAGGCAAATAATCATGGACAATGCCATTAAGCATCCATTCCAAAGCTGTATTTTTTCTATCCAGTCTGCTCCGAAAACCCATTCAGGTATCAGATTCAGGAAGGGGTATAACAAGGATGTGCTTGTGTAAACATCCTGGTGAGGGAAAAGATTTGGCTTGCCAAACTGCCTGATATTTTCTGTGATTCTGAAAGAGATAAATGCATCGTCAAACAAGAAATTAAATCGCCATCCAATTAAGATTATGGACGCAGACAGTAGGCTTGCAAGAAAATAAAAGAATGATTTTTGTCTGGAATTTCCCATTCAACTAGGGTTGATTTACCCAAAGCACACAGAAAAGTAGGAGCCACAAAATTCCAAGGAAATGCCAGAAAATTGTAGCAGTTTGGTAAACAGTTGCCGTTTTCGGATTCAGGGTGTACACATATGAATCTACATAGCGAACATTTTTCCGGAATCCATTCCAAAGCCAGGCCAAGGCACCAAGGCCAAGGACAATGTGCAGGAAGTGGAGCCCAGAAATCAGATAAGTGAAGGCCATTGAAGTATGGCTTGCTGGCGAGTTTCTGATGAATAAATTATTCCAGCCTATGCATTGCAGTACGCCGAATCCAATTGCCAGTAAAAGGGTTAGTGTCAGCCAGAAGTAAACCGTCCTGAATTCTTCATTACGAAGACTTATCCTTGAAAGATGCAGGGTTACAGAACTAATTAAGATACACACGCTGCTGATGTAAAATGAAGGCGGTAGCTCGATTTTCTCCCAACCTAGACCATGAATTCTGACTGAGAATATCATAATCAGGAAAAGAAAAAGCATGAATGAGCCAAGTAGCGTGAGCCAAACCATGGTCACATATGGATTTCCGCGGGCAGTGGTCAGTGATTTCATGGTCGATTTAGGCACCTTCAAATATCTTGCTTTTGGTTGATATTTTTTATGAAGTTAAGCCATCCAAAAAATCTAATCCGGTTTAATGCGAATTTGAAAACCATACATTTGTACGATATGTCGGCCTTGAACTCAAATTACTTTCCAGCTCTAACTGGAATTCGGGCAATTGCAGCCTACCTTGTTTTTTTTCACCACTTTTTTAATCCTGAAAATGTCCCAGAAGGAATTTTTTTGCCAGAGTTCCTTTTTGGGGAAATGCATATCGGCGTCACTTTCTTTTTTGTATTAAGTGGTTTTCTGATTCATAATCGATACGCAAAAAAGTTTGAATCCGGACTTTCGGGTTTCAAGCCGTATTTTTTCTCCAGGATGGCACGGGTTATGCCGCTGTTTCTGGTCATTACGCTTCTGACTTTTATTGTTGTTCCATTTTTTAAAGTTGTAGCACCACTAAAATGGAGCCTTCTTTTTTTACTTAATATTAGTTTACTGAAGGGTTTTTCTGAGTTTACGAAATTTTCAGGAATTGCCCAATCATGGTCATTGACTGTTGAGTTTTGCTTTTATGCCCTTGCCCCAGTTTTGTTTTTTCTTTTCAGAAATCAGGTGAAACGCTATCTCTTTCTTTCACTCTTTTTTTTGATAATCTGTTTTGCTCTTGCTAATTTTTTCAAAGCACTACCTTTTGGAAACCGGATTGGGGATCTTCATTTCTTTCTTGGGTATACATTTTTAGGCAGAAGCTTTGAGTTTTTTGCCGGTTGTTTCCTTTCATCAAGGTTGAACAAATGGAAGAATTTTACCGGTTCGATTCCTGTATATACAATTGCGGGATGTGTAGGCATTGTTTTTTCGCTTCTCTGCCTTTCTTTTTTAAGGGAAGGGGATACTGCCGGGGTTTTTCATCCCATTGGAATTGGAATCAACAATTTTCTTCTGCCCGTATTCATAGTGGCCTTTTTCAGGGGGCTTATTTTGGAGACCAGTTTTTTTCAACGGTTCCTGTCCTCCAGGATTATGCAGTTTTTAGGTAAGTCTTCTTACGCGTTTTATTTAATTCACATTGGGATTTTTGAAAGCTTGATTTCCTTCATCAATCTGGATAACAGGCTGGTGAGTTTCTTTCTGCTCAATATAATTGCCATTTTTCTGTATCGTTTTGTAGAAGAGCCGGCTCAAATTCGTCTTCAAAAATGGTATTCATTTCGATTTGGTTGAAAGGCCAAAAGTTTTAATCCTTGTTCAATGCTCGCACTATTCATTTTTATTCTTTCCTCATCTTCTTTGTTCATCGTTTTTCGTGGATTGGGTAAAGACAAGGATCCGCTTCAGGTGATTTTGTTCAATTACCTTTTTTGTATCCTGTTTTCATTCTCTTCCAGCATTTTGGAAGGAGAAACATTGATGCTTGCAGGTAAAGCAAAATGGCTTTTTCCGGCGCTTTTTCTGGGTGTTTTGTTTTTGATCAACTTTTCGTTCACCGAACAAAGTGTGAGGCGCTTAGGACTATCGGTTTCTTCAGTTGCGAATAAACTCTCTCTTGTTTTGCCTTTCTTTTTTACAATCTTAATCAGTAATCAGGAAATTGGTTTGCGCCCCATGGCGGGCTTGCTCCTTTGTGTCATTGCCATTTTCTTAAGCGCGCAAAAAACAGGAGCTGGTTATGCCAGCGTGAAAATGAAATGGGTTTGGTTGTTGCCAGTGGTTGTTTTTTTAGGTTCCGGCTTTACAGATATTTTAACCCAATCAATAAACCAGCATTTGGTTCCAGCGTCTCAATCTTCCGGATTTGTGTTTATGGTGTTTTTTGGTGCTTTCCTTGCTGCTGGTCTACTCACTTTGATTCGGGTTTTTTCTGGCAGCATGAAATTTAATTTTCGAAATGCATGGCCAGGGTTTTGGCTGGGGCTTCCGAATTTCATTTCCTACAAAAGTATATTACTGGCTTTGAACGCATTTGAACATAAGGGAAATGTGGTTTTTCCTGTTGCCAATCTTGGGGTTATTATTTCCACCAGCCTGGTCTCGTTTTTGTATTTCCGGGATAAATTTTCAAAGACCAATCTGGCAGGAATTTTGATTTCACTCTTGGCATTGCTTTTACTTTTTCAGCCATAAATGAATTTCCTTGCCCACTATATTCTCGCGAGTCAAATTGAAAATTCAGATTTTCATATTGGGGCTATTTTGCCTGATATTGGTAGGAGGGCCGGTTTTCAATTGTCGAAATCAGTTTTGCCTGAGGCGTTTCCGGCTCAACTTGAATTGCTGATGGCGGGCATGGATTTACATTGGTTTTCTGACAAGCATTTTCATGACTCTGCCTTTTTTTGGAATGGGTATAACTTATGGAAGGATGAAATTGGATTTCAAATTTCGGGTGTCAACAGGAAGTTTTTTCTTTACCACCTTTTGTTTGAAATGTGGCTTGATCGGATTTTACAGGAAGCCAATCCTGATGCAGCAAATGCGATGTATGCCAGCCTTCAAAATTCAAATTCAGAATTGATTCGCCTTTTTTCTTTAGAAATTTTAGGTGATCACACGCATAAAATCCAAACAACTCTGAGCGATTTCAATCAAAGGAAATTTGTTCTGGATTATACGGATGATTTGAGATTTTCAGGTATTGCCTCGGGTGTGTTTGCGCATGTAACAAAACAAAGCCAAGATCCAGAGCTCCGAGATCTGCTCTCAAAATCGGTATTGAAAATGGATAGGTATTCGGAAAGAATCCTCAAGGATTGGGCATTGTTTTCAGAAAAACTGATTCAGGATTGGAATCAATCACGCAATTCCAAAAGCTGAGAGAATTTTCGTTTGCCAAGTAAAAAGTAAGTATTGACCAGGCTGCCTCTGAAAATTACCTTGTGTGGCACCGCGCTGGTTCTGGCATTTGAATTTTCTTGCCGTCTTTTTAGCCAATAAGCAATCCCGGAATAAAAAGCGAAGTGTGCCCGGATAATCGCAAAACAATTGGCAAATTCCCCTTTGAAAAGGAATTGGATTCCTGCCAAACCATCGAGTAGAAGTCTGCTTGCAATCCGAATTGCGGCCCAATCGCCACTGCTGTTGATGAACAACATGGCAAGTCCATTTCGGAAGTTCAGAAATGTCTTTTTCGGACTTGTTTTTGAAAGGGTTCCAGCCCCAAGGTGTAAAACCTCCGAAGCTGGCTCCACCCAAACTTCTTTTCCCCTATGCCATAAACGCCAGCACAGGTCTATTTCTTCCATGTGGGCGAAAAACCGTGTCTCCAATCCACCAGAATTGATAAACTCATCCCGGCGAATCATCATGCAGGCCCCGCTTGCCCAGAAAACTGGCCTTGCCTGGTTGTACTGACCTTCATCCAATTCACAGCTACCAAAGAGGCGTCCCCGGCAAAATGGATAGCCATAACTGTCGATAAAGCCTCCGGCAGCACCGGCATATTCGAATTGATTTGGTTGGGCCCAGGAAACGATTTTTGGCTGACAAGCCGCAATCCCTGGTTTGGAATTCATCAATGCCAGCAAAGGAACAATCCATGAAGGACTTGTTTCAACATCGGAATTCAGAAGGACCACCAATGGGGTGGAAATGTTCTGAATGCCAATGTTGTAGCCACCTGTAAATCCATGGTTTCGGTCTAGGATATCTAACTCAACCTTCGGATGTGTATCACGAAGCCAGGCCACTGAATCATCCGTTGATGCATTGTCAATTACCCGTATTCTGGCATTTCCTGAATGCGCCAAAACTGAAGGCAGAAACTGCTTCAGGTGGTGAATGCCATTCCAATTGAGGATGGCAACTGTGATGTCAGATTCCGAAAGCGCCAAGGTCAAGACCCGGGATATTGGGAAGAAGGCCTTCCGTTTTCTTTTTCATTTCTTCCTTGGAGAGCTCCTCCATTTTGGTTGCGGCATTGTTTACTGCGGCGATTACGAGATCCCGAAGCATGCCAGCATCCTGTGCATTCAATAGCGATGGGTCAATTTCAAGTCCGGTTAATTTGCGGCTTCCGTTTATTGTAGCTTTTACCATTCCGGCACCGGCATCTGCGCTTACTTCCATTTTGGCAATGGCTTCCTGGGCTTCGGCCATGCGGGTTTTGACCT
The DNA here is from genome assembly GCA_945902135.1 of Spirosoma fluviale. Classification (GTDB taxonomy): domain Bacteria; phylum Bacteroidota; class Bacteroidia; order Cytophagales; family Flexibacteraceae; genus CAMDMI01. The sequence continues at coordinate 15,860 of CAMDMI010000046.1, forward strand.
CCCCAAGCTTGCCCATCATTTTCATCATGTCGAACATAATTCCCTGTGATTTATTCCACAAATGTACGTTCACCAAAGCTTAAAAACGAAAAAACCCCACCAGGTTTGGCGGGGTCCTTTTCATCAACAATTTGTTTATGGCTTAGGCTTTAAAATGAAATCGACATCCACATGAATCTTCTCCGCAATTTTCATCAATAACATTTTTGGGACAGCGATTTTATGGTCAGCTAAAGGCACATCCATTCCTGATTTCAGTTCAGCAGAATTATCTGCTTTTACATCCAAGGTTCCTTTAAATTCTCTTTCAACCTCTACACCATGGATTTTCAGTTTGCCCTTGGCGGTTACATTATAAAGTCCTGGCGTATTGAAATTTACCTTCGGTTCCAGTTTTCCCTGAAAGAGTCCGTCCTTATTTGGGTATTCAATTTTGTCGCCATTCTTCACTTCCTTGTCGGTTTCCATGTAGTTCTCATGAAAGTGCTCCTCCATGAGGGAATTTTTGAATTTGAATGACTTCATCGGAACCTTGAAAGCAATCACCCCATTTTCTGTGTTGATGATTGCACCAGCAATTTTGCTTTCAGCCTCAATATCTTCAACGGGCGTTTTGGAAAAGAAACTGATGTTTCCC
>CAMDMI010000047.1 GCA_945902135.1 Spirosoma fluviale
ATATTCGAATGAAAGAGGGAAAGGTTGTTGGGATTACTACGCTTGATGGCAAAGTGCTGGATGGAAGCGCCTTGATTTTGGCTACGGGTCACAGTGCCCGGGATATTTTTCAATTGCTTCACCAAAAGAACATACTGATTGAAGCCAAACCATTTGCCCTAGGTTTTCGGGTCGAACATCCGCAGACTCTAATCGACCAGATTCAATACAAGGGAAGGGAGCGTGGTGATTTTTTGCCTGCCGCTTCTTATTCAGTTGTGAACCAGTCTAATACAAGTAATGGGGTCAAACCTGTTTTTTCATTTTGTATGTGTCCTGGAGGGTTTATTGTTCCGTCCATGACAGAGGCCGGTGAGCTTGTTGTGAACGGAATGTCACCAAGCCGGAGAAATTCACGGTTCGCTAATTCGGGAATTGTTGTGGCCGTAGGGGAGGAGGAATTTGCGCCTTTCGCAAAATTGGGTCCGCTTTCCGGAATGGCATTTCAGGAAGCCGTTGAAAAAAAGGCAGCCTCATATTCTGCCGGTAAACTTGCAGCTCCGGCCCAAGGCCTTCTGGATTTTGTTGAAGGAAAAATGACAAGTGATTTCCCAGAATGTTCGTACCAGCCCGGACTTGTTTCCGCACCACTTTCAGAAATTATACCGAAACATATGGGTGAGGCAATGCGATTTGCCTTCAAGGAATTTGGAAAAAAAATGCGCGGATACCTCAGCAATGATGCTGTTCTGCTGGGTGTGGAAAGTCGTACTTCTTCACCGGTTAGAATTCCTCGAGACAAGGAAACAGCCGCGCATCCGGAGATTTCAAATTTGTTTCCCTGTGGTGAAGGTGGAGGTTTTGCCGGTGGAATTATGTCGGCAGCCTTGGATGGAATTTTCGTGGCCAGGTGTCTTGCAGAAAGGCATTAGTAAAATCTTTGATATTCAGAAGGTCATTCTATTTTTGCCATTCAATGGATTTGAAAAGGAACAATCAAAATCAACAAGTGATTGCTGTTGAAATTTGTTCTTTTGTTTTCGGCCATTGATATTTTCAATCGTTTTAAAAGATTTATTTTAACAGTGCGTTCTACAAACAAAAAATTCTCTATAATCCTACAATCATGAATTCTAAAAAACTGGCATTTTTATTTTCGGCATGCTTCGTGTTGGTCACAATGTTTTTCTCTGTGTCTGCTTTTGCACAAGACAAAGCAGAAGTTGGAATTCAGTTTTTCCATGGAACTTTTGCTGAACTGAAAGCAAAGGCGGCTTCAAGTTCAAAACCTATTTTTATGGATGCTTACACAAGCTGGTGTGGCCCTTGCAAATGGATGGCAAAAAACGTTTTTACCCAGGAAGAGGTTGGGAAATTTTACAATGAGTCTTTCATCTGTGCAAAGGTGGACATGGAAAAAGGAGAAGGGGTGGAGCTTGCGAAAATGTTTGATGTAAATGCTTATCCAACACTGCTTTATCTTGATGCATCAGGCAAGGTAATTCACCGAGCGCTGGGCGCTAGAGACGCAAAAGATTTTATTGAGCTTGGAAAAATTGCTGCTGATTCTGAAAAAAATCTGCAGGGATTGGAAAGGAAATACAAGGCCGCGCCTGGCAATTTCTCTGTTGCTTTTCCATATCTCTTTATGCTGAATGATGCTGGTTTGCCGCAACTTGAATCGGAGGTTGATGCTTGGTTTTCTATCCAGCCCAAGGATTCATGGATCGAAAAAAACAACTGGAAGCTTTTGTATGATTTCATTCAAAATCCTGAAAGTCCTGCCTTTCAGAATATGGTTTCGAATATGGCAGCTTTCTCTTCCCGCTATTCGGAAGATTCAGTTTCTGGAAAGGCGCGCAGCGTTTATTTTTCAAGTCTTCAGAATGCAGCATATAGTGACAATTCTGCACTTTGGAAAAAAGACAGTAGCGCGATTGTCAATCTAAATCTGAAAGATGGCAAAAGGACAATTGCCGCATCAACCATTTTAAAGGCTGGCGATGATATCAAATTGGCCCTTTCCAGAACCATGGATTTTATGAAAGATTTTGGAAGCGAAAATCCTTCCGAATTGAATGAATTTGCATGGAAAATGTTTGAGGCCTCTGAAGATTCAAAGCAACTGCTGGCGGCAGAATCTTGGGCCAAAAAAGGACTCGATCTAAGCGGAGGAGATTTCATGGTCCACGATACCTATGCGAATCTCCTTTTTAAGAATAAAAAAAATGCACTGGCCCGTGAGGAAGCAAAAAAGGCAATTGCAACTGGTCTGAAAAATGGGCAGGATGTGAGTGCAACAGAAATTCTTTTGAAGGATATTGAAATGATTTCTGTTCAAAAACCGGCTCAAAAGCAAGTGCCAAAAACGCCCGCAAAAGGTAAATCAGGAAAGAAATAATTGGCTATTATTTCTCCCGGGAATCAAATTCCTCGAGACATCGGAAGGTGCGGTCGATGATTTCATATTCATTGGCTTCATCCAGGAATCCGTCTGGCATTGGGCAAAAGCGCATAAATTCTTCGATTTCATCAGCCCCTAGGTTTGTCCAGGTTTGAACCTTTTCGGCATTGTAACGGCTGGCATACCATTTTCGTCTGGCCCTTTCTGCCACCATATCCCGAAGTTTTCTTGCGTCGCGGCCCCGCCTGCTAAAACGGTCATACAAATAGCTGATAGGGGAGGACAGGCCTGGCGGTGGAGGTGGTTCGCCCGTTGGTGTATAAAACAGCCAGAATTTTGGCTGGAATTTGGCCTTGTATTCCCAGCGTAAAAATGGATTATCGAGGTTAATCCGGCGTTTCCCCAATACCTGAACAGATGAAAGTTCGAAAATTTTGGAGCGCATGTGAACCGCCTCAAAGTAATTGACTTGCTTGTCTGCCCGCTTTATGTAAAACAAATCATAATAGCCAATGCTGCTGATTTTTAGCGTGTCCTTTTGTGAAATTACAATTGAAAAAAAACCATTGCTGTCGGCTACCACACCTCTCTTGGTGCCAAGAATACGAACTGAGGCATATGGAACTGGTTTTTCTGTACCTAGGTCCAAAAGCCGGATGGCAATTCTAACCGGGAATTCTTTGGGAATTTCTGGATTGTTAACCTGAGCCTGCAATTGAATTGCCGGTAAAAAGAACAGGCTTACTAAAGTCAAAAAAATAAACAGAAATGCCTTCATTACTTGCTCTCAGGTTTCGGACTCAAACCACAAAGTATAGAAATGAAGTCGCTTGTCGCTGTCGAACCCTTTCTCAATCCGCTCCTTGTTGCCATGCACATAAATATGAAAGTTCTTGTCGAGTTTAATTATTGACTTAACAAACTTCTTGGCCTGATTTTGGCTTTGCTCACTTACTGCAAATTGGTCTGGCGGACTCCATTGTTTGCGGCCGGCATATTCTTCCTGATATTGGTCAAAAGCATCAATTATGGCCGGCTCTTTCAATACATCTTGCTTAAAATCCTTGAAATTCACTGACTTGTTTTGCTCTGCAAACGACAAACTATCGGAAAGAAACTCCACTTGTTCCTCTCTCGGTTTGTGTTGTTCTTTCACCAAAACATCTTCACTGAAGGATTTACACATCTTAAAAAATTCCCTCGCGTGGAAGGCATCATCGGTTTTTCGGCTGAAAGGAAACAGACTTTCAGACCAGAATCCGCCTTGCGGTACCTGACAAAACATTCGGATTTCACCTGCTGGTTCTTGCATAAACAGGCATGCGAATTCAGGTTTTTTCATGGGCAAACCACGGAGCAATACGGGCTCTCCGGCATTCAGGCTCAGGAAGTTTTCATTGTTTCGGCAAAAGAAAAAACCAATAGCAGGTCCTTCAAGGCCATCAATTGAAAAATTGTTCCAGCCAACAGTAAACCAGAAACTTTCGGTATCCGCCATTTCAGTTTCTGAGACCCAAAGACTTGTTTGCCTTTGATGAATCTCCGAAAGTGAACCGCTTGCGAAATATCCTTCCATCGCAGTTTTTAAAGCCTCGTATCCTCCATGCTGGGTATTTAAACTTCCCTCGGATTCATTTCCGAATGCACCCAGGAAAAAATAATTAAACATCTGGGCCGACCATTCGTCGTTCTCGCTGTAAACCACTGGCTCTGGTACTTCCTCACCTTCCTCATTCCATGTTTGAATCCAGATGTTGTCTGGTCCATTTTCTTGAAGCAGTTTTTTCATGATTAATAAGAATTGCCGGATTGATTTGCTTGAAAATCTTCGAGTTTTTCGTGAACCCGCCGAAGCGAGGATCTGCAAATTTCTGCCAGTTCCTTCGCTCTATTCAATAATACCTCGATTTCATCAAGGCCAAGTTCATCATTCTCAATTTTTCTGGCAGTCTCTTTTAGTTCCTCCAGTGCTTCTTTATAATTCATCATTCTAATATAGATGCTTTGATTTCTCCGTCCTTCATCTGGATTTTAAGTGGTGAAGAAACGGAAATTTCGGCCTTAGATTTTTTTCTTTTCCCTTCTTGAAGGATTCGGGCGTATCCCAAGTCCAAAATTCGCTTCGGACTTGCTGCTGCAACTTCAGATTCCAGTCTGATTAAGTCTTTTTCAAGGGTATGAGTTGTAAATTGGCAACGCTGCAAAACCTTGTTCAGACTTTCCCTGAAAATGGTTTCTATATTTCTGAGCCTTTGATTGGTAAGAGTGCCAATTCTTGAAATTAGTCGTTCGAGGTCTTGCTCCCTTGATTTCATCGACCAAACCAGGCGGTTGCTGATTCCTAAAAGTAATTCCATTGCAGCAGATTCTGCATTCAAGCTTTGTTCCAAAAGAAAATCTGCTGTTGCAGTTGGCGTTTTGAAATTACGCGCAGCTACCAAGTCGCAAACAGATTCATCTCTTTCGTGTCCAATTCCAGTAAGTACTGGCAATGAGCACTTTGCTACTGCTGAAGCAACTTCATATTCGTCAAAAATCTGCAAATCATGGCGACTTCCGCCCCCGCGAATCAAAATGACCAGGTCGTAATTTCCTTTTAGGGTTTCTATTTTTCTAAAGGCTTCCTGAAGGGATGCAATTGCTTCTTGGCCTTGTACCAGCGCAGGAAAAAGTGCCAGTCCATAAGTAAAGCCAAAAGGATTTTCTGTTAAGTGCTTGCAGAAATCCTCATAGCCTGCCGCCGTTGGCGAGCTGATAAGTGCAATTCGGTCGGTAGGGAAGGGAATTGTCCTCGTTTTATTGGCATCAAAATGGCCATCCTGCTTAAGTTTATTGATTGTCTTTGCGCGTTTTACAGCAAGGTCACCAACGGTGAATGCGGGGTCGATGTCCCAGATGATTAAACTAAGACCAAACTGTACATGGAATTCCACCTTCACCAAAACCTGTACCATCATTCCTGCCTCAAGCTTGCGCCCGGTTTCGGTAATGAATTTCAGGTCAATTTGTTTGAGGCTGCCTTTCCAGATCATCGCCTTCATTTTGGAGAAAGCCCCTTCCTTGCTGTCGGTAAGTTCCAGATAGCAATGGCCGGAATATCCGTTCACGCTCATTGAAACAATCTCAGCCCGAACCCAGAGGTTGTCGGGATAAGTGTCTGCGATGGTTTCCCTGATGTGTTGGTTGAGGTCCGTGAGGCTATAAACAGGCATTGAATCAGCAAAGATAAAACTTGGCAGATGCTGGGCATAAAAAACCATTTTATCTTAAGAAGTCCTTTTATGCTTCGGCACGAATTTTGAAATTGCGTTCAATAATTTGAATGCGGTTTCATTGGAATTATAAAAAAAAGGAAATGCTATGAAAGGAAAATTTCTCATTCTGTTTTGCCTCATCGGAGGCTTTTTGGGCGCTTTTAGCTACCATCGGTTTGTTTTACTGCCAGATTTAGCCCAAAGAAATTCTTCACTCTCCATGTATGAGACTGAAAATCAAAATGGTTTACACCTGATTTCGGAAATGCAGGATGGCCCTGGAAATGGGACAGGAAGAATGGATTTTGTCACCGCATCTGCAGTTTCTACGCCATGTGTGGTGTTTATAAAAACTGTTTCCGGCGTTCAAAATAATTTTGATTGGTTCTTTTTTAGCAATCCCGGTCGGCAAGCCGGTTCTGGTTCGGGTGTCATTTTTTCAGCAGACGGTTATATTGTCACAAACAACCATGTGATTGAGGATGCAGAAACCATCGAAGTAATTCACAACAAAACAACCTACAAGGCTAAGTTGATTGGCACCGATCCTGGCTCAGACATCGCTGTCATAAAAATTGAAGCCAAAAGTCTTCCATTCATAAAAATTGCTGACAGCCGGAAGGTGAAAGTGGGCGAATGGGTGGTGGCAGTTGGCAATCCATTCAATCTTACTTCAACCGTTACAGCAGGAATTGTTTCTGCCAAAGGCCGCAACCTGAACATCGTAAATTCCGCATTTCCGATAGAAGCTTTTATTCAAACGGATGCAGCAATTAATCCAGGTAATTCAGGCGGTGCGCTTGTAAATACCAAAGGCGAATTAATAGGAATTAATACAGCAATCTATTCAAAAACAGGGTCTTACAGTGGTTATGGATTTGCGGTTCCTTCCGATATCGTGGCCAAAATTGTGAAGGACTTGATCAAATTTGGGGAGGTTCAAAAGGCTTTCATCGGAGCAGATGTCTTGGACCTCAATTCAGAACTTGCCGAAAAATACAACATCGATAAAATGAACGGAGTTCTGGTGAATTCGGTTTTGCCCGATGGTGCAGCTGAAAAGGCCGGACTTGAAAAAGGGGATGTAATTTTAAAAATTGATGATGCCAATGTGGAAAGTCGCGCCAATTTTGATGAGGAAATTGCTTACCGCGATCCGGGAGCCAATGTGCGGGTTACTTTTCGACGCGCTGGTAAATTGAAAGAAGCGATTTGTTTGCTCACCAATAAAGACGGCAATACAAGCAAAACCAAAAGAGAAATTTTCACTTCCGGAAAACTGGGTGCAGAGCTTGAAGCCCTTTCAAAAGTAGAGCGTGACCGGTATAAAGTTGAAAGTGGTGTGCGAATTGTGAAGATATCCGCCCGGGGAATCTTTTCTCAATATGGATTTGAAGAAGGATTTATCATTACCTCGGTGAACAATATTAAATGCAACACACCGCAGGATGTAGAAGAAAATCTGGCAAATGCCCGAGGAAAAATTCTGCTGGAAGGCATCAACAGACAAGGCTCAAAAGGGGTTTACCAGTTCTTTAGTTATTAAAGCTGAGTTTTCTGATTCGGAGGAAATTCCTTTCTTTGGCTTATGCCATTTTACAAGGAAATTCTGCTCGCTGCTTGTGCAATTGTTTGCATGTCCTCGCTGAAGGCCCAAAGCCTTGATTTGATTCCAGCTCCTGCCAACTATTCTGTACAGGATGGAAAAATTGATTTGTATAAGGGCGTTTCCCTCAATTCGGAAATCCCTCCTACTGCCATGAAGGCTTACAGATTCCTCCGCTTTACCACGCATTTTGGTTATTTCTTAAGACTTGGCAATAAGTCGGTTTCGCTGAGATTTGTTGAAGATAAGTTGCTGGCAGAAAAGGCCTTCAAGCTCATTTCAGATGTTCAAGGAATTGAAGTAAGTGCCAATTCTGAATCTGGTTTTTTTCATGCCTCCCAGACTTTGTCTCAGTTGATTGAGATGAAGGACAACCGGAAATTTCCATTGTTTAAAATCGAAGATGCCCCGGCTTTCTCCTGGCGCGGACTTCATCTGGATGTTTCCCGGCATTTCTTTCCGGTGGCGGAAGTGAAAAAGATTTTGAAGGCCATGTGTTTTTATCGGCTCAATGTATTTCACTGGCACCTCACAGATGACCAGGGTTGGCGAATTGAAATTAAACGCTATCCGGAACTTACCCGCATTGGGAGTTCTCGGTCAGGCACTCTGCTGGGCCACGCTTCACTTAAGCCTTTAATCCGTGACAATACACCGTATTCCGGTTTTTATTCACAGGAAGAAATTCGTTCTGTGGTGTCCTTTGCGGATAGTTTGGGAATTACAGTTGTTCCTGAAATTGAAATGCCCGGTCATGCTCAGGCTGCAGTTTCTGCCTATCCTTGGCTCGGACTTACGGGGAGAAACCCGGGAGTTTGGACAGACTGGGGCGTTTCGTCATTTATCTTATCGCCCAAGGATTCTGTTTTTACTTTTCTGGAAAATGTATTGACCGAAGTATTGGAACTGTTTCCATCAAAATACATCCACATTGGCGGAGATGAAGCCATCAAAGACCAATGGAAGGCATCTTCATTTGTGCAGGCAAAAATTAAGGAGCTTGGTTTAAAAGATGAACATGAATTGCAAAGTTGGTTTATTCGGCGGATTGAGAAGTTTTTGAATTCCAAGGGCCGTCAAATTATTGGTTGGGATGAGATTTTGGAAGGTGGATTGGCGCCAAATGCAGCTGTCATGAGTTGGAGGGGTGAGGCTGGAGGAATTCAGGCAGCCCGAATGAATCATCCGGTGGTAATGAGCCCAGGCAATCCGCTGTATTTCGATCATTATCAGTCGGAAAATCATTCAGAACCGCTCGCCATCGGTGGATTGAATCAGCTTCAAAAAGTCTATGCCTACCACCCATTGCCGGATAGTTTGAAAGCATCTGAAAAAGATTGGATTTTGGGTGCTCAGGGGAATTTATGGACCGAGTACATTGCAGGATCTGATCAATTGGAATACATGGCTTTTCCAAGAGCCATTGCACTTGCTGAACTCACATGGACAAAAAAGGACAAAAAAGATTATCCGGATTTTCTTCGCCGACTGGAAGCCCATCGAAAAGTTCTAAAGCGAATGGACCTGAATTTCCGTGACTGGAAAAATGAATAGTTGAGAAATTATAGGACCAAAACTCAAAAGGATGTTCTTGGCTATCAAATCGTGTTCTTATAATTTTTTAATCAGTTAAGCGGGCTTCTGGCTTTACCTTTGTGCAAAGTTCCTTTGGAAGATGCATTTTTTCCTAGTTTTCATTTTTATACTCGGCGGTCTTGGTAATCCCTATTTTCTGGGAGCAAAACCACTAGACAAACATTCTCGTTTTCTTGAATATAAATCTGGATCAGAGAAAGGATCAGGGTCCAATAGTTTTTATATTTTTGAGGAAGAAGTTGAAAACTCGGAAGATTCCTCCGACGATTTTCATTCTGATGGAAGTGGTTTAGCCAACAAAGGACAATTCTCAAGTCATTGGGCTCCTTTCAATAACTTAGTTTTTTGTACTTTTTCTGGAAGGCTTATTTTAGGCCCGAAGGTTTCGCTTTTTATTCGATTTTGTAATATTAGAAACTGATTTTCAATGTGTTAATTCCATATTTTATGGATGGTTTAGTAGGGATTAATCACAATCGTCCTGATGATTTGGGACTATTCTTCAATTTTTAATTTTATGAAAAACGAAAAAAAAATAATTCCGGCCGATAGGCTGGCTGGTTTAAAAAGTAATTTTGGAAGCGACCTGATGTCGGGATTTATGGTTGTTGTGATGGAGATGAATGCTCTAATTGGGAAAAAAAAAGTCCTGCATTTCGCAGGACTTTTTTTTTAAACATCCAAAAGAAGTCTTAATGGATCTTCCAGTAATTGTTTTACACGAACGAGGAAGCCTACAGATTCGCGGCCGTCAATGATTCGATGGTCGTAACTAAGGGCCACATACATGATTGGGCGAACCACAATTTCTCCATTTACTACCACTGCACGCTCCACGATGTTGTGCATGCCCAAAATCGCGGATTGAGGTGCATTGATAATTGGTGTGCTCATCATAGAGCCGAAAACACCTCCATTGGTTATCGTAAATGTACCGCCGGTCATTTCCTCCATTGAGAGTTTGTTGTCTCTCGCCTTTCCGGCAAGTCGGACAATTTCTTTTTCGATTTCGGCAAAGTCCATTTTCTCTGCATTTCGAATTACAGGAACCACCAAGCCTTTAGGGGCGGATACTGCAACTGAGATATCAGCGTAGTCATTGTAAATGATTTCATCGCCGTCAATCATGGCATTTACAGCCGGAAATTCGGAAAGAGCAACGCATACAGCTTTGGTGAAGAATGACATAAACCCAAGTCCTACCTGGTGTTTTTCTTTGAATTTATCCTTGTACTTGTTGCGCAAATCCATGATTGGCTTCATGTCCACTTCATTAAAAGTGGTCAGCATCGCCGTTTCATTTTTCACTGCAACCAGCCTGCGTGCCACGGTTTTGCGCAATGAGGATAGTTTTTCTCTCCTTACAATTCTATCGCCTTTGGCTGTTTCTATTGAAGGAGCTGCAGAAGCGGGTGCAGAACTTGATTTCGGTTGACTCGCTTTAAGTGCGTCGTCCTTGGTTACTTTTCCACCTTCTCCGCTGCCGGTAATGGCAGATGGATCAATCCCTTTTTCAGCTAAAATTCTGGCTGCAAGTGGAGTTACCGCACCAGTAGATGAATGTGCAACTTTTTCACTGGTGGCTGAATTGGCAGCCGGCGTTGTAGCATTGTTTGCTGGGCTTGCGACAGGAGAATCGCCAGTTGTGGCAATCCGGGCAATGGAAGTTCCGATGGAAACTGTGGTGCCTTTTTCAATGAGAATTTCCAGATAACCAGAAGCCTCGGCTTCAAGTTCGAAGGTGGCTTTGTCAGATTCAATTTCACAAAGCATTTCACCTGCGTTCACCAAATCACCTGCCTTTTTGGTCCAGTTGGCTATGGTTACTTCAGTGATAGATTCCCCAACTGGTGGGATTTTGATTTCTATTATTTTACCCACTGCACCAGTTGCAGCTTCTGCACCTGTGTTTGTGGTATTGAGAATTTCTTCAGGTTTTGGTGGCAGCGCATCCTTATTGAAGTCGATTTCGCAAACGGTTGCACCGATTGCAATTGCATCTCCCTGAGCGGCTTTCCAGCGAACGATTCCCGCCTGTGGAGAATTTAATTCAAATGTTGCCTTGTCGGACTCTAGTTCACAAATTACTTCATCCAGGTTTACAAATTCCCCATCCTTCTTCAGGATGTTGGCAATGGTAACTTCCGAAATGGATTCCCCTACTACCGGGATTTTTACTTCCATAATCATGTTTTTTCGTTTAAATAAATGAAAATCAATAAATTATTTAGAGGAGAATGCGGTTTCAACCAATTGGATCTGCTCCTTGTTGTGTACTTTCAGATAGCCAACCGCAGGCGAAGCAGATTCTTTCCTGGCAATTACTTCAATATTTGTTTTCCTTAAATTCCGAAGTATGAAACCCCATGCCCCCATGTTTTCAGGTTCTTCTTGTACCCAGTAAAGGGATGGTTTATTGTAAGTGGAAAGAATTTCATTGAGTTTTTTCTCAGGAAAGGGGAAAAGCTGCTCAATTCGAATGATGGCTGTATCTTTAATTTTATCAGTCTGTTGTTTCTCTAAAAGGTCAAAATAGACCTTTCCTGAACAAAGAAGCACCTTTTTTACATCCTTTGGTTTTACAAATGTGTCTCCGATTACTTCCTGAAAACATCCTTTTTCCAAGTCTTTGAGTTTAGAAACCACCTTCGGATGACGCAAGAGTGACTTTGGGGACATTACAATCATAGGCTTTCGGAAAGGCCATGCCAATTGTCTCCTCAGTGAGTGGAAGAAGTTTGCAGGACTTGTGATGTTTGCCACCACAATATTGTATTCAGCTGCAAGCTGCAGGAAACGTTCAGGTCTGGCATTCGAATGTTCTGGCCCTTGTCCTTCATATCCGTGCGGTAAAAGCATCACAATTCCATTCATGCGCGACCATTTCGATTCTGTGCTCGTAATAAACTGGTCGATCATTACTTGGGCGCCATTGGCAAAATCGCCGAACTGTGCCTCCCAAATAGTCAGTGCATGTGGATTGGCCATTGAATAACCAAATTCGAAACCAAGCACAGCATACTCAGAAAGAAGGGAATTGAAAATTTGAAAATTCTCCTGGTCTTTGTTGATGTGATCGAGCGAGTTGTATGGATGATTTGTAATGGAGTCGCGTAGAACAGCATGCCGATGAGAAAAGGTTCCGCGCTGCACATCTTGTCCTGATATTCTTACGATTTTCTTCTCAGCAAGAATAGAACCATAAGCGAGAAGTTCTGCCATGGCCCAGTTTACTTGTCCAGAGTTGAAGACCATATCTTCCCTTTCCTTGAGCAGTTTTTCTATCTGCTTTACAGGTTTAAAGCCATCCGGAATCGAAATAAGTGCTTTCCCAATTTCCTTCAAAGCACTTTCAGAAACACCAGTTTCAGGTGAAGTGTGGAAATCCTCCGGAGTAGATTTTCGGAGTTCTTTCCATTGCTCATCCAGTTTTTGAGGTAGGTAGGGGAGAGGTGTTTGCTTTACCATGTTTAGCCTTTCCTGCAGCAAATCCCGGAATTCCCGGTCCATTTTCTCTGCAAGGGCTGCACCAAGTTGGCCACGGTCGATTAAATCTTTTTTGTAAACCTCTCTTGGGTTTGCGTGTTTGGCGATGAGGTTGTAGAGGGATGGTTGAGTGAATTTTGGTTCATCACTTTCATTGTGTCCATGTCTGCGGTAGCAAACCATATCGATGAAAACATCCATGCCAAATTTCTGCCTGTATTCGGTTGCCAGAATTGCCGCAAAAACAGCCGCCTCCGGGTCGTCACCATTTACATGTAAAACCGGCGCCTCAATTATCTTGGCAAGGTCTGTACAATAGGAAGAGGAACGGGCATCGTCAAAGTCCGTAGTGAATCCAACTTGGTTGTTGATCACAACATGGATGGTTCCTCCAACAGAATACCCATTGAGGTTGGCCATTTGAGTTACTTCGTACACAATTCCTTGTCCAGCATGGGCTGCATCCCCGTGTATTAGAACTGGCATGATTTTTTTAGAATCATTTCCATATTCCATTGCCATTCTCGCGCGAACAAATCCAATGACAGTTGGATTTACCGCTTCAAGGTGCGAAGGATTTGGGCAGAGTTTTAGGTGAATGGCTTTGCCATCAGGTGTAGTTTGGTCAGATTTATAGCCAAGGTGGTATTTTACATCTCCATCTCCCATCGTTAGGTCAGGAATTGATGCACCTTCAAATTCGCTGAATATTTGCTCATAAGTTTTGCCCATTGTATTGGCCAATACATTGAGTCTGCCTCTATGGGCCATCCCGATCACAAATTCTTCAGCGCCCTGATTGGCTCCTGTATTCAGGATGAAGTCTAATATGGCAATTGTTGTTTCGCCACCTTCTAGGGAAAATCTTTTTTGGCCAACATATTTAGTGTGCAGGAAGTTCTCAAAAACCACAGCTTCGTTGAGCTTGGTCAGAATCCGCTGCTGTGTTTCATGGGAAGGAGAAAATGAAGGCCATTCACCTTCAATTTTGGCTGAAAGCCAGGCTTGTTGTTCCGGATTGCGGATGTAACTGGTTTCAAATCCTATTTTTCCGAGGTAGGTTTTTTTTAACTTCTCAAGTACATCGGCCAAACTTGATCCTGGTAGACCGGCCAATGCACAGGCTTTGAACTTTGTTTGGAGGTCTGTTTCTGAAAGGCCAAAGTCAGAAAGGGCCAACATTGGCTTGCGGTCTTTACGTATTCTAACTGGGTTTGTGTTGGCCAGAAAGTGTCCTCTATTTCGGTATGATTCAATTAAGGAAGCAACCGCAAACTCTTTATTAATCGGTTCGGAGGATGATGATAAAGTTGATATGCTGCTGGTTTTTTCGGCTCCATTCGCCGTGTGCGCAAATTTTCCGGCGAATTCAAAACCTTCGAAAAACTTCTGCCATTGTATATCAAGGGATCCAGGACTTTCTTTATAAGTTTGGTATAGTCCTTCGATATAATCCCCGTGGGCGTTGGAAAGATAGCTGTACTTGTCCATTGAAAATTGTCTATATCACAAACATAGTCAAGGGTTCTGTTTTTACAATATTGAATATTTGTGTTTTCAAATTTAGATATTTGTAAGGTATAAGCCTTTAATGTAATCGTTTCGCACCAGTCGAATTCGTTGGGGGGGGGGAAGGAAAAAACATCCCAGTTTTCTCAGGATATTTATCCAAAGAATCAAATATTGTCCTGAAAGCAATTTATGCCACAGGTAAATTTGAGTTCTGGGGAATAGAACGCAATAAAAAAGCAGGCCCGTTAGAACCTGCTTTTTTATTTGTTGTATGAAGGGATAATTTATTCTCCGCTTACAAGAAATTTTACTTTGTGACTTACCTGCTTGTGCAGTGTGATGGTTGCTTCGTATTCTCCCAGAGTTTTGATTTCAGTTGGGAGCCCGATGCGTTTACGATCAACATCAAATCCCAATGCTTTAAGTCCATCAGAAATCTGTAGTGCAGTTACCGCTCCAAATATTCTACCGGATTCTCCAGCCTTGGCTTTGATTTGAAGGACAGAATCTCCGATGGCATTTGCCAGATTCTGAGCATCATTAAATAATTTTTCAGCTTTATGGGCTGCTTGGCGTAGGTTTTCTTCCATAACCTTCCGGTTGGATGGAGTAGCCAATACAGCTATTCCCTGCGGAATAAGGAAGTTCCTTCCATACCCTGGCTTGACACTTACCATGTCATTCTTGAACCCAAGGTTTTTTACATCTTCTTTAAGAATCAGTTCCATATCGATTTGCGTTCAGGTGTGGAATACTATTTCATGCCATCCGCCACATATGGCAGAAATGCGAGGTGACGGGCTTTTTTTACAGCAAGAGAGAGCTTCTTCTGGTACTTCAGACTGTTTCCGGTAAGTCTGCGAGGAAGAATCTTGCCTTGTTCATTGAGGAACTTGAGCAAGAAATCTGGATTCTTGTAATCAATATATTTAATGCCGGCCTTTTTAAACCTGCAATATTTCTTGATAGGGATGTTCTTTTCGTTATTCGAAATCATCGTCGTAAAAAGTCTAGATTAGGATGCCATTTCGGTTTTAGAATCAGCATTCTTTTGGAAAGAACCTGATTTTCTTTTCGCGTTGTATTCCACAGCAAATTTATCAAGTGCTGTAGTGAGGAAACGGATGATGCGCTCATCTCGTTTATACTCAACTTCAAGCGTTTTAATAAAAGATGGCTCTGATTTGAATTCAATCATCACATAGTAGCCATTGCTTTTTTTCTGGATTGGATAGGCCATCTGACGAAGTCCCATGTTCTCGAGATTAACAATCTCGCCTCCCTGTGCAGTGATCAGAGAGCTGAATTTTTCTACGGTATCCTTTGCCTGATGCTCAGACAAAACGGGAGTTAGAATGAATACCGTTTCGTAATTTTTTTGCATATTAATTATGTTGTTTACAAAAGGGCCGCAAACGTAAACATTTCCCGTAAAAATTCCAAAGCAATTGGCTAAAAATTGGAGTCACCGCCGAATTGTCTAGCGAACTTTGAAATTTGCCTGTCCTAGCCTGTAACCTTCAGAAAATAATTCTATGGTATGTGTGCCCGTGGTAAAGGGGCTCCCTTTTTCCCATATAAATGATGGCGGAGCCTGCTTGTTGTCAAATAGGAAACTAAGTCTGGAAGTGTAGGGTGACTCCCGACCTTCATAGCTGAAAGTTCCTCCACCATTGGCCGGGTCTCCCAATGTTTCTCCTTCAGGACCTGTGATGCGAAGAAAGACTTCTTTGGACCCAATTTGGGCGACTGGATTGTCGGCAATCGTGAATGATATTTTTAATTTACCAATCTTCCGAGCCTTATAATCTTCTTCTTCACGCTCCTTCCCTTTAGAATCAATGATGCTGATTCTGACGGTTTCTGCCCGGAGTTTGCCGGCAATTGCAACTTGTTGGCTCAATTTGGTTTTTTCTTCAGCAAGCTTCGAAATGGCATCTTCTTTTTCTACAACCTGATTCTTCAAACCTTTATTTTCATTGGAAAGGTTTTTGGTGTCGTTTTTAAGTTTTTCAATTTCCTGGTCTTTCGCTGAAAGCTGTAACTCGTAAATTTCAATCTTGTCGCGAAGGTTGCTGATGAGTGCCAGAGACCTTTTATTTTTTGCTTTACTATTTTTAAGATCCCGCTCAATTTCCCTTTTAAGGTTTGCAATTGATGCTGTATCGCCTCCAAGCTTTTTTATTTCTCTGATTTTTTCATCCAGCTCTGTTCGCATCGAATCGAGAGTTGTAGAAACTTTACTTAAATCTTCCGATTTTTCATTGATCGTAATCTCCTGGATATCCAATATTTCCTTGTCTTTTTCGCGGAGGTAGAATTGATAGACTATGATTCCTGCCAGAAAAAGTATAATGACAATAAAAAATATTGAGTTGCTTTTTCTTGATGGGAGTTGATTTTCAGTCATTTTCAGAATAGATTTGAATCGCTTTCTTAAATAATTATAACCAAATTTACTTGGATGAGGATTTCCAGCGCCGCAACCACTGTAATGGCCTTATTCGGCCTCCTATCTTCGTGCAAGGTAACAGGTAGCAAAGAAAGTTCTAATGCACCAATTTCAAAACTACTGATTTCGGTGAATCAAGGTTCCTGTCAAGGGAAGTGTCAGCAATTTGAAGCTGCTTATT
>CAMDMI010000048.1 GCA_945902135.1 Spirosoma fluviale
ATGGTGCCCGAATTGTCCTCAAAATAGGCATAAGGCAAACCCTTGTCGGATGGGCAGTTTACCCGAATGTTGGAAACTTTTACTCCTGGCCCTACCAAACGCTCAATCATTTCGCGCAGTGGCATGCTGGTATTCACCTTCACCTGGGCCTTCATTTCATGTGAAAGTGCCAGCAGGAAACTGGAGAAAATCAGGAAATTTCTAAACGATTTGCGGCAGAGCCTCATGGTGTAAAAGTAAGAGAATCAGCTTTTATACCTAAAATTTTGTCAAAAACCAGACCGAAATGCGGGCCCCGGAAGTTTAATTGCGAAGCATAATTCGAAAGGTTGTTCCCTTTCCGGGTTCAGACCACTTTACAAAAATCTTCCCCTTGTGGTATTGCTCAATGATGCGCCTGGCGAGGGTTAATCCAAGGCCCCAACCACGCTTCTTTGTTGTAAATCCAGGCTCAAAAACCCTTTTAAATTGATTTTTTGGAATGCCTTTTCCAGTATCAGTAATGTCCATTTGCACATTGCCCTCGGGAAGTTCCGTAATCTCAATGTCGAGTTTACCAGCACCAGCCATTGCATCTACTGCATTTTTACAAATGTTTTCAATAACCCAATCAAACAAGGGCCGGTTGATATAAGCCAGCACCTCCTCACCTACATCTTGTTTGACAGAAACTGTAATATTCACCTTTTGACTGACGCGGCTTCTCAAATACGAAACGGCTGTTTCCACAACTTCCACCAAATCTATCAGTTCGGTTTTCTGTTCTGAACCGATGCTGCTAAACCGGGCCGTAATCATCAGGAGACGCTGAATGTCCTTATCCATCTCATCCACAATGCCTTCGTTCATAATTTCAGGCTTGGTCCGTAAATATTCAGCCCAGGCTAGTAAACTGGAAATGGGTGTTCCCAACTGGTGGGCAGTTTCCTTGGCCAATCCTACCCAAACACGATTCTGTTCGGCATTCCGACTTAGACTAAAGGCGAGATAACCCATCAAAATAAACAGACCGATTACAGCTAGCTGCAAATACGGGTAGAACTTTAACTGCCTGATTAAGGTTGAATTTTTGTAATAAATGAATTGTTTAAGTCCGGCAATTTCAATAGGAATGGGCTTGTATTCGGCCCGCATTTCCTCAAGTTGTTTTTTAAAAAAGGCATCAGTGTTTTTTGTATCCATGCCTTCTGGCACATCAAAATTACGGTAACTGAGAATCGTACCTTGTCCGTCTGTCAGAATTACTGGAATGGAGTTGTTGGCAGCAATGATTTCTCTGAACAAAAAACCCTGGCTGGAAGTAAATTCCATACCCGCAATTTCTTTGTATCCTTTTGCGGCGAGGTCAATCAGTTTTTTCTCTCGTTCGGCAAGCTTGCTTACCATGCTGTTGGTATAAACAACAGAAATTCCGCCAATCAACAGGGCGAAAATTATGATGACTAGCTTGAAGGTGGACCGATTGCTGTAAATATCCATGGTGAATCAGGAATCCAAGTTCCGGTTTATTCAAGCCAAAGATGCCGGATCAAAGCGGAATGGCAAAGTATCGGCCACAGAATCAAGCTTTATAAATCCAGAACTTTCCAGCTTAAAAATCACACTGATTGGCTCGCCTTGCCTGTCTTCCGTTTCCTGCATTACCTGCCTGCAACCACCACAAGGACAAGCAGGAAGCAATTGGCTGGTCCCTTCCTTGCGGGCTACCACCAAAATCTCCTTTACTTTTATGCCAGGATATTCAGAACCAACAAAATAAAGGGCTGTTCTTTCAGCGCACATTCCGGACGGATAGGCTGCGTTCTCCTGATTTGTACCACAATGAATATGTCCATTTTCTAGCCTTACAGCTGCTGAAACCTGAAATCTGGAATAAGGCGCATAGGCATTATCAAGCGCCAAAACCGCCCTATTCAATAATTCCCGACTTTCTAATGGAAGGCTTTCCTCAGAATCATAAGCCAAATAATCTATCGAATGGTGCATCTTCCTCATGGGATTTTTTTTGGGGAATCAAAGGTAAGATAGTTCGGCAAAGTCGCAATAGGCGATGTTATTAATTTTTTACAGGCACTTAGAATGTAAAATTCCTCACAAGCCATTGGCCAAGCAAGCCAAGACCTTTGGAAAATTTGCTGCATCTTCAAGGTGAACCGATTCTTTGGAGGCATGCGGATCATGTGATGGTGGGCCAATAAAACACCAGTCAATAGGATAAGGCAAATGCTGAATTTCCATGCCATCACTGCCACCCTGAGATTCTACTTCCAATTGAAATTCCATACCTGCTGTTGCAAGCACATTGCGAACCTTGTCGGTAAATACTTTTCTGGGAATGCGGCTATCCCTGAGAGAAACCACGGGCCCTTTCCCAGGAAATACACCTTCGGTAGACCAGGTTACATCGGCAATAATGGCTGTGCGTGTCGCATATTTTTCTAGAAGATATCGGGCCAGAAAACCGGCAGCCCCTCCCCCATGCTCTTCCCAAGTAGTGAAAACCAATGCAATATTTTCAGCTTCGCTGGCCATCAAAAGCAAAGCCCAAACACCCAGCCTGTCATCGAGATATGGACTTTTGATAAAATCCTTCTCTACACTAAAATCAGGTTTATAAGTGAGTGTGGTTCCAGGTTCAATTGGTTTTTGAAAATCAAGAACGGCCGGCAATTTTTTGGTTTCAGCAATTAACCTGGCAGACTCCTTTTTTCCATTCATTTCAAAAACAACTTCATCTCCAGTTTTTGCATCCACGCCACCCACCGGAACTACATAATTGTCGTATCGAACCGTAAATCCCACGGTATCCATATGGGCATAAAAAGCAAGTTTGGGCTTGCCAAAAACAAGAACCAGATTGTCCTGAAATCCTTCACCATGCAGAATTTCGGGTTTATTTTTCCATGAATTCTGATTGGCCAAGCTGTAAGCCAAAACAAAATCCCGCACCTTCGACTCATCCCCGCTTGTTCCGGGAATGGCACAAAGCGACTCCAGAAGTTCGATATTTTCCATTTTCAAAATGCCAAAAGTAATGAATCCCAGTTAGCGCTTTAGTGACTGTTGTTCTCTGAATAAGTCAATTCTCCTGCCTTGATTTCCCATGAAATTTGATTGAATTCGGGCACCATAGGACAAACAAAATCCGCCTTATAAGCGCAATAAGGGTTTGATGCAAAATTAAAGTCAAGCAGCACCGGCCTCCCCCTCCGGATAATAAGATCCAGATACCGACCACCGCCGTAGGTTTCGTGCCCATTGCTTTTGTCATTGAAGGGCGCAAAATAAACCGAGTCGGATTTCTCGTGAAGAGATTTAAGAATGTACAAAGTATCAGCACGACCATTCTTCTCAAGCACGGCAAACCCCGCAACGGAATGCGAAGGAAATCCCGGCATATCCGGCATGAGGTCTAACAATTCCCCATCCCTTATAGGCTGAAAGTCTGCTAGATAAACCTGCTCTTTATTCGGTGGAAAATACCGCAGGGAATCAAAACCAGAAACCCGGTAAAACGGAGCACCTACCGATGAAGAAATCATCCGGTTTTTCATTTTGCGGAATTCAGTAATGTTGGAAGGATCGAAATCCTGATTTGAATCCGGACCGAAAGATTTGATGGATAAAAAAGTAGCCAAAAGAACCAGTAGCGCCAGTAAAGGAAAAAGCAGTGCAGGTGGAATTTTCATAGTTGTCCGTTGTCTGCAAAACTATAAAATCCTTGGTTGGTCCAAATAAGATGATCGAGCACCCTTATTTGCAGGACATCCGCAGCCGAAACAATTCGTCTGGTGAGCTTCAGGTCTTCCTCACTTGGCTGAAGTTTCCCCGAAGGATGATTGTGCACAACCACAATGGCCGTTGCAAGACTTTTCAGCGCTTCACCGAAAAGAACCCGAACATCCACAAGAACACTGGCAATCCCGCCTTCACTTAGTTTGATTTTGCGAATTGGCTTTAGGGAATTGTCCAGAATCACAAGCCAGAATTGCTCCACCGGAACATCTGCCAAATCTGCTTTTAAGAATTGATACACCGCCATGGGGGAATTCATTGATTCCATTTCGGGGACTGGTGTATCTTTTCGTCGCCTTCCGAGTTCAATTGCAGCAAGAATGCTTACTGCTTTCGCCGGACCAATTCCCTTTATTTTACAAAAGTCGCCGTAAGACATACGGGCAAGCTGATTAAGATCGCCACCCGCAGCAGCGAGCATCCTTCTTGCAAGGTCAAGGGCTGTTTCTGAACGGCTGCCTGTGCCAATAAGAATGGCTAAAAGTTCTGCATCTGTTACATGCCCACGACCTTTATCGAGTAATTTTTCTCTTGGACGGTCCTGACTTGCCCACTGCAAAATACCTGACCGCCTTTCACTAGTGAAAGATGATTTCATTTTAAAAAAACTAGAATGAGTAAAATCCGCGCTTAATCGTGGTGGTGGTGGTGGTGACCGGACTCAATTCCATTGCGGAAATTGTAGTACTTCAACAAGATACCTGCGACAAAAACTCCAATCCATATCCAATAAAGATTGGTGAAGTTTTCAACCGACCGGCCTGCAAAATGCAGGCCTGCTTGAGACATTGCTGTCGCCATAAGACCGGTTGCCGAAATGTTTTGCCAGATATTAAAATTCCAAAACCTAAATTGTGTTCCTTCTTTCATAGTTTAATTTAATTATTGTCAGACAAATGTAAAACGGTTTTCGATTATTGTTTCTGGCTTTCAAACCACCAATAAAGTTTTTTTGTTTTTTTTATTTTTGAAGCCTCTCATTCAAAAAAAACTTCTACTTTTGCACTCCGTTTTTCGAAACATCTCATGGCAAAGAAAGGCAATCGCATCCAAGTAATTATGGAGTGCACAGAGCACAAAAACAGTGGCATGCCCGGTACATCCCGGTACATCACTACAAAGAATCGTAAGAACACCACCCAAAGGATGGAGCTCAAAAAGTATAACCCGATTCTCAAAAAAGTAACCCTTCACAAGGAAATTAAGTAACCCATGGCAAAGAAAGTAGTGGCAACCCTCAAAACAGGCGAGGGAAAAGCATTCACCAAAGTGATCAAGGCGGTTAAGTCCCCTAAGACTGGTGCATATACCTTTCGTGAGGAAATTGTTCCAAACGATCAGGTACAGGATTGGCTTAAAAACAACTGATGCGATTCAAATGTTAGCATCCCCGGCAACGGGGATTTTTTTTTTGCCCTGCCAAAACTGGTCAGGGTTTTTTCAGTTATAAAGTAGATCAACTTCAATAAGATTGTTTAATGGGTTTTTTTGATTTTTTCACTGGGAAGAAAAAAGAGGAGTTGAAAGAGTCCCTTGATAAGGGATTGGAAAAAACGAAGGATAGTTTCTTCGAAAGGCTCACTAAAGCCGTAGTAGGCAAATCAGAAATTGATGATTCTGTCCTTGATGAATTGGAGGAAATTCTCATTGGTGCCGATGTTGGAACACCCACGACCATCAAACTCATTGCCCAAATTCAGGAAAGGGTAAAACGCGAAAAATATACAAGCCTCGATGAGCTAGACAGAATTTTAAGGGAGGAAGTGGCAAGCCTTTTAGAGAAAGGAGCCCCAGACCCTGGCCTTATTTTCAGAGATTTGCCTTGCAAACCTTATGTCATAATGGTTGTCGGTGTAAATGGCGTTGGGAAAACCACCACCATTGGCAAACTGGCTTCTCAATTTCATGCGGCAGGTCATAAAGTTGTACTAGGTGCTGCTGATACTTTCCGTGCAGCAGCGGTTGACCAACTTAAAGCATGGGGTCAGCGCTCCGGCGTTCCCGTTGTTGAACATGGCATGAATACCGACCCAGCTTCGGTCGCTTATGACGCGGTTAAAACAGCAGTTGAGCAAAATGCAGATGTCGTGATCATCGACACAGCAGGACGCTTGCACAACAAGATCAATTTGATGAACGAGCTTGGCAAAATGAAGCGCGTCATGCAAAAGGTTATCGCCGATGCTCCTCAGGAAGTGCTGCTTGTGCTCGACGGCTCTACCGGACAGAACGCGCTGCGTCAGGCAGAGGAATTTTCCCGTGTTACAGAAGTTACTGCCCTGGCGATCACCAAACTTGATGGCACCGCCAAAGGTGGTGTGGTTATTGGCATTGCCGACCAACTGAGTGTGCCGGTAAAATTTATCGGGGTGGGCGAAAAAATTGAAGACCTTCAAATTTTCGACAGACATGCATTTGTGGAATCGCTTTTCAAAAGAAATTAAGCTCAGCATTTTTCTAGCTTTTGCCTGCCTTTTTGTAGCGCAGGCGCAAAACAACCGAAGGACTGCCATCGCTTCTTGCGAAAAAAAAATAACAGAGGGGGTTCGCGGACTTGTTTATAATGTAAGTGGCAACCAAATGCCAGCACCCGGAAAGGGCGTGCAAATCAAAAAAGGCGTACAAAGACAGTTCGGAATTTTTCAAGCTACCCGTCTTGACCTGGCTAAAAAAGGAAGTCAGGATTGCTTTTTTCAATCGACCGGAACCAAACTTTTAAAGAAGGCCAAAACAGACAAAAACGGATGTTTCGCCATTGCACTTAAACCCGGAAAATACTCCCTGCTCATTCGAGAGAAAGGGGAATGGTATGCAAACTCGTTCGGACCTGAAGGAGAGATTTTTCAATTTGAGGTTTTTGCAGATTCTGTAACTACACTGGATTTCAGAATCAACCACGGGGCCTGGTACTGATTTTCAGTCATGCGCATAATTCCCCCGCTTTACGGACTTTCTTTGTCTGATTTGCAAATCCTGAAAAACGAGGATTCTGTGGAAATTAATTTTGCTTTCCCGTTCAACAAGGGAAATGCCATGAACAGAATCCGAATTTTATCGGCCTCAGGTCCTTTGCTTCTTAGCATTCCTGTGAAAAAGACCCCTGCCAATACGCCGGTTTCACAAATTCAAATTGACCACAAGCAAAAATGGCAAAACCAGCATTGGCGCAGCATGACTTCGGCTTATGGCAAGGCTCCATTTTTTGTCTATTTCAAAGAGGAATTGGAACATCTTTTCTCAAAGAAAACCGATGGTTTGGCCGAATTCACATCTGGCATTATGGAGTGGACACTGAAACAATATTTTCCTAAAGACAGACTGTCAGTCAACTTGTCAGGAGAATTTCCCGAACCAGGCCGAAATAATGAAGATTTAAAGTGGATAGAGAAGAGTTCTTTCGAGGCTGGGAGCCGACTTCAGTACCGCCAAGTCTTTGGTTCAGAATTTGTACCTGATTTAAGTGTGATAGACCATTTGTTTTGTTCGGGTCCCAATGACTTTTGGAAACCGCGAAACTGAAGTTAACTTTCACTCAAATATTACGAAGCGAAAAAGACCCTAATTTTACTTGCTTATTAGCCTTTCACTGATTTAATTTACTTTTCACTGAACCAAAGAACGAAGACATGAAATCGGACGCTAAATTCTCCAACCGAGTGAAAGAGGTGATAACCCTTGCCCGGGAAGAAGCCCTTAGACTGGGCCATGAATATATGGGCTCAGAGCACCTTCTACTTGGAATCATCCGGGAAGGAGAAGGCATTGCAGTCGCCATTCTACAGAAACTTGGGGTTTCTATGGATGAACTAAAAGTTTCTATTGAGCGCGCTTCTAAAAGCACAGCCACTGGAAATGTGAAAAATCTAAGCACCATCCCCTTGACAAAACAGGCGGAAAAGGTGCTGAAAATTACTTACCTCGAAGCCAGAATTTCTAAATCAGAACTGATCGGCACCGAGCATCTTCTGTTATCAATTTTAAGAGATACTGACAATCTGGCTACGCAGGTGCTGAATCGTTTTGACATTAATTACGAAATCGTGAAAGAAACACTTGAATTTCACTCTGCACCTTCAGATAGCAAGCCTGAAACACCCAGAGCATCCGGCGATACCGACGACAACGATGATGAGCGTGGTGGTAGTGGCTCTTTCGGCCCGCCTCCCGGAAAGGAAGGCATCAAACCAGGAGCAGAAAAATCCAGAACTCCGGTTCTTGACAATTTTGGCCGCGACCTCACCAAAATGGCCGAAGATGGCAAACTCGATCCCATCGTAGGAAGAGAAAAAGAAACTGAACGCGTGGCGCAGATTCTTTCACGCAGAAAGAAAAACAATCCAATCCTGATTGGAGAACCGGGCGTAGGTAAAACAGCCATTGCTGAAGGACTTGCACTTCGGATTATTCAGAAAAAAGTATCCCGCGTTTTGTTTAACAAGCGTGTGGTTACACTCGACCTTGCTTCCCTTGTAGCCGGCACAAAATACCGTGGCCAGTTTGAAGAGAGAATGAAGGCCGTAATGTCAGAACTAGAAAAATCTCCCGAAGTAATTTTATTCATCGATGAAATTCACACGATCGTTGGTGCTGGAGGCGCTTCCGGATCTTTGGATGCCAGCAATATGTTTAAGCCCGCATTGGCGAGAGGAGATATACAATGCATTGGAGCAACAACGCTTGATGAATATAGGCAGTATATTGAAAAGGATGGTGCGCTTGCACGCCGCTTTCAAATGGTAATGGTTGACGCCACAACTGTGGATGAAACCATTCAAATCCTGGAAAACATCAAGGAAAAATATGAGAGTCACCACAATGTGAATTACTCGGCTGAGGCAATTTCAGCTTGCGTAAAACTATCGGAGCGGTACATTTCAGATAGGTTCCTTCCTGACAAGGCGATTGATGTTCTCGATGAAGCTGGTGCACGGGTACACATCAACAACATCCATGTTCCACAAGATATTCTCGTGCTGGAAGAGTCGATTGAAAACATCAAAAAGGACAAGAACAAGGTTGTAAAATCCCAGAAATATGAAGAAGCGGCCCTTCTGAGAGACAAGGAAAAGAAACTCCTTGATCAGTTGGAACAAGCCAAACAACGCTGGGAAGAAGAAACAAAAAGCAAGCGTTACGATGTGGATGAGCCGAATATCGCTGAGGTAATCGGTCAGATGACAGGAATTCCTGTTGCCAGAATTGTAAAATCTGAAGGTCAGAAACTGCTCACTATGGCAGCTGACCTCAAAGCCAAAGTAATTGGTCAGGATGAGGCCATCACAAAACTGACCAAGGCCATTCAAAGGACCCGCGTAGGTTTAAAGGATCCGAAAAAACCGATTGGTTCGTTTATTTTCCTCGGACCAACAGGTGTCGGAAAAACCGAACTGGCGAAGGTTCTCGCAACTTATCTCTTCGATAAGGACGAAGCATTGGTTCGAATTGACATGAGTGAGTACATGGAGAAATTCTCTGTTACCCGTCTCGTGGGAGCGCCTCCGGGATATGTTGGTTATGAAGAAGGCGGCCAATTGACAGAGAAAATCCGCCGCAAGCCCTACTCTGTTGTGTTGCTTGACGAAATTGAAAAAGCGCACCCGGATGTTTTCAACATTCTGCTTCAGGTGCTTGATGATGGAATCCTTACCGATGGTTTGGGCCGTAGAGTTGATTTCCGAAATACCATCATCATCATGACCTCCAACATCGGTATCCGCGATCTTAAAGATTTTGGTACTGGAATTGGTTTCAGCACATCTTCCCGTAGGGAGAATGCAGATGAGCACATGAAAGGAACCATTCAGAATGCGCTTCGCAAAGCATTTTCTCCTGAATTCCTTAATCGCCTGGATGATGTGATTGTTTTCAATTCACTTGAAAGACATGATATCCACAAGATTATTGACCTTTCTCTTGCCAAGGTATTCGAACGAATTCAAACGCTTGGATACAAAATTGAACTTACTGAGAAAGCCAAAGATTTTCTTGCCAACAAGGGTTATGATCAACAGTATGGTGCCCGTCCATTGAACCGCGCCATTCAGAAATACCTTGAAGATCTGGTGGCAGAAGAAATTCTTAAGGGAGAAATTTCCCAGGAAGACACACTGATGGCCGACCACGAAGAAGGCAAGGATGAATTGAAGCTCAGCGTAATCAAGAAAGAGAAAGCTTAATCTTCTAGTTAAAACGACAAGTAAAAAAACCCTGCAAATGCAGGGTTTTTTTTGCCTTATGAATTCAAATTCGTGCCATAAAATTGACTTGATTGAAAATCAATTCACAGAAAATATGTCGAATGACAGTGATTTTTTTACCCGGAATTCAATAGAAATTGGTTGATTCTTACTCGGAATACAAATGTCTTTCTTTTTTTAAATCTTGATTTCGAGGTGTAGAATAGATATTTCGGAAAAACATAAGCGAATTTAACGGCAGTTTCCTGAAGACTTGTTACAGGTATTATTTATTGCTTCCTCAAACATTTGAGCAGCCACGGCCTGAATACCTTTGTGTTGTTGGTAGAGAAAAAATCCCCCAACAAATGAATTTGAAGTCTTAAAGTGTATAATAAATTGAAGTATCCAAAGGGATGCCTGCAGTGACACGATTCTGATACCAGCACCACAAACTTAAGTCCATATAATTTTACTGCTCAACCCGGACCCTGCCCAAAAAGGCAGGGTTTTTCTTTTGTAAAAATGCTAGCCTGTGATAAAAACTTAACTTTTTTTTTTACCTTGCATGTATGGTGCTGGGTCTAAAAATCGGATTTCTCGAACTTCGGTTAATAGATGTGCTCGACATCTTGCTGGTAGCCTATTTGGTTTACCAGGTTTACAAACTCATCCGGGGATCGGTTGCTCAAAAAATCTTTGTTGGAATAATGGCGATTTACGCCGTTTACAAAGTGGTCAGCTCCCTTGGAATGGAAATGCTCAGCGGCCTTTTAGGTCAGTTTGTAGGAGTAGGCGGCCTCGCTGCACTTATACTTTTTCAGCAGGAAATACGCAAAATCCTTCTCGTGATTGGAAAATCATCTTTTATCTCTGAAGAAGGTTTTTTCAGGGGACTTCTTTCCGGCAATCCAAGCAGGGATAATCTTCAGTTATTGCCCGTGATAGAGGCTGCAAAATCCTTAAGCCAAAGCCATTGCGGCGGTTTGGTGGTTTTTGCCAGAAGCACAGAATTGAAATTCTATGCCGAAACCGGAGAATCACTGGATGCCATCATTTCGAAAGGACTTTTGTTGAGTATCTTTTCAAAAACAAGTCCGCTGCACGATGGTGCGGTTATTGTTTCAAGGGGTAGAATAAAAGCAGCCCGCTGCATTTTGCCCGTTTCAGAAAACCAGGACCTTCCTTCTAATTTTGGATTGAGACACAGATCAGCACTTGGCTTGTCCGAAATGACTGACGCAGTAATTTTGGTAATTTCGGAAGAAACTGGTCAGATTTCAATCGCCCACGATGGAATGCTTGAGCACAACCTGAGTGAAAACGACCTGAGAGAAAAACTGACAACCATGCTTTCGGCTCCACTTCTCCGACCCTTTGAAGAAGAAATCAGTGGAACAGAAATGCTAGTCGATGCAAGTCCTGCAATCAGGGGATAACCGCTGAACTGCCTGTTGTATCGGCCTGTGCACCAAAACTTCCAATCATGGCGATCGCATCAGACCGAAGCTGGTGGTTTGGGTACTTGGCCAAAAATAGATTGAGCATGTTCACGGCATTTGCAGAATCCTTTATGGTATGATGGAGATTGCCTGCCATAAAAAGCGCGTAGGGAGCATTGGGTGATTTCGGGTAATTCCTATACACCTTATAATACAGTTCCAAGGCCCGACCCTTGTCATTGAAAACATTTTCAATTACCTGCCCGGCACGGAAAAGAAATTTTGGGGACAAGCTATCTTGCGGATGACCTGCCTCATAATTTTGATAGGCTTTGGCAAGATGCATCGCAAGATTCAAGTCTGGCTCTGAAGGAT
Organism: Spirosoma fluviale; assembly: GCA_945902135.1. Lineage (GTDB taxonomy): Bacteria > Bacteroidota > Bacteroidia > Cytophagales > Flexibacteraceae > CAMDMI01. The sequence goes on from CAMDMI010000048.1 coordinate 11,789, forward strand.
TTTTGGTCTCTGCTTGCCGAAGCGCAGACTCCAGGCTATCAATCCTGACAAGCTCCGGATTTGAGGCTTCTTTTCCTGAACGCTTACAGGCCCCGAACAACAAAATCGAGAGAAATAAAAGACCGGTTTTCGGTGTGATAAAAGTAGGCATCACGCAAAAAAATGCTAATGAATTGTGTTATGAAAATTTCTTTGCAAATATACCTTAAGAGACTGATAATCAGAATAAAAAAAATATTCTTCAAGCTATTGCATCATAAGATTCTTTGCTACATTTGGGCATCAGGCAACGGAATTACGGACCATAAATCAAATGCCTGAGCATGTCGGTTTTAACGACAAAATCATTGAACTTTAAGTGGGGAATTCCACCAATTGAAACCAAAAGCAACAGGAAGAAGGTATGTTAGTAATAAAGCGCGACGGCAGACACGAGACGGTAAGGTTTGATAAAGTTACCGCCAGAATTGAAAAACTGAGTTATGGTTTGGACATGCGCTTTGTTCAACCACATGAAGTGGCGAGAAAAGTTATCGATGGCATTTATGACAAGGTTCAGACAACAGAGTTGGACAACCTTGCTGCAGAAACCGCCGCATCCCTTACCACAACACACCCTGATTATGCATTATTGGCCGCGAGAATTGCGATTTCAAACCTGCATAAAACTACTAGTAAGTCCTTTTCCAACACAATCACCAGACTATACCAGTACCTGGATCCAAAGACTGGTGAAAATGCTTCCCTGATTTCCAGGGAAGTGTATGAGGTGGTAAAAAAGAATGCAAGCATTCTGGACAGTACAATTATTTACGACAGAGATTTCGGCTATGATTACTTTGGATTTAAAACCCTAGAGCGGTCATACCTGCTGAAGCTGGATGGCAAAGTTGTAGAAAGACCGCAACACATGCTCATGCGGGTTGCAGTAGGCATTCACCAGGAGGACATAGATTCTGTAATTGAAACCTATAATCTTCTCAGCGAGCGCTGGTTTACGCACGCAACCCCTACCCTATTTAATGCGGGTACGCCCAAGGCACAACTTTCATCTTGCTTTTTGCTCACAATGCAGAGTGATAGCATCGATGGAATCTATGACACCTTAAAGCAATGTGCCAAGATTTCACAATCTGCCGGTGGCATCGGGTTATCCATCCACAATGTCAGGGCAACAGGCTCCTATATTAAAGGAACTAATGGCACTTCGAATGGCATCATCCCAATGCTGAAAGTGTTCAACGACACTGCTCGTTATGTAGATCAGGGAGGTGGAAAGAGAAAAGGCGCCTTCGCTGTTTATCTAGAACCATGGCATGCTGACATAATTGACTTCCTTCAACTGAAAAAAAACCACGGCAAGGAAGAGCTTCGCGCCCGCGATCTTTTCTATGCACTCTGGATTCCGGACTTATTTATGAAACGCGTTGAGGCCAATGAAGAATGGTCGCTTTTCTGCCCGAATGAGTCACCCGGTCTAGCCGATTGCCACGGAGCAGAATTCGAGGCGCTTTACGAACGATATGAAAGAGAGAACAAGGCTCGAAAAGTAATTAAGGCCCAAGATTTATGGTTTGAGATTCTTGAATCCCAAACCGAAACTGGAACGCCATATATGCTTTACAAGGACCATGCAAACAATAAAAGCAATCAGAAAAATCTTGGAACCATCAAGTCTTCCAATCTCTGCACCGAGATTATGGAATACACTTCCAAAGATGAAGTAGCCGTTTGCAACCTGGCCTCCATCGCACTTCCTAAGTTTATCATCAATGGTAAGTTTGATCACAACAAACTGATGGAAGTGACAAGGCAGGTTACTAAAAACCTCAACAGAATCATCGACATCAATTACTATCCTGTACCTGAAGCTCAGCGTTCAAACATGAGGCACCGTCCGATTGGAATTGGTATTCAAGGTCTGGCCGATGCTTTTATTAAACTTCGGATGCCATTTGATGGAGAGGAAGCCCAAAGGCTGAACGAAGACATTCATGAAACCATTTATTATGGTGCCATGACGGCCAGTATGGAACTGGCTAAAAAAGATGGAGCGTATGAGTCATGGAATGGATCTCCAATTTCCCAGGGAATTTTCCAATTTGATATGTGGGGCGTTACCCCAAAATCAGGAAGGTGGGATTGGGAAACTCTTCGGTCTCAAGTGAAAGAAAACGGAGTGCGCAACTCACTGCTTGTAGCGCCAATGCCAACCGCGAGTACTTCCCAGATTTTGGGCAACAACGAGTGCTTCGAACCATACACTTCCAATATTTATACACGAAGGGTGCTTTCTGGCGAATTCATTGTTGTAAACAAGCATCTCCTAAAAGATTTGGTAGATCTTGGCCTTTGGAACGAAAGCATGAAAAACAAGCTGATCGAAGCCAATGGTTCTGTGCAAAATATCCCAGAGATTCCCCAAAACATCAAAGACCTTTACAAAACTGTTTGGGAAATTAGTCAGAAGACCATCATGGATATGTCTGCCGACCGTGGTGCCTATATCTGCCAAAGCCAAAGTTTGAACATCCATATTAAGGACCCGAATTTTGGTAAACTCACATCCATGCATTTCTATGCCTGGAAAAAGGGACTGAAAACTGGCATGTATTACCTCCGTACCAAGGCTGCCGTAGATGCCATTAAGTTCACTGTTGAAAAACAAGCAGATGTTGCTCTTCAACCCGTAGTTGAAATCGACACAAGCAGCAATGAAAAACTTGCTGCAATGGCTTGCTCACTCGACAATCCTGAGGCCTGCGAGGCTTGTGGTTCTTGATAAATTGTAAAATCAACATTAAAAAGCTCTCATTCGTGAGGGCTTTTTTCATTTACTGAAAATCCAGATTTGCAGCTTGTCGGCTCAGAAGCTACTTTTATACCCTATTTTAAAGATTACACCCTTATGGCCCTTACTTCGGAAATTCAAGATAGAATCGCACAATGGCTCAAGCCTGAATTCGATTCAGAAACCAGAGCTTCCATCCAAAAACTTCTGGACGAAGGAAATGAAACAGAATTGACAGATGCCTTTTACCGGAATCTTGAATTCGGAACCGGTGGACTCAGGGGTGTAATGGGTGCAGGCACCAATAGAATGAATGTTTATACAGTTGCAATGGCCACGCAGGGTCTGTGTAACTACTTAAAAAACAGCTTCTCGGATAATGAAATTTCTGTAGCAGTGGCCCATGACAGCCGGAACAATTCTCCCTTATTTGCCCGTACAACTGCGGATGTATTCACGGCAAATGGAATCAAGGTTTACTTTTTTACGGAACTCAGGCCCACCCCGGAACTTTCATTTGCCATCAGGCATTTCGGTTGTAAAAGTGGCGTGGTGATCACCGCCTCTCACAACCCAAGAGAGTACAATGGCTATAAAGCTTATTGGGATGATGGTGCGCAGATGGTTTCCCCCCACGACAAAAATACCATTCTGGAAGTGGGGAAAATTTTTTCTCCATCCCAGGTTCACATGGTCGGAAACCCAAATTTGTTGGTTCCTGTCCTTGAAGAAGTAGATGAAGCCTATTTATCCAGAATTGAAGGTTCTTCTGTTTCTCCAGAAGTAATCAGCCGGCAAAAAGACTTGCGTATTGTGTACTCTTCCTTGCATGGCACAGGAATCACATTGGTACCAAAAATCCTTGAGCGACTTGGATTTACCAATGTGCACATCGTGAAGGAGCAGGCTACTCCGGACGGCAATTTCCCGACGGTGGTTTATCCAAATCCGGAAGAGACAGAAGCCATGACCATGGCCTTGAACAAGGCAAAAGAAATCAACGCCGATCTGGTGATGGCAACCGACCCGGATGCAGACCGCGTAGGACTTGGACTTAAAAATCCAGATGGAAACTGGCAATTGCTCAATGGAAACCAGATTTCCACCTTGTTGGTTTACTACATGCTCAACGCCTGGAAAGATTCCGGAAGAATCCAAGGCAAGGAAATGATTGTCAAAACGATCGTTACCACAGACATCCAAGACCAAATGGCGCAGGCCTACGGCGTAAAATGCTTCAATACCCTTACAGGCTTCAAATACATCGCCGGTGTAATTCGTGAAAATGAAGGCAAACTCAAGTTCATTGTGGGTGGTGAAGAAAGTTATGGTTATCTGATTGGCGATTTTGTTCGTGATAAAGATGCCATCGCCTCATGTGCCATGATTGCCGAACTTGTGGCGTATGCGAAAGACAAAGGCCAAAGTCT
>CAMDMI010000049.1 GCA_945902135.1 Spirosoma fluviale
TTGGTCGTTGTCAACAGGATAGCCGTCCTTGCTGCTGTTAAAAAACCATCCATTGATGTCATCCTTAAACCAGTTGCCATCATCGTCTTTGCCATTGTCTGGAATTTCTTTTGGGTTTTTCCACATGACAGAAGAAAGGTCTTCATGCAAATAATCCACCGCACAGTCAATTACTGCCACCGTTATTGGTTCGGATTTTCTCAGACGCAGCAAGCGGTAGGCTTCATAAAGCCCAGTGCCGGCAATTTTGTCTTTTTCTGGGGATAGAAAATACCAGTCGGGACGAAGCTCGCCAGGTTCTCTTTTACGGAACCATGGGGATTCTGAGACGAGCTTGGTGAATCTTGGAATACAGGCATCGTGAATGGGTTTCAACAACAATTTCTCGCCATTGTTGGATCGGATGATGCGGTAATATCCCGGAACTTCTTCGCGGCAGGAAACGCTGTATTCTGAAATCATTTCAAGTTGCAGCGTATCGTGTTTTTCCTTGAATAAATAAAGGTCGGGTGGGTTGATACCGTCCAGGTCTACAATCGACATGGTGTCGGCATAAAAGAAAATTTCTGTGCCATGTGAAAGTGGGCTGTGCGTTCCTTCCCAGGCACTTTCCTTAAGTTTAAATTGAAACTGGGCCAATAGATTCTGAACACTTCCCGAAATAAGCAGGAGGGAAATCAGGATGGTATTTTTCATTCCGGATTGATTTTTTACAAGGATAAGGACAAAATCTGATTTTGGGTATCAGGAAAGGTTTCAGAACAAATTTCCCGGCATTTTGGTTCTGATGATATGAATTGGAGCGCATCTCAATTTCCGGGTCTGGATAGATATTTCCGGGCAAATCTGCTGAACTCAGCCACGGGTTTCAAAAGCATCAGTTTGCTGGGCTCCAAAAGTCTGGATGGAATTACCAATCTGGCCGTGTTTTCACAAATTATTCATTTGGGTGCAGATCCGGCTTTGATTGGCATTCTATTTCGGCCTCAGGTGGCAGGAATGCACAGCCTGAAAAACATCCGCGAAACAAATAGTTTTACCTTAAACCATATTTTGGAGGATGAGGACTTAAAAGCACACTGGACTTCAGCCCGCTGGGAAAATTCCGAGTTTGAAACCGTGGGTTTTGAAGAAGAATTTGTTCAAGGCATTTTTGCACCATTCGTAAAGGGAAGCCGGGTTAGAATGGCACTTCAACCTGAGCAGGAATTGCCAATTGCCATGAATGGAACCACACTCCTGATCTCCTCAGTTCAATATCTGGAAGTGCCGGATTCCAGTATTCTGGACGATGGTTTTATTGACCTTGGTAATGCCGGTTCTCTTGCCGGATCTGGATTGGATGGATATGTAAAAACAACAGGCCTTAAGCGGTATTCTTATGCAAAGCCGGGGATAAAACCGAAATCTATTTAAGAATGCTGTGCGGAAGATGTTTTTTAGCGCCCGGATGTGTTGTTCTGCTCATGATATCCCAGGTCGTGTAAATGATGAAGGCAGTAAAAAGCAAGCCTGTCCACAACAAAATCCTTTTGTTTCGCCTATTTTTTTCTTCGCTGTTCATTAGGCAAAGTTCGTGAATACATTTTTATTTCTTTTGTAAGTCTAAGTCTAAAAATCCAAAATGGAAACCCAAACAAAGTTGAATGTAGCCGGACTTGATTTTGTCCCTTACATTTCACACAAGGAGATTGCCCAGCGCATTGAACATCTTGGTACTGAGTTAAACCGCGATTATGAAGGACTCAGCCCACTTTTTTTACCGATTCTAAATGGGTCTTTCATGTTTGCCGCGGACCTTATTCGTCAAATTTGCATTCCTTGTCAGGTCTCATTTGTAAAAACTGCCTCCTACGAGGGAACTCAATCTACCGGAAAAGTGAGTCAGCTCATTGGTTTGGAACAGGATTTGGAAGGTCGGCATATTGTACTCGTGGAAGACATTGTAGATACAGGCCTTACCATTGCATCGCTGCTTAGAGGCTTGGAAAATTTCCGTCCTGCCAGCGTTAAGATTGCAACACTTTTTGTAAAGCCAGAAGCCTTAAAAGAGGATTTCGAAATCCATTACCGTGGTTTTGATATTCCCAATAAATTCATTGTTGGATATGGTTTGGATTATGAGGGTTTCGGAAGGAATTACCGGGATGTGTATTGCCTCGCCGAAGATTAATTGATTTTTTTCATGTTCGCTTGATTTTCTTGGAATGACTTTCTTATATTTACAAGAAATTTGACTCCAAATGAAAAATTTATTAGTAGCATTCCTGCTCACCGCATTTGTTGGTTCAGGATACATTGCCAAGGCAACCAATCTTTCTGCCGTTATCGTAAAGGATGATGACAAGGATAAAAAAGAAAAGAAATCTTGTGAGAAGAAGTCTTCTTGCTGCAAGATGAAATCAGGTGAAGCCAAAGCTTGTGCCGGAATGGCCAAGGAAGAAGCTTCAACTGCTGCTGCTACTCCAGCTACTACTGCTGCTCCAGCTACTGCTGAAAAGAAGGCTTGTTGCAAGAAGAAGTCATCTTGCTCTGAAAAAGAGAAGACTTCAATCGGCGCAATCAACTAATTCATTTCCGGCTCCGGCTGGTAAAAAAAAAATAGCATCTTGCCGGTGCTATTTTTTTTTGCTCAACATGCAGGAATATCATCGACTGCTCCACAAAATAATCAACGAAGGCGTTCAAAAAACCGACCGCACAGGAACGGGTACGCTCAGTCTTTTTGGCACACAAATGCGCTTTAATCTGGCTGATGGTTTTCCGCTTCTTACCACAAAAAAGGTTCATCTCAGGTCCATCATCATCGAACTCCTCTGGTTTCTGCGGGGTGATACCAACATTGCCTGGCTTAAAGAAAATGGCGTAAGCATCTGGGATGAATGGGCGGATGAAAATGGCAATCTCGGACCAGTTTATGGCCACCAATGGCGCAGTTGGCCCGGTCCGGATGGCAGCACCATTGATCAAATTGCTCAGGTGTTGAAGCAAATTCGTGAAACTCCCGATTCCCGGCGCATGATTGTTTCCGCATGGAATGTCGCCGACATCAACAACATGAAGCTTCCGCCATGCCACGCCTTGTTTCAGTTTTATGTGGCAGATGGAAAATTGTCCTGTTCTCTATACCAGCGCTCTGCGGATTTTTTCCTTGGCGTTCCTTTTAATATTGCTTCCTATGCCCTGCTGACCTTAATGGTGGCACAGGTTTCCGGTCTTCAGCCTGGAGAGTTTATCTGGACAGGTGGCGATACCCATTTGTATTCCAATCATATGGATCAAGCCAATCTCCAGATTACTCGTGATTTCAGACCTCTGCCTCAAATGGAAATTAATCCAGATGTAAAGGATTTATTTTCATTTAAGTACGAGGATTTTAAGCTGAGTGGCTACGATCCGCATCCCGGTATCAAAGCAGATGTTGCCGTATAATTTTTCTATGAAACACTGGTCTGAACTTCTGCTCGAAAAATTTCGAAATCCGCAATCACTGCGGAATTTTGCAATTTACCTGGGCATAGCCTGTATTGGCGTTGCATCTAATCTGTTTACTGCTACCATACTTCGCAGAAGCTTCAATGTCAATTTCGGTAGTTCGATTGTTTTGGGATATCTGGCCGGAATGGTCATTGGTTTTTTCCTCACCAAGGCCTTTGCTTTCAATGCCCGAAATTCAGGCAATGCCACAAGAGAAGCCATTAAGTTTTTTATGGTTTCGATGGTGGCATTAACCGTAACCTGGGTTTTTTCGGAGCTAACCCTGAGGGGAATTAATTCCTGGTTTTTACGATTCCCGAATACGCAAAGTTTGATCGAAGCCCTGGTCATGGAAACAAGTAGTAATTTTTCAGACCTCTGCGGTTTCAGTATTTCGCTTGCTTTTATCGACCGTCAGTTGTTTGCCAATTTGGGTGGTATTGGATTCGGCTTTTTCGCCAATTTCTTTGGCCACAAGTATTTTACATTTAAGTCTACCGGACTTTTCAATCGGTATTTTGTAAAAACTAAGCCCGTTTCTTAAGTTCGGGATTAAGAATTCCTGCTTTTTGAAAATATTTTGGTTCATGCCTTCGTTTGTGAATGATGTTATGAAACTTAGCTTGTTCACGCCCTTGGAAATGTGTGTTCAGGAATTTAGGTTTGTCTTCTTATAGAAATCCGCATCTGAAAATCAAAAACTTCACTGCTTTTGTTTCTTAAATCACTTTAATATGATTCTGCTTCAAGTTACAGATACCGCCTCTGCCGTTGTGCAGGCTACCCACAGTGTAGACAAGCAATCGGTCTTCGACCTGATTCTTTCAAGTGGTGCAACCGGTGTTACGATTGTATTCATTTTGCTTTCGCTTTCAATTGTTTCCATCTCGATTTTTATCGAGCGCTTTCTTTCTGTTGGGAAGGCTATGTCGTATGATGTTGGTTTTGTGAATGGACTGAAATCCAGTTTAACTGCGGGGAATGTTGCGGAAGCCAGGCGCCTTTGCCAGACAGTGAATACACCCATCAGTCGAATGCTGGATAAAGGAATCTCCCGGCTTGGCAGCGAGCCAGCGCTTATTGAAGGCGCAATGGAAGCAACCGGAAAACTTGAGATTACCCGTCTGGAAAAAAACCTGGGCTATCTTAGCCTTATCGCCAAACTCGCGCCAATGTTTGGTTTTGTGGGTACCATCATGGGCGTAATCAAAATATTCTACGACATCGCCATGACGGACAATCTCTCGATTGGTGTTATTTCAGGTGGGCTTTATCAGAAAATGATTACCTCCGCTGCAGGTTTGATGGTGGGTATCATCGCCTTCCTTGGGTACTATCTTGTAAATATGCGAATTGAAAAGGTTGTTGAGCGCATGGAGCAGGCAACCCTTGATTTCATGGATTTGCTTTTTGAGCCAGCCAAGTAAAAACTACACACCATGAATCTCAGGAGAAGGCAAAAAGAAGTTGCAGAAGTGAGCACTGAGTCGCTAAACGACATCATGTTCTTTCTCCTGTTGTTCTTTCTAATCGTTTCTACCTTGGTGAATCCCAATGTCATCAAGCTATTCTTGCCAGCGGCCAAGCAAAGTCCTCAGATGGCCAAGCAGCCAATTTCTCTGTCTATTACAGCCGACAAACAATATTATATCAACAAGGTTCCGGTGGCCTTTGATCAACTGGAATCAGAGTTAAAGATCCAGCTGGCAAAACTCGACCAGCCTACTGTTGTACTTCGTCTGGATAAAAGCCTCACCATTCAAGACCTGGCTGATGTGATGAGCATCGGAGAAGATCTTCAGGTTAAAATGGTATTGGCTTCAGAGAACACGAAAAAGTAGGCTCCTTTTAGGGATTGCAAATCGGAAACTGCACTTTTGCAGAAAGCAATTTCCGCTCATGAGATTTTTATTCCTGTTTTTCTTTTCTTCTTTTCCTTTGGCAGTAGCAGCGCAATCGCTCCTGCAATCCGGGCCAATGAATGGTTTTTCAGACCATCGTGAGGCGGCACTTTGGGTGCAGACCAAGACCCCCGCCAAAGTAGGATTTCGGTTTCGCGAAATGGGTTCTTCGGCCCGCATGAGACAAACCGAATCTATTGTTACTGAAAAAAAATCCGGATTTACGGCAACCATCATTGCGGATTCGCTCTTGCCGGGAAAGCGTTACGAATATGAATTACTTATCAATGGAAAGCTTGAAAAAGTAGACCGGAAACTTGAATTTCAAACACCAGCTCTTTGGATGCATCGGACAGATCCTCCCAATTTTGATGTGGCTGTTGGCTCTTGTACCTATGTGAATGAGCCATTTTGGGATAGGCCGGGAAAGGGATATGGAGATAGCATGCAGATTTTTAAAACCATCGCAGATTCCAAGCCGGATTTAATGCTTTGGATAGGGGACAATACTTATACACGGGAAGGCGATTGGAATAGCAGGGGCGGATTCAACCACCGATACACGCATACGCGCTCTCTGCCGGAAATGCAGACACTTCTTTCTAGCGCCCAAAATTATGCCACCTGGGATGACCACGAATTTGGTCCAAATGATTCTGACAGAAGCTTCTGGAATAAAGACATATCTGCTGAAACTTTTCGCAACTTTTGGCCAATGCCTTCTCAACCACTTGGAAAAGGCCCCGTTACCAGTACTTTTTCCTGGGGAGATTGTCAGTTTTTTATGTTGGATGATCGTTGGTTTAGGGCGCCCAACAACAGCAGCGACAGCAGTAGGGCATTTTTTGGAGAGCAACAGATTCAGTGGTTTCTGGATGCACTTACTTATTCAAGGGCGAATTTTAAAATTGTTGCCTGCGGTGGACAGGTAATCAATGATGCCCGCGTTTTTGAAAATTATGCCGTTTATCCGGTTGAGCGTAGATCGCTTTTGGAAAGAATTTCTGCGGCAAAAATTCCTGGGGTATTTTTCCTTTCAGGTGACAGGCACCATGCGGAACTTTCTCGTTTGGAAAGGGCAGGAAACTATCCGCTGTATGACTTAACCACCAGTCCGCTTACTTCGGGTGTTCACAATCCCGGCAATGAAGCCAATACGCTGCGTGTGCCCGGAACCCTTTTTAATGGGCATAATTTTGCAATGCTGCATTTTAGCGGTCCTGCGAAAGATCGGGTTATGACAATTTCCCTGAAAGATAACCGGGGAAATACTGCCTGGGAAAAGCAAATAAAGGCATCAGAGCTAAAATAATCTTTCTGGAATGCCGAACGAAAAGCCTTATGATTTGGTGGTGGTTGGGGCCGGTGCCGCTGGCTTCTTTGCTTCTGCTGAAACTTTAAGGCTTTGCCCAGATGCGAGGGTTTTGATGCTTGAAAAAACCTCGCAGGTATTGGCCAAAGTTCGAATTTCAGGCGGTGGCCGTTGCAATGTGACGCATAACTGCTTCGACAATTCCCGCTTACAAACGCATTACCCCAGAGGAAACTCCTGGCTTTCCGGCGTTTTCAAGCGGTTTTCTGTGAAAGACACCCTTTCTTGGTTTTCCGGATTCGGGGTAAAAATTGTGGCAGAAGCCGATGGCCGGATGTTTCCTACCAGTAACCGAAGCGAAAGCATTGTGCTTGCATTGCAGGAATCAGTTCGGAGCAGCAATTTTCGCCTTCGTACCAATTGCCTTGTGAAGTCTATCAAACCTGAAAACGAAGGGGGCTTTGAGCTCTTGATAAAGGACTCAGAATCCATTTTTGCGGCCAATGTTTTGGTGGCAACTGGCGGAAGTCCCGGTCCGGCAGGATTTTCATTTCTTTCGCCACTTCAACTTCCATTGGTATCTCCTGTTCCCTCGCTTTTCACCTTCAATGTTGCCAAGCACGATTGGGCTTCTTTGATGGGACTTGCGGTGGAAAAGGCTGCAGTTTCTTTGCCAGCATTTGGACTTTCATTTCAGGGCCCGGTGCTGGTAACCCATTGGGGATTTTCTGGTCCTGCTATATTAAAATTATCTGCGGCAGCCGCCCGACTTTTACATGACTGCGGGTATATTTTTGAGTTTCAGATTGATTTTCTACCTGAGCTTTCCAGGCAGGAGATTGAGCAAGTGCTTTTATCACACATTGCATCAAACCCCAAACAAAAGCCATCTAATGCCCATATTTTTGAAATTCCCAAAAGGCTTTGGGACCAGCTTTGTCTGGAATCAGGCTTGGCTAATCACCACAATTGGGCGGAAGCGGGAAAGAAAAAGCTGTCATTGATCGTAGAACTTCTGAAAAGCAAAAGGTTCCATGCAAGTGGAAAAACAACCTTCAAAGATGAGTTTGTAACGGCTGGAGGTGTTTCTTTGGAAGCCATTGATTCTAGAACCTGTCAGTCCAAGTCCCACCCGGGAATCTTTTTGGCGGGCGAAGTTTTGGATGTAGACGGGTTTACCGGGGGCTTCAATTTTCAGGCAGCGTGGAGCACAGGTTATGTGGCCGCACTTGCGATTTCAGAGCGAATTTCAAAAAAGAATCAATGAAGCAATTGGAGTTTTGCGATCGCTTGCTCCAAGGTCATGGTTTCCTGTTGTCCGCTTGCCAGCATTTTCAGGGTTAGGGTTCCTGCCTTTATTTCATCTTCACCCAGAACAATCACGGCCGGAATTTTCCTGGTATCAGCGTAGGAAAACTGTTTTTTTAGTTTGGCTGTTTCGGGGTAAAGTTCGCAGGAAATTCCAGCCTCTCTAAGTCGAGAGAGCAATTCGAGGTAGCGGGCAATGTGGTTTTCATCAAACATCACAAGCAACACTTTTGCCGATGCTGTTTCAAGATCCTGCACTTTTCCTATTTCCGAGAGCAGGTCGTAAATCCGGTCAATTCCAAAGGAGAATCCCACTCCGGGAATTCCATCCACGCCAAAAACGGAGGTGAGTTCATCGTAGCGGCCACCACCACAAATGCTGCCTACTTTCACTCCTTGCGGCACCAATTCAAAAATCGGACCCGTGTAATACGACAAACCCCTAGCGAGTGAGAGGTCGAAGCGGAGTTTTTCCAGCACATCTGGAAATCCCTTCAGGTAAGCAACAATGTTGCTTAGTTCAGTAAACCCGTTTGCAGCATCCGGTTCGGATTGCATGGCATTTGCGAGCTCGGTAATTTCAGGACCTGTAACAGAAAGCAGGCCAGTTCGGAGCTGGTTTAATTTTTGTGTAAAGGCTTCCGAAAAACCCCGGTTGTGCATTTCAGTTTCTACAATTGGCCATTCCACTTTGTCGAGTTTATCCAGGCTTACGCTCATCTCTGCTTCCCTTCCAGGCGCTCCGCAAAAGGCCGCAAGGCCGGATAAAATTTTTCGGTGGTTAATTTTGATGATGTAATCTGTAATTCCCAGACGATCCATTACCATGGTCATCATTTGAATAATTTCTGCCTCGCAAACCAAAGAACGGGTACCAACCACATCGGCATCGCATTGCCAGAATTCCCTGTATCGGCCAAAGGAAGGGCGGTCGGCTCTCCAGACAGGCTGCATCTGGTAGCGTCGAAAGGGGAAACTCAGGTTGTGCCTGTTCATTACCACATAACGGGCAAGTGGAACAGTGAGGTCATATCGAAGGGCTTTTTCGGAAATTTTTCTGGTTAGTGGCTTGTACCCCGATTCGAAATCGGATGCCTGTACTCCGGAAAGAAAATCTCCTGAATTCAGGATTTTGTAGATCAATTGATCGCCTTCATCACCATACTTGCCAGTAAGTACGCTAAGGTTTTCCATTGCCGGTGTTTCCAGCGGCATAAAGCCAAATGATTCAAATACAGATCGTATGGTGGAAAAGATGTGGTTTCGGACCTTCATCTGTGCGGGACCGAAGTCTCGCGTTCCTCTTGGAATTCCGGGCGTATCTTTTGCCATTGGTAATTTTTTATCAGCCCTTTACAGTCCTTTGCTCGATGCGCTTTTCAAAAGAATCACCCTTAAAAACATAATCAATGTAAATGCCGGGTGTGTGGATATTGTTTGGATCGAGAGAGCCAACAGGAACAATTTCCTCCACTTCAGCAATGACGATTTTGCCTGCAGTTGCCATCATGGGGTTAAAATTCCGGGCAGTTCCTTTGTAAATTAGATTGCCTTTTTCATCGCCTTTCCAAGCTTTTACAAAGGAGAAATCTGCTTTCAGCCATTGTTCCATCAGGTAGGTCTTGCCTTCAAATTCACGGGTTTCTTTTCCTTCCGCTACTTCGGTACCAACACCGGCAGGAGTGAAAAATGCTGGAATACCGGCCCCACCCGCTCGAATTCGCTCTGCCAAAGTGCCTTGTGGTAGAAGTTCAACTTCAAGTTCTCCGCTGAGAAGCTGTCGCTCAAACTCGTCATTCTCCCCTACATAAGAGGAAATCATCTTCTTTACTTGTCTGGATTGAAGCAGTAATCCGATTCCGAATTCATCCACACCAGCATTGTTTGAAATGCAGGTTAGGTTGCGCACCCCCGAGCGGAGAAGCGCTGTAATGCTGTATTCTGGAATGCCACAAAGGCCAAAGCCGCCCAGCATCAGGGTGTCGCCATCTTTTACCATGGCCACAATCGGGTCGAGTTCGTTAATTATTTTGCTCATAAGAAGAATAAGACTTAGGCTTGCAAAGAAACAGGGTTCACCCGATATTCCGACCATCAATTCAGCATACGCAAAAATCAGCGCTATCAATTGAATGTTTGCGTCATTCCGCACTTTTTTTCAATTTTGAAGCCATTCAAATTTCTGATATGAAAATTCTACTTCAGTTTTTCCGCTACTTCACCGGTGCCCTCTTCATTTTTTCGGGCTCCGTTAAACTTATTGATCCGGTTGGCACGCAGATCAAGATGGAGGAGTATTTTGAGGTTTTCGCACAAGCGTTCCATCCGGCCTTTGAGCATTTGGTTGGTTTGGCGCTTCCAATCGCGGTAATCATGTGTGTGGCTGAAGTTGTGATGGGCGTGGCCCTGCTGCTTTTCTACAAAATGCGGGTGAACATGTGGCTGTTTTTGCTACTCATGATTTTCTTCACTTTCCTTACCGGATACACGGCCATGGCGCTTTATGCCAAAGAACATGTTGAAACGGGCTTTGCTCAGTGGTTTGCTTCTTTCGCCGGCGTGGCTTCTCCTTCAGAAATTAATGCTGTAAGCGACTGTGGTTGCTTCGGCGATTTTATTAAGCTTCGGCCCTGGGAGTCATTTTTGAAGGACATCATTTTGATGGTTCCTACCATCTTCCTTTTCTGGAAAAGAAAAGAACTTGAGTCTGAGTTAAGGGAGTCGGTGAATGTGTCTGCGATGGTGCTCAGTTTTGGAATCAGTTTTTTTGTGGCCTGGCACGCCATCAACCACCTTCCAAGGTTTGATTTCCGCCCTTACAAGGTTGGGTCTGATATAAAGGCCAACATGCAAGCTTCCGAACCGCTTCGCTATCTTTATTACCTCGAGAAAAACGGAGAGGAAAAAGAATTCACAGAATATCCAACCGATACGACCTGGAAATTCAAATCCATGGAAGTTGCCAACCCGGATGCGAAGCCAAAGATTCTTGATTACAGTGTTTGGAATGATGATGGAGATTTTACTCAGCAAACTTTTGAGGGCATCCAGCTGTTCATTATTGTACGCAAAACAGAGATAAATAAGCCTGCCGAATATGCAAAGGCTGCTACACTTTGCCGCAACTTGGAAAAGCTGGCCAACCAAAAAGTAAATTGCAGCATCCTTACTGGCAGCACAGGTCAGGACATTGATAAGCTGCGTCACGAAGCCCAGCTTGCAGTTCCATATTACTATTCAGACGGTACGGTTTTGAAAACCATAATGCGTTCAAATGCCGGTATTTGGCTTCTTAAGAATGGAATTGTGAAAGGAAAATGGCACCTCAACGATACGCCAGATGTGGCTGAGGTGCTCGCAGCCTTGAAAAAATAGGATTATTTTCCGTAGCTGAACCGGTCTTTCAGTTTGTTGATAGGCTGCTCAATGGCCAACCAGGAAATGCTTGTAATCAGCAAGGTCAGGATCGAATAAATTATCCACATGATGCCTTCTGAAAAACGACCGATTCCAAGTGTGTCTAGCAACCAACGACTGAAATCCGGAATAAAAATATGGTACAGGTACAGGCCATAACTAATCCTGCCCAAATATTGTGAAACAGGATTTCCGAAAAGATAACCGGGAATTCCTTTCATGCCTTTGGCGGTGAGGTAAACCAGCATCGCGCAACCTGCAAAATAGAATGGTACTACCTGACCAAGGAAACTCATTCCATGGAAATGGAAACGGTTCCATTTCAAGAAAAAACTAATTCCCCAAAAGAGAATAAACCAAAGCCCAGCCAAAGGAATCCGAATATTCTTCCTCCATAACAGGGCAAGCAGGGAGCCCAAACCAAAACCATCAAACTGACTTACGGGAAACTTGCTGTATTGTGAAGTTGGATCGCTTAAATATAAAAAGGCCTTGCAGAAAATGGCCAGCAGAATAAAAGCGATTACAAGGTGGAAGTTGTAGCGTGGGGGACAAAAAAGTAGCAATGCAGGCCATATCAGGTAATACTGTTCTTCGATGGCCAGAGACCAAAGATGTTCTATGTAGCCGGAATGCCAGATTCCCGTTAAAAAAAGTTGAAAATTGTAGGTATAAGTGAAAAGCCAAAGCCAGACTTCCCGTACCTGTCCGGCTCCCAAAACGACCAAAACGATTACATAAAGGTAGTATATCGGGAAAATTCTAAGTGTTCTGCGGATGTAAAAGGTTTTTAGGATTTTTGATTTGATGGTGCTTCCGCCAGATTGGAAAAGTTCTTGTTGCGAAAGGAGAATGTGGGTAATAAGAAATCCAGAAAGGACAAAAAACAATCCCACACCCATAGCCCCACCATAATAAAGGAGTGGAGTTTTGCTTCCTCGGTACCAATGGCTTACAATTACCAATAATACCGCCAGAGTCCGAAGCCCGTCAAGCTGGGGAAAATAGGTGGCACTTGGTTTTTCTTTCATCTCTGGAAATAGGAACCAAGCATTTTTTCGGCGTAATGTTCTACCGGTGCATAATCATCCTTCAAGACGATTCCGTTTTCCCAACCCAAATTTTTCAGGTTAATTTCTTTTGCCAGCATTTCATTGATTTCATTGGAAGCCGAACCTGGCAAAACTGGATTTTTTGTTTTCATACATACAAGTATGATGTTTTGTACCCTTTCATCCGGCACCTCCAATCTGGGTTTGAATGCCCGGATGTAGGGAAATACTTCCCCACAGGTTTTTACCATTGAATGAACGAGGTCTCGGTTGGGGCCTTTAATTGGACTCAGCAAATTAACAATCAGCACACCGTTTGGGTTCAATGCGTCCGACATTTTCTCAATTGCTTCCAAAGAAACAAGGTGGAAGGGAATGTTAAAGAGTGAGTGGTAGGCATCACACATAACCGCATCGTATTTTTTATTGTTGTGGTTAAGAAAGGTTCTTCCGTCTTCGTGAATTGGTACAATTCGTTCTTCAGGATTAAAGTTAAATTGGGCTTGAGCAATTTGAGTTAAGGCCGGGTCGATTTCCAAAATATCCATGCTCAGGTTTGGATTGGTTTTCTGGAAATATTTAGGCACCGAATAGGCTCCTCCGCCAATCAGCAGGGTTTTCGTCGGTTTTTGGTTGAAATAATAAATTAGTTTGTAAAACTTGCTGTATTGGAAAGCCAGACTGTCTGAATCCAAAAACATCCCTGAGCTGTATTCATTTCCCACTTTTAGAACCCGGCAAACTTTAGAGGTTGGATAAGGATGCGGAGCCGTGAAAACCTGGACAGAATTGTATTCGGTGTCCTGAATTTTGAGCAGGTTGTTTTTTCCGAATGATTGAACAAATGGCGCTACAATGAATAAAAGCAGGGCAAAAAAATTGTCTTTGTTTTTATAATTAAAGCTGGCAAGCAAAAGGCTAAGTCCCGAAAGAATGAAGAGAATGTTGCGGCTGCCAACCCAAGCCATCAGGTAAAAACCAACAAGAAAAGTACCTACAATACTTCCAAGGGAAGATAAGGCATAAAGCCTTCCAATGGTGGAGCCTGAGGTTTTTAAGTCTGTCATCCGAATGCGTACAGCTTGTGGCGAAACCATCCCAAGAAGGTATGCAGGCGGACCGAAAAGTATTGTTGCAGATACCACGGCCGGCCAGCGGATGCCTGGAAAAATATTAACCAGGTATTGCAGTATAGATTGGTTAATAAGCGCGCCTACCCCAATGCTAACTCCCGCCAGAAATAAAATTTGGCCCAGCCTTTTCTGACTAGGATCCGCATCTGCTTTGATTCCGCCGTGGTAATAACCAAGGCTAAGGCTTGCCAATATTACCCCAATCAGGCTTGTCCAGATAAAGGTGGAGGTTCCAACAAATGGAGCGAGAATTCTGGAACCTGTTAGTTCCAGCATCATCACGATTGCACCGCTCAAAAAGACGGTTAATTCCAGAGAATATTTTTTCATTTTCTTTTCGTGAATGCAAAGAACATCAACTGCCTCGATTTTTCACCTCCTTTTTTTTGCAAGCTTTTGAACCAGACTTCCGGAATTTCTATTTGCATAAAAAAAGGCCGGAATACGGCCTTTTTAATAATTCTAAGTCGATTTTGTTTAGTGACTTGCCAGGTAGTTGGCCACGCTTTCGCGGGTTTCCTTTAGGGCGTCTTTGCCTTCTTCCCAGTTTGCCGGACAAACTTCTCCATGCTTTTCTGTGTATTGAAGCGCCTTAACCAGACGAAGTGAATCTTCAATGTTTCTGCCAAGTGGAAGGTCGTTTACAACTGCGCTTCTGATAATGCCTTCTTTGTCAATCAGGTAAGTTGCCCTAAGCGAAAATGGAAGTCCTTCGAATACCATTTCATCGTTTTCGTTGTAGCCATAATCACCACCCAAAGCACCAAAATTGGTAGCAATTGTTTTTGATTGGTCTGCAACCAATGGGAAGGTTACGCCCTGAATTCCGCCCTTATTCTTAGGGGTACTCAGCCACGCCATGTGAACATCGTGTGAGTCTGTAGAACAACCAACTACGGCTGTATTTACACTTTCAAATTCTGCCAGCTTTTCCTGAAATGCAAAGATTTCGGTGGGACACACAAATGTAAAATCATTCGGGTAGAAGAAGAAAACTACATACTTTTTGCCCAGATACTGCTCGAGAGAGAAGTTCTCATCGAGTTCATCTCCGTTTATGATTGCCCTTGAACTGAAAATGGGAGCCTTTTTTCTAACGATATTCATGATGTTTAAATTAAATTACTTTTCAATTGTTGATAAATGACTGGCAGTAGTTTTTTTTCTGCCGAAAACCTGCACATCGATGTTTTCAATTTCAAAACCGGAGCCAATTTTCTGGGCAATGAGGTTTTTGATTTCATCAAACAAGTCGCTGTCTTCAAGGTCTGTGAGCGATTTTCCTTCCACAAGATGCAGGTGGTCGCCCCTTTCCCATTCGTATTGCCGCACCTGATCTGGCAATGCCACCATTCTCAAAATTCCCACAGCCCTAAGGTCCTCAAGGTTTTTATACACAGTGGCCAGCGACAAACCCGGAAGTGAATCCTTCAAAGATTGAAAAAGGTCTTCCGCAGAATAATGGCCCTGTGGTTCGCTTAATTTTTTCAAAAGCAAAAGCCTTGCACTGGATGCCTTTAGTTTTTTGCTCTGCAATATTTCTTTGATGGAATCCAAAACAGGAATCATTCTTATTTGCAAAAGTAAACAAGAATTGAAAGCGAACAAATTTTCAGGAAAATCGGATGGGAATTTTGCTTTTTGTGTGCCAGAATTGCACCCATGCTTTGTATTGTTCCCACTCCCATCGGCAACCTGGAAGATATTACCCTCAGGGCCATTCGCATGCTCCAGGAATGCGATCTTGTTTTGGCCGAAGACACCAGAACCAGCGGGTCATTACTGAAGCATCTCAACATCAGTAAACCCCTGTCCAGTTTTCATATCCACAATGAGCACCAGAAACTTGCGGGCTTTATCCGGCAGTTGAAGGAAGGACGGAAAATTTGTCTGGTTTCAGATGCTGGTACTCCGGCCATTTCAGATCCGGGTTTTTTGCTTGTAAGGGAGGCCATACGCGAAGGAATAAAAGTGGAGTGCTTGCCAGGCCCAACCGCTTTTGTGCCGGCTTTGGTTTGTTCGGGTTTTCCAACTGACAGGTTTATCTACGAAGGTTTTATTCCTCAGAAAAAAGGCAGGCAGACAAAACTGAAAGAGATACTGCTTCAAAATTCCACGGTGGTTCTGTATGAATCGCCGCACCGGATAATTCGTTTGATGGATGAAATTTGTGCGCTCGGTTCTTCGGAAAGGCAAATCTCCATTTCCAGAGAAATCTCAAAGCTCTTCGAGGAAACTTTGCGGGGCACTGCTGCTGAACTGGCCTTGCATTTTAAAGAGAAGGC
>CAMDMI010000050.1 GCA_945902135.1 Spirosoma fluviale
CAGTTTTGGGCGCTTACCATCGACACCATTCCTGGCTACCATTACACCTATTTTATGTGGGATATTCTGGCAGCCAGCTACCTTGAAATTCCTGAAGCATTTCGGGTGCAAGAAATAAAAGCCAGCGTAAGCACACGCCCACCGAATGCAGGTCAAACAATAGAAAATGCAAGCGGAAAACACATTAAGGTGGCCTTCGACATTGATAAGGAAGCCTTCTATTCTTATTTGCTGAGGCAATTATCGAAAACCTAAATTGATTTGAAATCAGGAATCAGCTATTTCAATTTCCCATTGTAAAGCTGGTAATATTCATCCGCCATCCGGTCGGAATCGAAGGCTGGAACAACCTCCTTCATGGTGGTTTTCATCATCAGAAACCACTGTTCAGGCTTATTGTAATACATTGGAAGCATCTCTTTTTCCATCATATCCAATAGATTCCGGCAATCCTGTTCGTCTTGATATTCAATGGGTTGCTGATGGTCGATAATTGGTAGAACAAAGGCATTGTGTCCATGTTGTGCAAATTCACAAACCCAGCCATCCTGAATACTTAAATTAATTGCCCCATTCATGGCCGCGGTCATGCCGGAAGTACCGGAGGCTTCTCTTGGTCGCCGGGGTGTATTCAACCAAACATCTGCGCCAGTTTTGAGCAAACGGGAAAGTTCGAGTTCATAAGGAGTGAGCACAGCCACATTTGGCATGTTGCGGGTAATTTCCACCAGATGATTGAAAACCGAAATGGCGCCATAATCATTTGGATAAGGCTTTCCAGCCCATATCACCTGCAATTTTGGATTTTGCTGAGAAATCAAATGGTTGAATCGAGCTATGTCGTGCATCAGCAATGAGGCGCGCTTATATTCTGCAAACCTCCTTGCCCAAACCACAATGATGGCATCTTCATCAAACAGTTTTCCGGTTTGATTGGCCACCTGTTCAATAAGTCGCTTTTTCAGGTGCTTTTTACGGTCACGCAACAAAACATCATGACCAGAATCCAAGGCGTGGCGCAAATCATGGTCGGCCCAAAACCGAAGATTCTGGGCGTTTGTTATGCTTTTTATTTCACAGATATCTGGATGTCCTTTCCACATTTCACGGCTAACCTGACCATGCAGTTTGGAAACAGCATTGGCCACACCTGAAAGCCGCAATGCAACCAAAGAATGGCTAAAATCGCTCCCAAATTCTTTTGAAACCTGCCTGGCCTCATCAAAACTTAGGTTGCCAAAAAAACTCATTTTTTCCAGAAGAGAGAATGAGTGCTCTTCGTTGCCTGCCTTTTCCGGCGTATGGGTTGTAAAAACCAGCCGCTTTTTAACCTCCTCCACATTGCGGTATTTTTCATAAAGGTGGAAAGCCAAAGGCAAAGCATGTGCTTCATTCATGTGAAATAGTTCAGTATCAGGCGCAACCGATTCGATTACCTTTATGCCACCCATTCCAAGCACAATGCACTGCGCAATTTTTGCCGCAGAATCGCTGTCATACAATTTATGGGTTATGGTACGAGCCAAAAAATCGTTCTCTGGTATATCAGTACTAAGAAAATACATTGGACAAGTTCCAAAGACATCCGGCGGCAGATAATAGGCTTTCACATATACCTGATGCTTATTGATATAAACAGGCACCATTATGCCGGTATCCTCAAAAAAGGAATAGTGCTTTTCCTGAAATAAAACATCCATGCCATTGTCGGCCCGCCGAACCTGATCGTAATACCCATATTTCCAAAGGATTCCGATGCCAATCATATTCTGCTTTAGGTCAAAAGCAGAACGCATGTGAGAACCTGCTAAATATCCAAGTCCACCGGAATAGGTTTTGAGGCATTGGGCGATGGCAAATTCCATGGAAAAGTAAGCTACTTTTTTACTGTATTTGTTTGATATTTCGTAGGTTGACATGGAATGTTCCTTGGTTTTTCAATGCTATTAATTTAAAACAATCATTCACAATTTGCAGTTTGACTTTCTAAAAGAATCAGACCAATCTCATCCACCTTACCTGAATTTGGGCATATTTGCAGGCCGATTAATTCACATAAAACCATGACCTCTACCCCCACCCTCCATATTCCAAAAACTCCCACCGGAAGCGAAATTTCCTGTAAAGGCTGGATTCAGGAAGCTGCCCTTCGTATGCTTTTAAACAACCTCGACCCGGATGTGGCTGAACGCCCGCAGGACCTTGTGGTTTATGGCGGAACAGGAAAAGCAGCTCGGAATCCGGAAGCTTTTCAGATGATCATCAAAGCACTCAGAGATCTTGAAAATGATGAGACACTGCTTATTCAGTCAGGCAAACCCGTTGGCATCCTCCCCACCCATCCAGATGCTCCCCGGGTAATTCTGGCCAATAGCCATCTGGTTCCCCATTGGGCCAACTGGCCGGAGTTCCGAAAGCTTGAAGCTATGGGACTTACAATGTATGGCCAGATGACGGCAGGTTCATGGATTTACATTGGTTCACAAGGAATTGTGCAAGGAACCTATGAAACCTATGCGGAAGTAGCCCGCCAGCATTTTGGAGGAAGCTTGAAAGGAACCCTGAATGTAACTGCAGGTTTAGGAGGAATGGGTGGAGCTCAGCCACTGGCCATCACCATGAATGAAGGCGTTTGTTTGGCGGCTGAAATGGAAGAATGGAGGATAGACAAGCGAATTGAAACTCGATATCTGGATAAAAAATTCTACGATTTGGATGAGGCAATAGACACCGCCTTACAAGCAAAAAAAGACCAGATCGCAATTTCAATCGGTGTGATTTGTAATGCCGTAGACTTACTCAGGCGTTTGGTTGAAAGAGGAATTGTTCCAGATTCCCTTACCGACCAGACATCAGCACACGATGAACTGATTGGTTATTTCCCTGAGGGATTGACTGTGGAAGCAGCAAGAACCCTAAGAGATGCAAATCCCGATGAATATAGCACCCTCTCGTTAAATACCATGGCCGAACATGTGCTCCTTATGCTGGAATTGCAGAAAATGGGTTGCATTGTTTTCGACTACGGCAACAATCTCCGCGGTCAGGCACACGACAAACGCAATGTGAGCCATGCTTTTGATTTTCCAGGTTTTGTACCCGCTTATATACGACCACTTTTTTGCGAAGGAAAAGGTCCTTTCCGATGGGTAGCTCTCAGCGGAGACCCCAACGACATTGCTGTAACAGATCAGGTATTGGCAGAACTATTTCCTGAGAATGCAGGACTTCAGCGCTGGTTAAAAATGGCCAAGGAAAGGATTGCATTCCAAGGTCTTCCAGCTCGGATTTGCTGGCTCGGACAAGGAGAAAGGGAAAAAGCAGGTCTGGCTTTTAATAAATTGGTTCGTGACGGAAAAGTGAAAGGCCCGATTGTCATTGGTCGAGACCATCTGGATACAGGTTCGGTGGCAAGTCCCAACCGCGAAACAGAAGCGATGAAGGATGGATCGGATGCAATCGCAGACTGGCCAATTCTGAATGCGTTAATTAACACTGCAGGCGGAGCTTCCTGGGTTTCACTGCACCATGGAGGTGGAGTTGGAATTGGATACTCCATTCATGCAGGCATGGTGATTGTTGCAGATGGAACCCTTGAAGCTGATGCAAGATTAAAAAGAGTTCTTCACAACGACCCTGCCATGGGCGTAATCAGACATGCGGATGCCGGTTATGACATTGCCTTGGATACGGCCCGTCAACACAGACTTTCACTAAAAGACAGGCTGGGCTAAAACAATATTTAAGTATTTAGATTATTGAAAAATCGGTCAAAATTGTGGAGAACAGGAGCCTTTTCGAACCTTTTTTGTAGACTTTCCGAATTCTGTTTTTTCTCTTTCGGATATAATCCTACATTTGCAGGCTAAATTTCAAAGTACGACAAGCGATGAAATTCACCGAAATAAAAATATCCGGGCTTCGGGAAGGCACTCACCTTCTCAAATTCAGCCTTGATCACCAATTTTCGGAGTCTTTTTCAACAGACTTTTTCACTTGTCCAAAACTTGAAATTGAGGTTTCATTGCAGACATCTGATACAATAATCCGGGCCGAACTTGCGATAAAAGGCAATGTTGTACTGGTTTGTGACAGAAGTCTTGAAGAGTTTACTTATCCGGTTTTAGAAAATGTCACACACTTTTTCAAATACGGGGAAGAAGAAAAAGAACTCAGCGATGAAATTGATATGATCAGTCAGGAGCGAATCAGTTTAGATTTTGATCAGCTCGTGTATGATATCGTGGCCCTATCCCTGCCACAAAAGAAATTGCACCCTCGTTTCAGCGATGATACGGCGGAGAATGACGAAGAAGGCATTATGGTTTATTCGTCAGGCAATTCAGAAGGGGAAACTGAAAATGACGAAAACGATCCCAGATGGGATATTTTGAAAAATTTAAACTGAAAATTAAAGTAAGATGGCACATCCCAAACGAAAAATTTCCAAGACAAGGAGGGATAAAAGAAGGACCCACCACGGCGCTGTAGCAAAGCAACTTTCGCTTTGCAGCACAACAGGTGAAACGCATCAAATGCACAGGGCCTATGTGGTAGAGGGCAACCTTTATTACAACAACCAGATGGTGGTTGCTGATTATCAAAAAGTTTAACAACTTTTTCTACCGTTCATCCTGAAGATGACAATTGCACTGGATGCAATGGGTGGCGATTTTGCCCCCAAAGCAGTATTAGAAGGAGCTATATTAGCCAGCCGAGTTCTTGGTAGTGGTTACAAAATCCTTTTAATAGGTGACAAGGAAATAATTCACTCCGGGCTCTCTTCGCTTGGATT
This sequence comes from Spirosoma fluviale, assembly GCA_945902135.1. Taxonomy (GTDB): domain Bacteria; phylum Bacteroidota; class Bacteroidia; order Cytophagales; family Flexibacteraceae; genus CAMDMI01. The sequence continues at coordinate 4,796 of CAMDMI010000050.1, forward strand.
AAATCATGATTTATTTGAAATCAGGCATGCTCCAACATTAATTGAAATGGGGGAACATCCGGCAAAAGCATTTTCCCAAAAACCTGATTCATCTATTGCTGTTGGTTTTGGCCTTTTGCAATCCGGCGAGGCACAAGCTTTCTGCAGTGCTGGAAACACAGGCGCAATGATGGTTGGTTCAATGTTTACCATTAAAGCACTTCCTGGCATTTTAAGACCCGCCATAATGGGATACCTTCCAAAAGAACACGGAAATCTTGGTGTTCTTGTGGATATTGGAGCAAATGCAGATTGTAAACCTGAACAGCTAAATCAATTTGCAGAATTAGGTAAAGTTTATGCAGAGTGTATTCTAGAAATTCCAAATCCGAAAGTTGGATTACTCAATCTTGGAGAGGAAGAACAAAAAGGAAATATGCTTACCCAAGCTGCATACCAGCTGCTGAAGGTAAATCCTAACATTAATTTTATCGGAAATATTGAAGGTCGTGACATCTTCAGCGACAAATCAGATGTAGTAGTCTGTGATGGATTTGTTGGAAATGTAATTACAAAAATGGCTGAACAGTTTTTTGATATCCTGAATTCCAGGGGTGTTAAGGATGAATTTGTTGGTAGTTTAAATTATGAAGTTGTGGGTGGAAGCCCAATTATAGGAGTGGATGGCAATGTTGTCATCGGCCACGGCGTTTCCAGCCCGCTTGCGATTAAAAATATGATTCTTGTGGCAAGAAAAATGATCGCCTCTGATATGCTAAACCTTTTAAAAGGAGCATTGTTAAAATCTGTCCCATCCTAATGTCAAATAAAACAACCGCCGCTATAACCGCTGTAGGTGGTTTCGTGCCTCCGGATGTCGTTACAAATACCGACCTTGAGAAACTGGTAGATACGAATGACGAATGGATCGTATCCCGTACCGGAATAAAAGAAAGAAGAATCTACAAAGAGGAAGGAAAAGGCACCATGAATATGGTTATGCCTGCCGTCTGGGAAGTATTAAAAAAATCAAACACCAAACCAGAAGAGGTTGATTTCATTATTTGTGCAACCACAACTCCGGATTATGTATTTCCTGCAACTGCAAACCTCATCGGAGCAGAAATCGGGGCAGTAAACTCTTTCGGATATGATGTACAAGCAGCATGCTCCGGATTTCTTTATGCCTTGGTTACAGGTTCTCAGTTTATAGAAACAGGGAAATTCAAAAAAGTATTGGTTGTGGGTGCAGACAAAATGTCGAGCATTATCAATTATACCGACCGTGCTACCTGTATCATCTTCGGAGACGGAGGTGGCGCAGTAATGCTTGAACCCAACCACGAAGGTCTTGGAATTCAAGACAGCATTTTAAAATCAGATGGAAACGGAGCTCAATTCCTGATGATGGATGCAGGAGGCAGCCGCAGACCACCCTCCCACGAAACTGTTGACTTGAATCAACATGTAGTTCGTCAGGAAGGTGCTACTGTTTTTAAGTTTGCTGTGACCAACATGTCGGAAGTGTCAGCTCAGATCATGGAAAAGAATGGACTTACACCAGACGACATTGCCTGGCTGGTACCCCACCAAGCAAACAAGCGAATTATCGAGGCTACAGCAAACCGTTGCGGAATTCCAATGGAACGGGTAATGCTGAACATTGAAAAGTTTGGCAATACAACCAATGGAACTCTTCCACTTTGCCTCTGGGAATATGAGAAAAAGTTAAAGAAAGGAGACAATATTATCCTTGCCGCATTTGGTGGTGGCTTCACCTGGGGCGCCATTTATATCAAATGGGCCTATAACAGTTAGAAAATCAACAGAAATCCTCAATTAAATGAAACCGAGCGAGATTAAAGACCTGATAGATTTCATTGACAAATCCAACCTCGATGAAGTTAATATCGAAACTGAACAGTTTAAGATTTCTGCCAAAAAAAATACCGGCAGAACAATCGTTGAACATGTAGCGGCCTCAGCTCCAGTTCAGATGGCAGCTCCAATTGCCACAGCAGCTCCGGTTCTGACGACAGCAGCACCAGTCGCGGCGGCTCCTGCACCAGCAGCAGAAGTCAGTTCCAAACTGATTGAAATTAAGTCGCCAATGATTGGCACTTTTTATCGTTCTGCCTCCCCAGAAAGCCCATTGTTCGTGAACATCGGCGATGAGGTTAAGGAGGAGCAAACGGTGGTTTGCATCATTGAAGCCATGAAGCTTTTCAATGAAATTGAATCACCTGTAAGTGGCAGAATTGCAAAAGTGCTTGTAGAAAACAATACGCCAGTAGAGTTTGACCAAGTATTGTTCCTTGTGGAACCAGCCTGATATTCATAATATTACACTGTTTCCATCAGAGACGCATGTTTAAGAAAATTCTCATTGCAAACCGGGGAGAGATTGCACTTCGAGTCATTCGAACCTGCCGTGAAATGGGCATTAAAACGGTTGCCGTTTATTCCACTGCTGATAAAGAAAGTTTGCATGTTCGATTTGCAGACGAAGCTGTTTGTATCGGCCCCCCATTGAGCAAAAGCTCGTACCTGAATATTCCAAACCTGATTGCCGCTGCAGAAATTACAAATGCTGATGCCATTCACCCAGGATATGGGTTCCTTTCTGAAAATGCAGAATTCTCCAGAATCTGTCAGGAATATGGAATTAAATTCATTGGTGCCACGGCCGGTATGATTAATGCCATGGGAGACAAGGCAACTGCCAAAGCAACCATGAAATTAGCCGGTGTACCAACCATTCCCGGTTCTGAGGGATTGTTGGATTCGGTGAAGGAAGGCATCAAGATTGCCCACAAAATCAAATATCCTGTAATTCTGAAAGCCACAGCCGGAGGCGGTGGACGGGGAATGCGGATTGTGAACAATGATGATGAATTTGAAAAGGCCTGGAAAGATGCCAAAATGGAAGCCGGAGCTTCATTTGGCAACGATGGTCTTTACCTGGAAAAATTTGTAGAAGAACCCCGCCACATTGAAATTCAGGTGGTGGGTGATCAATATGGCAAGGTTTGCCACCTTTCTGAACGGGATTGCTCTATCCAAAGAAGACACCAGAAATTGGTAGAAGAAACCCCCTCCCCTATTGTTTCTCAAAAGCTTCGGGACAAAATGGGAGAAGCCGCCATCAAAGGAGCAAAATCCATCAACTACGAGGGTGCCGGAACCGTCGAATTTTTGGTCGACAAACATGGCGACTTCTATTTTATGGAAATGAATACCCGAATTCAGGTAGAACATCCCATCACGGAAGAAGTTATCAATTTCGACCTGATTAAGGAACAAATTAAAGTAGCAGCCGGAGTGCCGATTTCAGGTAAAAATTATTACCCTGAATTTCACGCCATGGAATGCCGGATTAATGCGGAAGACCCTTCAAATGGTTTCCGTCCAAGTCCAGGAAAAATCACCAACCTGAACATTCCGGGCGGTCATGGAGTAAGAGTTGATACCCATATTTATGCCGGTTATACCATTCCGCCAAATTACGATTCCTTGATAGCGAAGCTGATTGTAACAGCCCGCACCAGAGAAGAAGTAGTTGTGCGTATGAAAAGGGCGCTTCAGGAATTTGTAATTGAAGGTGTAAAAACCACAATTCCATTTCATATCAAACTGATGGATGACCCAAAATTTAAATCTGGTCAGTTTACGACCAAGTTTTTGGAAGACTTTGACTTCAGTGATCTTTAGAAATACTTTCTTTTTATTGGCCTTGTGCCTGATTGCCCTTCCCTCTGAAGGGCAATTTCATTTTCACGGAACATTCCGATTAAAAAACCATGAACTACATAAAACACTAGATGGCTTTTCAAATCTTGAAAACTTAAAAGGCGCTTCCTGGGGCCTGGCCATCAGAAACCTCAAAGATGGCGCTATGCTGGTCGAGAAATCGGCCAATGAAAATTTCATTCCGGCATCCAACATGAAGTTGCTTACAAGCCTGAATGCATTTCAAAATCTTGGCGAAAAATATACCTTCAAAACCCGGGTATTCACAGACGGCCAAATTGAACAAGGCATCCTGAATGGAAACTTGCTTATCGAAGGCAATGGCGACCCAAGCATTGCAACAGATGGAAGAGACAAATTAAAATCTGCCTTTTTTACCCGGCTTGGCGAAAGTCTAAAAAAGCAAGGCATTCAATCTGTGAAAGGAGAAATCAAAAGTATAAAATCAGAAAACCCTTATCAGGGAATCCGCAAAGACTGGACCTGGAGTGATATTGGCAATTATTATGGTGCCGGCATTTTCCCACTCAACATCAATGAAAACCAGTTTCACACCTATATTGATGCAAACCGGGAAGGAACTCCGGCCAAAGTAAGGCGGAGAGACTCCTTGGCTGGAAATATAGACCTCAGTGAAATTGACCTTGAAACAGGTTCAGCCGGAAGTCCAGACCTGGCTTATTATTATTGGGTACCCGGCACAAATAAAATTAGACTTGAGGGCAGTGTCCCTCAGGAAAATGAAAGCCAACGCATCAAAGGTTCTTTGCAAGATCCTGAAACTGTTTTCATTCAGGCAATGAAGAAGGAACTGGAGAAGGCCGGAATTCAGGTGCTTGGCGAAAACATAACTGGCAATGGAAAATTGCTGCTAACAAGTCTTGAATCACCGCCATTATCCAGCATTGCAGCAGAGGTAAACCTGAACTCAAACAACCTCATGACAGAGGCCCTCGCTTTCGCCTTGTGTAAAAAAGGTGACCGTTGTCTGGAAAATGGCTGGACACATCTCGAACGATTTGCAAAACTCACCGAATGTCCGCCGGGGTATTATCTGGCAGATGGAAGCGGACTATCACTTTCCAATAGAATTTCCCCAGCAGGGCTCAGCAATTCACTCGTTTGGGCAATGAAACAAGAATGGAAAGATGCCTTTCTTGGTACACTTCCATTTGCCGGCATTTCCGGCACAATGAAAAACTTCTGCAAAGGAGCTACCGGAAAAATACAGGCAAAAAGCGGAACGCTCACCAGAACACTTTGCTACAGTGGCTACGCCGAAACAGCCCATGGGAAAGTTGCGTTTTCGCTGATGGTAAACAACTACCATGGAGCTTATAAGGAAATGAAAGAGCAGGTAGGAAAGCTATTGGAAAGCTTTACTCGAATCCATTAATCACTTCGGTCCTTTTTTCACCAATTCAAATCCCGACATGGGGAAAAGTGAATTTCCGTCCCTGTGAAAAATGCTACCCGTTAGAGAATCCCCGATTTGCGTAAAGGGTATGCTGATAAGTTTTACCTGGATCGTATCACCTTGAAAAATTGGTCCTTCCAACCTTCCGGAAATTCTAAAATCTGTTGCCAAATTCAGGAATCGACCCAATGCACCCCGGTTCGGCTCTATTCGGCAAGCTCGAAAAATTGCTGTTCCAAGCTTCCCTTCCACCTTTCCATTGGTTTCAATTCGGATTGCACAAGGAACTGGTGCACCTGAACTCAAAAACACATAATCACCGAAGCCACGAACAAACCGAACTTTTACTTCCCCACTTCCTTCCCAATCCCCTTGGAGCCCAGTTTGAATTTCCGGAAATGTGCCGGGCTTTTCCGGACTGCAGCCCAGTATTAAAATGCATGATAAGGCTGATAACTTTATAATCAACTGGACCATAATGCAATTTGAAGAAAATTCAATTGAATAAACATGAAGACCAAATTTCAATCCTGCGAGAGTGCTCACGATCCCTTCTACCTTTAAAAAATTCAATCCTTTCTACGAAATAGAATTACCACAAAGCCTTCCAGAATTTGGTAACAAACTTTTTGGTAACGGATTTTCGTTACAAGCATTTCTGTTACCAGAATTTGGTAACAAACTTTGTGGTAATGAATTTTTGTTACCAGAATTATTGTTAACAAAATTTTTATCCATCGAATTACCTGGCGCTTAAAAATCGGTTTTGCTAATAGTCAGGGAAATGATTGGCGTATCAATTCCAATAAAATAAGTCCATTCACCTATAAGGATGATGCCTGAACAAATTCACCTTTATATTGTAAGCCTGAATGGCAAATTCCCGGAAAATATTTCTGCACCTGACAGCCTGGTCGCTGATGGCCATTCTTGTTCTTGTTCTTGTTCCAACCGGCCCGCCACCGGGAAGAATTCCGAGACCAGGATTTGGCCCGCCACCAATATTTGGGATGTTTTTTATAATGTCAATTCTGGCATATTATCTAAATACCCGGGTTCTGATTCCAAAGTTATTGGACACAAAAAGGACTGTTCAATACATCATCTCTATTATTTTCCTGATAGCCCCGGTGATGCTAATTTCCTTTTATGGAAGGCCCTTTTTTCATTTTTCCAACCACAGGTTCCCACCGGAAGTCGTTAGAATTCATGTCTTAACAGGTTTGCTTGTGATGCTGATTCCCATTGGAATTGGTTTGGGTGAGTTTATTTTACAAAAATGGCTGACAGCACTCCGCCAGAAAAATGAGGCCGAACTTGAAAAAACAAAGGCCGAACTTTCTCTCCTGAAATCGCAGGTAAATCCCCATTTTCTATTTAACACCCTCAACAACTTATATAGCCTGGCGCTTTCCGGTTCTGAAAGCACTGCTGATGCAATTCTCAAACTTTCCGGAATTATGCGTTATCTTATCGATATGGAAGGGCAATCTTCCAAAGTTGCTGCGAGTCAGGAAATAGAGTGCATCAGACAATACATCGATTTGCAAAAACTCAGGATCAGCGAGAATCATTCCATTCATTTAAACATTGAAGGAAACCCTGATTCATTTCTGATAGAACCACTTCTGATGTTGCCATTGGTGGAAAATGCTTTCAAATACGGCATTGCACCAGACGGCAAAACCAAAATTCTTATTCAAATAGAAATGAATGAAAACCACTTTCGGCTAAAAATTGAAAATGGAATTTTCAGATCAGGAAACATATTTCCCGGTTTGGGCACAGGACTCAAAAACCTAAGAAAAAGGCTTGATTTACTTTACCCGGGCGGTTCTTTCCTGCACACAAAAGAGGAAAACAATCTATTTACTGCCGAACTTAAGCTCTCTTAAAAATGGCAGAAAAAATATCCTGTATCCTGATTGAAGATGAGCCCCTTGCCTTGAAACTTCTGGAAAAATTTTCAGAAGAATCGGGCCTGATTAAAATTCTGGCAAGCACTGGAAATCCATTGGAGGCAGTTTCGCTCATCGAAAACCTCAAACCGGAGCTGCTCATTTCTGACATTCAAATGCCTGGAATCAATGGCCTGGAAATTTTCGAAACACTCGAAACAAAGCCTTTGTTGATTTTCACCACTGCTTTCCCTGAATATGCGGTAAAAGGCTTTGAATTGGATGCTGTGGATTACCTTTTAAAACCCTTCGATTTTCAGCGTTTCATCAAAGCCATAAAAAAAGCTGAGGTGCTACTCGAATCTTCTGCGCAAAAACCAAACCCAGAAAAGATTCCAGAATCGATTTTCGTTCGGTCTGAATACAGTGCCGTGAGAATTCCTCTGAATGAAATTGAATACATAGAAGGCATGGACAGCTATGTAAAAATCTTTGCCGGGTCAAGACCTGTATTGAGTTTAATAACCATGAAAGCTGTGTTGGAAATGCTTCCTTCTGACCGTTTCTTCAGGGTACACCGGTCTTTTATTGTGCCTATAGACAAGATTTTAAGCATCCGAAACAAGACCATTTTTCTGAAGGAAAAGGAAATTCCAATCGGCAGCACCTATGAAGCTGTTTTGACCACAATTACTGGCCAGCTCTTTGCGAAGAAACCCAAGGGAATGCAATCTTAAAGGTCCGAACTGCGGAAAACCTTCATATGCAGCGCTTTGCAAATTGCCGTTTATTGTTAGTTTTGCAGCCCCATTCGGAATTTATGAAGGAACGCAAAGCAATCACACGGTTTATGGCAGCATTATGGCTGACATCCGTTTTTGCCTTTTTGGTCCTTCAGGTCAACAGAGACCTTCATCGTGGTGTTCAGAAGCATACTTCACAATCTGAAGAATTTGAAGTTGCCGGCCTTTTGCCGCAAGGACACAATCAGACCAGCGAGGATGGAATAAAAAATCTAAACGCACTTTCTGACTTTATTCTACCGGAAACCGGCTGGATCGGCCTTGATTCAACCGCAGTTTGCCTTGGAAGATTTACTATCAATTTTAGCGGCACAGGGCTTCTGGTTCAACTATTACGAACCAGCATTTCCATAAATGCCCCATAACAGGCCCTGATTTTCGCCTGTCATAATTTATAAAATCAAACAAAAAATTTCATTCAAAATGAGAAATAAAACCTTAATAATCGTCCTTACTTCAATTGTATCGGCACTTTGCCTTTACTACCTGTCCTTTACTTTCATTTCAAGAGGAATCGAAAAGGATGCTGAAGAATATGCTACCGTAAACGGGGTGCTGAATCAGCAGAAAAAAGCTGCTTATCTCGATTCTCTTTGGCTGAACCCGGCTTTCAATTTGCTGGGCAAAGAATTAACCTACAAGGAAATAAAAGAGAACGAGGTAAAACTCGGTCTTGACCTTATGGGTGGAATGCACGTAACCATGGAAGTAGATGCAAGCGACATCCTCCGCGTGCTTTCCGGAAATAATTCCGACAAAGCATTTGTTGATGCACTTGAGGCAGCCCGTCAAATGCAGAAAACTTCTCAGGCATCTTTCGTAGATCTTTTCTACACCGCTTTCAAGGAGAAAAATCCAGGCATTACACTTGCTTCTGTTTTCAGCAACAAGAACAATGCAAATCGCATTGATTATGGTGCTGATGACCGCAAAGTTCTCGCTTACCTGAACGAAGAAGTTCAGTCTACAATTGACCGTTCATTCGAAATCCTTCGTACCCGTATTGATAAATTCGGTGTTACACAGCCCAACATTCAACAGTTGAAGGGAACAAACCGAATTCAGATTGAACTTCCTGGTATTTCTGATGCCAACCGTGCCCGTAAAATTCTTCAAAGTGTAGCCAAGCTTGAATTCTTTGAAGTTTGGGAAGGAAATGAATTCAATCCTTATCTAACAGCGCTTAATGATTTCCTTCTGAAGGAGGAAAATGCAAAAAAAGGACTTAAAACCGAAGCCCCTTCAGATCTGTTTAAATCCGATGCAAGCAAAACTGGTGATTCAACAGGAACTGCTTCTGCAGCCAATGCCGATACAAGCAAGTCTGATACAGGTGCCAATGCTCTTGCCAAAGAATTAGAAGGAAAGAAAGACAGTGGCGCTGCCAAAAACGATACAGCTTCCAACAAAGCCAGCTCAACCCTTAGTTCCCTTTTCAAGGCTGTTTATGGTGGAATCGGTGCTAGCATCCGTGATACCGCAAAAGTGAATCGTTTACTTGCCCGTCAGGAAGTAAAAAGCCTATTCCCAAATACCATGAAGTGGCTTTGGGGTGTAAAGGCTGAGAAAATGGGCAATGAAACTGTGAAAGAGCAGGATGCTGTTCTTCCACTTTACTTTGTAAAGAAAGGCCGCGACAATCAGGCACCGCTGGAAGGTTCTGTAATTACAGATGCCCGTCAGGATTTTGACGACCGCGGTCAGCCAGAAGTAACCATGGCCATGAACTCAGAAGGTGCGCGTACATGGAAGCGTTTAACTGCAGCCAACATTGGCCGTCGAATTGCCATCGCCCTCGATAATTATGTTTACTCAGCGCCAAATGTTCGCAGCGAAATTCCGAATGGAAATTCTTCCATCTCTGGAAGCTTTACCGTAGATGAGGCGAAAGACCTTGCCAACATCCTGAAAGCTGGTAAACTACCTGTACCAACCAGAATTGTGGAAGAAGAAGTAGTAGGACCAACACTTGGAAAGGAATCCATCAACCAGGGCCTTCTTTCCATCATCGCAGGCTTCCTTACCATCATCATTTTCATGATTGCCTATTACAACAATTCAGGTATTGTGGCAGACATCGCAGTTTTGCTTAACGTGTTCATGGTTATTGGAATGCTGGTGCCGGTTCAGGCAGTTCTTACCCTTCCTGGTATCGCCGGTATCGTACTCACCGTGGGTATGGCCGTGGATGCCAACGTACTGATTAATGAAAGAATAAGGGATGAAATCAGATTAGGCGTTCCTCTGAAGGAAGCCGTTTCAAAAGGTTATTCTGCAGCATCCACCTCAATCTGGGATGCCAACATCACCACAGTACTTGCTGGTTTCGTTCTATTCTATTTCGGTTCAGGACCAGTTCAAGGCTTCGCCACGACCCTGATCATTGGTATCTTTACTTCACTCTTCACATCCGTTTACTTCACCCGCATTCTGATCGAAAGTCGCCTTGAAAAAGGAGGAAGTTTCTCTTTCTCGACTGGCCTTAGCAAAGACCTTTTTAAAAATGTAAATTTTGATTTCGTCTCCAAGCGTAAAATCGCCTATGTTTTCTCTTCCATTATCATCGGTGCCGGTATGGTGTACATTGCCATTACTGGACTTAACTACGGTGTAGATTTCAAAGGTGGCTGGAAATATGTGGTGAAGTTTGATGAATCGGTTACTACCGATGAAGTTCGAAATGCACTGAACGGACCTCTTGCAGGATATCCTGAAGTGAAGGCTTTCGGCTCTAACGATAAAGTTCAGATTACAACCTCATACATGATTGATGATGTTTCTGAGGATGCCCCTGCAAAAGTTCAGGCGAAAGTAGAAAGCGGACTTAAAACCCTTAAAGGCGATAAGTATGAAATTCTATCAACTGCCAAAGTTGGACCAACTGTAGCGAATGACATTAAGGTAAACTCTACCATTGCAGTTGTGTTGGCATTGCTCTTAATATTTGTCTACATCATTGTCCGTTTCCGCAAAGTTGGATACGCAATGGGTGCTACTCTGGCACTTTTCCACGATGTGTTGATGGTATTGGTTTTCT
>CAMDMI010000051.1 GCA_945902135.1 Spirosoma fluviale
AATAGTAAAAACTTAGTCCGGCCGGAAGTGAGTTCAGAATGAACATAAACACAACCGGCATAATGTAACTCATGGATTGCATTGGTCCAGCTACGGTACTCGTTTGGTTGTTGTACCAGGTGAGAACAAGTGTGGATGCCGTCATTAAAATGGTAAAAAGACTCACATGATCGCCGTAACCCGGAAGGCTAAAAGGAAGTGTAGCGATGGAATCGTAGGAACTCAAATCTGGTGCCCACCAGAAACTTTGCTGCCGCAGCTCAATGGCGTTGGGGAAAAAGTTAAACATGGCAAGCAAAACAGGCATCTGCAAAAGCAAAGGAATGCAACCACTCAGCGGATTAATTCCCACTTGCTGGTATAGTTTCATTTGCTCGGCCTGGGCTTTCTGCATGTCATCGCCGGTGCGCTCCTTAATTTCATCCAGCTCCGGTTTCAGCACCTTCATCTTGGCCATAGAAATGTATGACTTGTAGGAAAGCGGGAAAAGGAGGGTTTTAATCAAAAGCACCAAAATCACAATGATGATGCCATAGCTTGAAATGGCGCCTTCCAGCCAGGAGAATACATTGATGGTGATGAAACGGTTCACCAAATTGATTCCAGGCCAACCCAGATACACATTGCGGTCGTAATCTTCGGCCACCTTTTTAAGAATGGTGAATTTATTTGGTCCGAAATAATGTCTGAAACTGGCCGATCCATTTCCAAGGGTGATGGCCAAACGGGTTTCCATTCTCTTCACAGAATGGCTGTCGGCCTCATTGGTTTTCTGAATGGCGCTCAGTCCATCAAACTGACCATCGGCAATGACACCCCAGTTGAAAAACTTTTGCTTGAAAGAAAACCAGGCCAATGGCTTCGACACTTCTGCCTTTTCTTCGCTGAGAGAGGTTTCAGAAAGACCGGTAAATCCTTCTTCCTTTTCAAAATAATTGATGTTGGTGGTGGTGCGATTTTGGAGAATGTCCTTTTCAAGTTGAGCAGCATCCTGCACAAACACCATTTCAGCCTTGGGATTGATCCCGGCAATTCCAGCATTTACCGCTTGCCTGAGTTCAAATCCTTTTGCAGGAAGAACAAATCGCTGAGAAAGCCCGGTCATTCCGGAAAGATTTGACTTCAATTCAAGCACAGAGGAATCTCCTGCTTTCTGAACCTTTCCGCTGAAAGGTAAAATAGAAAGGTCAAGCCTTTTTCCAGAAGCATTTACAAAAAAATGCTGGCTGCTGCGCTTGCCCGAAAGAAGGATTAGTGGCTTTCCTTCCCAGGTTTTGTACTTTTTAAGTTGCACTTCACGCACCTGGCCGCCCAATGGACTAATGCTAACACGAATGTCTTCATTTTCAAGGATTAGCGGAATGGTATCAATGGTAATGGAAGAATCTGCAAGGCCCGCCTGACGGAGACCGGAATACGCGATTTCTTCCTGACTTGCCTTCTTCGCTGTATCCGCGGCAAGCTTTGCAGCTTCCTTTTTTGCAGCAGGAAGTTGCTCTGGCTTTGGGGCAAAGAAGGTAAAATAGGCAAACAGAATACCGAAGAGGAGTATAAGGCCGGTGGCCTGGTTCTTGTCCATATAAATACTTTGGTGGGTCGCAAGGGCGAACCCGAACAGTTAAAAACGGTCGCAAAAGTAATTTTTTATCCGTTGTATTGCCAATTCAATGCAAATCACTTTGTCTCTGGCTCATGATGAACAGTCCTGAAATCAAAAGCAAACTCCCAAACCTTCCGGTTTCTATTTTCACAAGCATGACCCAGCTGGCCCGAAAACATGGCGCCATTAATCTGGGACAAGGCTTTCCCGATTTTTCGATGGATGAAAAATTGCAGGCATTGGTTTTTAAAGCCATGAAAGACGGCCATAACCAGTATGCCCACAGCAATGGAAACCCCTTCTTGAGGGAAGTAATCTCTTCAAAAATAAATTCACTTTATGGTTTTCAGCCAGACCCTGAAACTGAAATTACCATTACGCCAGGCGGCACATATGCCATTTCAAACGCACTCACCGCTGTACTCAGAGATGGAGATGAAGTAATTGTGTTTGAACCTTGTTTCGACAGCTACATTCCCAATATTCGGATAATGGGCGCCGTTCCTGTCACCATTTCACTCCGGCATCCAGATTACAGCATTCCCTGGGAAGATGTCAGAAGTAAAATTACTTCACGCACCCGGATGATTCTCATCAATTCGCCGCACAACCCAAGCGGCAGCGTTCTCAGCGAGACCGATATTGAACAATTGCGGTCCATTGTGGAGGGCACCGACATTATCATTATGAGCGATGAAGTGTATGAGCATCTGGTTTTTGACGGAGAAAAGCATGAAAGCATTCTCCGATATCCCGATTTGTTCGCCAGATCCTTTGTGGCCTTTTCGCTTGGAAAGGTTTTGCACTGCACCGGCTGGAAAATCGGCTATTGCGTGGCGCCGCCAGCATTCACAAAAGAATTCCGCAACCACCACCAGTTCAATGTTTTTTCGGTGAGTTCGGCATTGCAGCAAGGCATTGCAGAATATTTGCAAGAGCCCCAGACTTATCTTGGATTACCAGCCTTTTTTCAGCGGAAGCGCGACCTTTTTCTTGAAGGAATCAAGGGAAGCATTTTCCAGCCCCTTCAAACAAAAGGCTCTTATTTTCAATGTGTTCAATTTCCTGAAGAAGTGGCCAAATCCTCGGCTGCTTTCGCCGAAACGCTCACTGAAACCCCGGGGGTTGCGGCCATTCCACTTTCCGCATTTTATGCAGATGGCACCGACAACAGGGTGCTTCGTTTTTGCTTTGCCAAGGAAGATGAAACCCTTTTAATGGCAACAGAAAGACTTAGGAAGATTTAGTTATTCGAAATTGAAATAAAATGTCACCGTGTGCGTGAGCATTTTTTGAATGCTGTTTGCATAGACATTTGGATCGGCTGAACGCAGATTCGAGAATCCATGTGAAAATCTGACCTCCGGTGAAAATTTAAAAAGCGGATAGTAAAGATCGAACCCGCAACCATATTCTACATTGAAATCAAATCCATTTGACCGAAGCCGGTCACTTTGAATTTCATTTTTCTTCGAGCCTACTTCGAAGGCTGGCTTAATGCCGGCCAGCAAATACATTCGAGTGTTGTTTCGACGCTGCGATTTGAATTTCACCATGATCGGCAACTCGATAAAACTGAAGGTCGATTGTTTCAATTCCACATTTCGGGTGCCCTTCAAGTTTTCAAATTCAACATAGCGCTGGTAAAAGGAAACTGTTGGAAGAACGCGGGCATCCAACAAATCAAAAATCCTGAAGTTGAGAATAAAGCCTGTGGTAAATCCTAAGGAAGGAATTGAGTTCATGATCAAGAGCGCAGAACTGTCCTTTATTTTTGTAGAATCCTGTTGTTGCTCATAAAAGAAATTACTGGAAGTAACCCGAAACTGCGATTGGTTGATGGCAAGAAAAAACCCATAATGCAGGAATCTGTCGTCATAAGCAACCAAATTTTGCCCTTTCCTTTTCACTGTTTTGGAATCATCTCCGGAACGCTGGAACTGATTCTGCGACTGAGCCCAAGACATAAGGGGTAGCAGCAGAAATGCCAGCAGGCAAAATTTTAGTAATATGTAAGACTTTGGGTTAATCACTTAAGGATGTTTGTAACGATAAAAACCGGCAACTATTTGAATCCGGTATAAATCGTACTGATTCCGAAAGTCAAAGGTAATGCCTTCGTGCCTTGAAAGCCTTGCTTTGTTAGAATTTTAAGGAAATCTTCTCCTTCCGGGAATGCAATTACGGATTGAGGGAGATAAGTGTAGGCGGCGGCATCCTTTGAAAGCAGGCGACCTGTAAGTGGTAGCAGGCTTCGATTATAAATTCCATAAAATAATTTAATGATAGAATTGCGTGGTTTTGAAAACTCCAGAACCATCAATTGTCCCCCCGGACGCAGCACTCGAAAAATTTCCTGAAGTCCAAGTTCAAGATTTTCAAAGTTTCTGACCCCGAAACTCACCATCACAGCATCAAATTGCCCATCTGAAAAGTTGAGATTTTCAGAATCGCCGCTGCGCAATTCAATCTTATCTGTCAATCCAAGTTTGGCCAATTTGATTCTGCCAGAAGCCATCATACCTTCACTGATATCCACACCGATAATTTTATCCGGATTCAAGCGAAGGGCTTCAATCGCCAGATCACCTGTGCCCGTTGCGATGTCGAGTATCAGTTTAGGATTGCCTTTCCGAAGTGTGCTTACCGCCTTTTTTCTCCACCAAATGTCAATCCCGAAAGAAAGAATTCGGTTTAGCCTGTCGTAGCTGTGTGAAATATTATCGAACATCCTGGCCACCTGCTCCTTTTTGGTGGCAGTGGATTCGGCATAGGGAACAACTGGTTTCGTTATGGACATAAAATAGCATTAACAGGGGCCAAAGTTACCAAGCCTTGCCCATAACTTTTCGGACAAATCTAATTGTGGTCATCATTAAGTTTCAGACCTGAATCATTTAATAATTTAATCCTTAAAATTTAGTTCCAAACCCAAAACTGTAAGGGTTGTGCAAACCTCAAGCAACAAACAGCAGTTTTTTTCCTGATTTTTTTTCGTCAATTAATATCTGAAAATCAGTTGTTTAAAAATAAATTCTCCATTACCCACAAGAAATTATCGAGACAAATGAAACCCTGAATAGGTCAGGCCGTTAGGGCACTTCGGAAATATTTCCAATTAATCTTTATCCCAAATTCAAAATGAAAAAGTCAATTTTACTTCCCGCCCTTCTTCTTGCCGCACTTTCAACCGAAGCACAACGCTTTCAGCGGTATTACACACCAACATTAGCAAACCCAGGCGCCGAAGAACTGCGCTCCGGAACAGACAACAGTCTCATGCCAGGAACAGCCGCTGTTGGTGCCTTTCAACCAAGCGTAGGTTTTCGCTCCGCAAGATTTGTAAGACTTAACGACGATGGCTCTCCCGCCGTAAATCTTTCAATTCAAGTAAGAGCCACAGCAGCTGCCCCTGTTGAATTTTGCGAGGCAAATTCTGTAACAGAGCGACTACTTCCCACATCCGCCATTCCCCAAAACTACGCTGTTGTCGGTCGGGTTGGAACAGGTGCCTCAACAGATGCTCTATTTTTCAGCGCGAATTCTGGAGGAGCCATTTCTGCCGTTAGAAGACTGAATTTTGGTGCCAGCTCAGTGGATGAAGCCCGCTGCGTTCGTAATGCACCCAATAATCCTGACAAATTCCTGATTTGTGGCAACACGGTGCAAGCTGCAGCGCCAACTTTTTCCAATGTTTTCTTAAGTATGGTAAGTGGCACAGGAGCTTTGTCTTATTCCAGAGCATTCAGAATTACAAATGCCAACAATCTAAGGATTAGCGTTGCGGGAGTTTCCATGGCCACTGATGCCGCAAACAGAATTGTTTGGGTTGTAGGAAAAGGCACAAGCGTATCGGGTACAACTGTAACCAATTACGGCATGCTGATGAAATTTGACGAAACAACCGGTAACCTGCTCGCTACCTACAGCTATTCCCCAACCAATGTTTTCGCTACGAGAATTCAGGAATTCAAATCCATCATTCGCCTTTCAACTGGAGAATTCATGATTCTTGGCAGCGTGAATGCACTTGGAGGACCCGGACTGGGAGCTGGTGTTTCAGGAGACATTTTAATGAAAATGAACCTTGCCGGAGCCGCCCCGGTTAATGTCTTCCAAAGAGTTTACAACTTTAATATGGGTGCTGCAGGAACTGCTGCACAAATCAAAGGAAACGAGGTAATTGAGTTCCCTAATACTGTTGGATCTCCAATGTATGCGGTTTGCGGATCATTTGCCTTCAACGGAAATAAGGCCACATACATGGTCGACAATCTGGGAACTCCAGTTTCAGCCAACTTATATGAAACCATAGTGACCGGCAACTTATTCTCAATCGTCCGTTCGAATGATCCATTTTTAATCACGAACCTGGTTTCATTTGGATCTGGCATTAATGGTCTGAATAATCGCTCCTACGCAACCAAAATGGATATGGGCCTTGGCACCATCACATCACCAAGTTGCCCAATGAGTCCTTTAAGCAAATACGATCAACCCGTTGTGGCCAATTCAACACCTTGCAGGCAGGCAGGCTATACCGGAACCATCACAACCAATCAGGCGCAGACCTCTTCTCACTTGAATGCTCTTTGCGCCTTGGATGTGGTTGCCGGCGGAGGTCGCGAGGCCGTTTCTTCAGAAGAGGAAATCAATCAGCCAGATTTTAAAAGACTCAGCATGTATCCAAATCCTTCTAATGGCAGCGAGACCCTCACTTTAGAAATCAATACTTTACTAAATGAGGCTCAGGTAGAAGTAATCGACATGATGGGTAGAAAAATCCTAAGCGAAACAAAAACTTTCGAAGCCGGAAATGCCAGCATCAGCCTTGCCATAAACAGTTTGCAAAAAGGCAATTTCCTCATCCGAGTTGTCAATGCAGAAGGCATCCGGGTTCAGAGATTTTCTAAAGACTAACAGGTGCATAAATAGTGGTTTTTCAAAAAAAGGGCCATCCGAAAGGGTGGTCTTTTTTTTATTATAGGATAAAAATCAAGGTGGATAAACCATGGCATTTGCTAAATTTGCGGCCCGGAAAATTGGTTTTCCACCTCGATATCACCATTATACAATGTCAGAAAAAAACGACCTCTACGGAATTGTCAGAGAACTTTCCACCTCCACAGGATCTGTAAAATATTATAGTCTGGCCGAGCTCCAGAAACAAGGACATTCCATTTCGAAGCTCCCCTACTCCATTCGGATACTGGTGGAAAATGCGCTGCGCAACTATGATGGTTTTGCCATTACCAAGGAAAATGTTGACACCGTATTGAGCTGGTCACCAAAACCGGCCGACAAGGAAATTCCATTCATGCCTGCAAGGGTTCTGATGCAGGATTTCACCGGTGTTCCAGCGGTGGTTGACATTGCTTCCATTCGCGGTGAATTGCAGCGCAAGGGTAAAAACCCAAACAAAGCAAACCCTGTAATTCCGGTGGATCTGGTCATTGACCACTCTGTAATGGTGGATTATTTTGGCACTTCCGATTCCCTCGAAAAGAATGTTGAAGTGGAATATGAGCGCAACAGCGAGCGCTATCAGTTTCTGAAATGGGCCCAAAGGTCATTCGATAATTTCTCTGTTGTTCCTCCAGGAATGGGAATTTGCCACCAGGTAAACCTGGAATATCTGGCAAAAGCTGTTCAGGTTCGCAATGGTGTGGCATTCCCTGATACTTTGGTAGGAACAGATTCGCACACTCCTATGGTGAATGGCATCGGCGTGGTGGCATGGGGTGTTGGCGGCATCGAAGCCGAAGCCGCACTTCTTGGTCAGCCGCTTTTCTTCATTATGCCTGAAGTAGTTGGCCTAAAGCTTACCGGAAAACTTCCGCTTGGAACCACTGCAACAGATATGGTACTGACCATCACGCAACTCCTTCGCAAACATGGCGTTGTAGGAAAATTTGTGGAAGTTTTCGGAGAAGGACTTTCTACACTTTCAGTGCCAGACAGGGCAACAATTTCCAACATGTCGCCTGAATTTGGAAGCACAATTTCCTACTTCCCGATTGACGATCAAACACTTGATTATCTGCGCAAAACAAACCGCCCGGAAGAACTGGTTCAAACCGTGGAAGCCTATTGCAAAGCCAATATGCTTTGGCTCGACCATTCAGAACCAATTGAATATTCATCTGTGGTTGAACTCGATCTATTTACAGTAGTTCCTACTGTTTCAGGTCCAAAACGCCCACAGGATAAAATTGTGGTAAGCGAATTCAAATCAAAATTTTCAAACCTCATAGAGGAGGGTTTTGGCAGAAAATATGTAGCCTCTGAAAGCAGAGCTGAAACTGCCACCGACACAATTGAAGAAGGTGATATGAAAGGCACATATGTGCACGATGGCAAGGAAGACTTTATGTTGTATGACGGAAATGTGGTGCTTGCCGCCATTACTTCCTGCACCAATACTTCCAATCCTTCCGTTATGATTGGGGCAGGACTCGTGGCCAGAAAAGCCAGAGAAAAAGGCCTCAATGTTAAACCATGGGTGAAGCCATCACTTGCCCCGGGTTCAAAAGTTGTAACAGAATATCTCCGCAAAGCCGATTTGCTTGAGGATTTAGAAGCCTTGAAATTCAATGTTGTAGGGTATGGATGTACTTCCTGCATTGGAAATTCCGGTCCATTGCCGGAGCACATTGCCAAGGCTGTAGACGGTGGTGACCTGGTTGTTGCTTCTGTCCTTTCTGGAAACAGAAATTTCGAAGCCCGTGTGCACCCGCAGGTAAAAATGAATTTCCTTATGTCGCCAATGCTTGTGGTTGCCTACGCAATTGCCGGTAAAGTTGACATCGATTTTGAAATTGAGCCATTAGGAATGGACAATGCTGGAAATGCTGTTTTCCTGAAAGACATCTGGCCAAGCACAGAAGAAATCAACGAAACCATGAAGCGCTCGCTTTCAGCCAGTGAATATGAGGCCAGTTATGGCACCATTTTCGATGGCGACAGCCGCTGGCAGGCACTTGAGGCTGCAAAAGGAGAAGTCTATAGCTGGGATTCTGAATCCACCTACATCAAGGAGGCGCCATTTTTCGAAAACATGAGCATGGAGCCGGGAGAAATTTCAGACATCCATGGCGCAAGAGTTCTTTTGTCTTTGGGCGATTCTGTAACCACCGACCACATTTCTCCAGCCGGTTCATTCAAAGAAGGCACACCAGCGGGTAAATACCTGATTGGCCGTGGCGTAGAGAAAGAGGATTTTAATTCTTATGGAAGCCGTCGTGGTCATGACGAAGTAATGGTCCGCGGTACTTTTGCCAATGTGCGTATTAAGAACAAGGTGGCCACCAAAGAAGGAGGATTTACAACCTATTTCCCTTCAGGAGAAGAAACCACCATTTATGATGCTTCTGTTCAGTACAAAGCCAGCGGCACACCGCTAATGGTTCTGGCAGGAAAGGAATATGGTTCCGGTTCCAGCCGCGACTGGGCAGCAAAAGGAACATACCTTCTTGGAGTGAAGGCCGTGATTGCGGAAAGCTACGAGCGTATTCACCGGAGCAATCTTGTTGGAATGGGCGTAGCCCCGCTTCAATTCAAGGATGGCCAAAACGCCGAAAGTCTTGGATTGACCGGAAGGGAAACCTTCAGCATCACAGGTCTTGCAGGAGATACAAGTCCGGGTAAAATGCTTAGCGTAAAAGCTGTTCGTGAAGATGGCTCTGAATTCACCTTCGAAGCAATCTCAAGATTGGATTCACAGGTAGAAATTGAATATTACCGCCACGGAGGCATTATGCAATATGTAACGAGGCAGTTTTTGAAAGGATAGAATTTCAAAGATTTTTCAAGGCAGGGCGGCTCAAAAGACTGCCCTGTTTTTTTTTCCTTTCTTCAGAATTCTAAGGCATTGGCTATTTGTTACCTTTGTTGCCTTATCTATACGAATGAAAACAAAAGGCCTGATTCAAAACAAGGTAAACATCGTAACCCTGGGTTGCTCTAAAAACCTTGTTGACAGCGAAGAACTATTCACCCAACTGAAGGCCAACCGCTTTGAAGTAGAGCATGAATCCAAAAAGGATGATTCACAGATTGTGGTTATCAACACTTGTGGATTTATAGAAAATGCCAAACAGGAATCCATTGATACCATTATCCGGTACGCAGATGCCAAGGAACAAGGTTTGGTGGACAAAGTTTATGTAACAGGCTGCCTATCTGCACGATACAAAGATGACCTCGAATTAGAATTTCCAAGTGTTGACGCATTTTTTGGAACCAGTGAACTTCCAAGACTTCTTAAAACACTCAAAGCCGACTATAAAAAAGAGCTTCTTGGGGAGCGACTTATTACAACGCCCGCCCATTATGCATACCTGAAAATCGCTGAGGGTTGTGACAGGCCATGCTCTTTTTGTGCCATTCCGATCATGCGGGGAAAACACCTTAGTTTTCCGGAAGAACAATTGATTCGTCAAGCCAAAAATCTGGTAAAAGGCGGTACCAAGGAAATCATTCTCATTGCACAGGACCTTACCTATTATGGTTTGGACATAAATAAGCAAAGAACGCTGCCCGACCTTTTAAGAAAATTGTCGGATGTAGAAGGGCTTGAATGGATTAGGTTACAATACGCTTATCCTTCAGGATTCCCCATGGAAATTCTGGATGTAATGGCAGAACGAAGCAACATTTGCAAGTATCTCGACATGCCCCTTCAAAGTGGTTCCGACAAGGTATTGAAACTGATGCGAAGGGGAATTACCAGAGCAAAAACGGAAGACCTTATTTCAGAAATCCGAAGCAAAGTTCCCGGAATTGCACTGCGCACCACCCTCATTTCTGGTCACCCAGGCGAGGAAGATTCAGATTTTGAGGAAACATTGGATTTTGTTTGCCGAATGCGATTTGACAGACTTGGAGTTTTCACTTACTCCCACGAGGACCAGACACATTCTGGTGGAATGAATGATGATGTACACGAGGAAGAAAAACAGAGGCGCCTTGATGACATAATGAAAGCCCAGGAAGAAATTTCTTTTGAACTTAATCAGGAGAAAATCGGAGAAAATTTAAAAGTGTTGATAGACCGAAAAGAAGGGGATTATTATGTAGGCAGAACCGAGTTCGATTCGCCAGAAGTGGACAATGAAGTGCTGATTGAGAAAAAAGGACTTAGCCTTACAATCGGCGAATTTGTGAATGTGAATGTGACAGACGCAGGAGAATTTGATCTTTATGGAAAGATCTTAAAATAATTTCGCGAAAAAATTTGACCTATTAATCAAAATACTATCTTTGCAGCCCCAAAAGGGAATGGCCGAGAGATGTGCCACTGAATTTTTAACCTTCGCGGTTCAATTCTCAGAAAACGTTTTTCGTCGGAAGACGTAAATTTCGGGGTGTAGCGTAGCCCGGTATCGCGTGGCGCCTTGGCGCCAAGGTCGAAAACCAATTTCGCCGTCGGAAGACGTAAATCTCGGGGTGTAGCGTAGCCCAGTATCGCGTGGCGCCTTGGCGCCAAGGTCGAAAACCAATTTCGCCGTCGGAAGACGTAAATCTCGGGGTGTAGCGTAGCCCGGTATCGCGCCTGCTTTGGGAGCAGGAGGTCGTAGGTTCGAATCCTGCCACCCCGACTTAAGTCCAGCCAATCGGCTGGACTTTTTCATTTTATGTTCGTTTACATACTTTTTTCACCATCGATTGAAAGGTACTATTCAGGACATTCGGATGACTTCCAAAGAAGAATTCAGGAACATAATTCAGGAAAAACACCTTCCATTAAAAATGGAATCCCCTGGAAATTGGTCTGGAGCACAATGACTGAAAACCGCCAGCAAGCAATGGCTTTGGAAAAGAAAATTAAATCCAGAGGTGCAAAGCGATTCCTTGAGGACCTCAATCGAACTTAAGCCAATTCTCATCGCGTGGCGCCTTGGCGCCAAGGTCGTAGGTTCGAATCCTGCCACCCCGACAATGAAAATCAAAGGGTTATCTCAATAAAATGAGGTAACCCTTTTTTCATGTGCACAAAAACAGCCTTGATTTCTCCTGAAAGCTTCCACAATGGCATCCAGCCTTCTGATATCTTCTTCAGTCGGTTCTTCCACATTGCTGGCCTGAACGGGTTCTGCGGGTGGCTTTGATTGCTCCATTTCTTCAATGGGTACAATATGAATCGGCTTGCCCGTCTTTAGGCTTATAATCAAGGGCAGTGGCAAACTGCTACAGGTTCGGACATTTGGCTGCCATTTTACTGAAGGTAATATCTTCCACAGTGGTCAATGGCTTCACCACTTGAATTGGGCTTACTTCTATTTTTGGTTCGGGGTTGATTTTCTGCTTACCAAATGATGCAAATTCCAGGGTGGCTGCTATCGGATTCTCACTCAGAAACTCACCGAAATCTGCCGATATAGCTTATTATAATATGGAATTGGGTTAAAACAATTCCCCACAAAAAAGATCCAAAAGTATTGCAGAATAATGCCGGGACATATATTTGCAAGGGGCTCTCTTTTTTTACCTATGATAACCAACACCTTACGCATTTTCGTCCTGCTAACACTGATTAATTTTCCTGTTTTCAGTCAGGTTGCAGATTCAACAAAGGTTGAAGAAGAAGACTACAGTCAATATGGGAGTACCGATGAATCGGTTAAATTTTGCACACAGAAAGTACGGATGCTTTCTCCTACCAAATTGATATCATTGGGCTATGAGTGGCAGGCACCTTTTGATATGGAGTTTACTTATAAAGGAGTTGGTGATCAATCCTTCAAAAAACAAAATGTGAAATTCATGGGCGGAACACGGGGACAATTCAATGCACCCGTTATTTCGAACAACCGGTTTATCCTCAACCTTGGCGCAAACTATTATGAAAGCGCACTGTCCTTCAAAAAGGAAGGAGCAAATGGCTTTGAAAACCCACCACTTGGAAGTGCCCTTACCAAAGGGCTTCGAACAGTCGGCCTGAATGTAACAGCATTCAAACCTCTGGATGAAAAGCACTTTCTGATTTTGTCGGCTCTCGGTGATTTCTCCGGAAATTTTGGTTGGAACACGTTGGATAAGCAACTTCCAAAACCGACCTACACCTTTGCCGCTCTGTATGGTTGGAAAAAAAGTGAAAATATGATGTGGGCAATCGGGGCTACCCAAACCTGGCGTGGAGGAGAGAAATTATACATCCCGCTTTTCCTGATGAACAAAACGTTTAACGATAAGTGGGGATTGGAAATATTATTACCTGCCCGGGCGCATTTGCGGTATAACTTTTCCCCACAATCCATTCTCCTGGGTGGATTTGAGATTGAAGGGAATAGCTATCAGATTTCAAAGAATGAATTCGCATTTGTCAACCCGAAGGCAGAGCCGATTGAACAGCTCGAACTTCGGCGGTCTGAGCTAAAGTTCCGCCTGATGTTCGAGCAAAAAATAACCGGATTCATCTGGCTTTCGGTTCAGGCAGGATGGCGAATGAATTACAAATTCAACTTTTCGGAAGGAAGAACCAGTGAACGAGGAGTATTTGTTTATGAATCCAAACTCGGCAATCCTTTGTATGCCGGGATCAGCCTGAATCTGGTTAGTCCTTAATTCTTGTTGGAATCTATTTGGCTTTGAGGACCTGACGCTTCCAAACGTCCGTTCTGCCAAACAAAGAAATTCCGATAAACCCTCTCACTTCAAGGGTGTTGTTGTCGATGAGTTCCATCTTGCAACTGTAATCGCTTCCGTTTTCGGGATCGTAAATCTGCCCGTCAATCCATTTTTTTTCACCCTCGTAAACGAAATTCCGGAGATTCTGCAGCCCGAGCAATGGGGTCTTCTTTCTAGCTTCATCCGGATTGTTTTTATCCATTTTGGGTTTGCCTTCTTCATTGAGTGGGTCCCGAAGCCAGACTATTTTTCCGTGGTACTTGCTTTCCGCATCCTTGAAAATTTTGATTTTTGCCTTGCCTGTACCAGATAACCAAACACCCAAAATGGCATCTGCCTGATTATCGGAAGACCTTGCAACCGCAACCCAGATGCATATAAACATAGGTAACAAACTCAGAATCAGTACAATTTTTTTCGTATTCATAGATATTCGAAATGAGATTTTTTTCAATTTTAAAAACAAACCGAATGTAAAAAAAATGGTTTTGAGGAATTGTCCATAACTCCCTCCTTCATTCACCTATCGTAGAAAGAGAACTCACCCGTAAATTACTGGAAATCAAAATAACTCAAAACCTTGAAGGTTATCCTGCATTCTTAAAACCGCCAGCAAGCAATGGCTTGGGAAAAGAAAATTAAGTCCAGAGGTGCAAAACGATTCCTTGAGGACCTCCATCGAACTTAAGCCAATTCTCATCGCGTGGCGCCTTGGCGCCAAGGTCGTAGGTTCGAATCCTGCCACCCCGACTTAAGTCCAGCCAATTGGCTGGACTTTTTCATTTTATGTTCGTTTATATTCTAATACAATTAGGATATACATGAAGAATTTGCTCAGGAAGTCTACTCAAGCTATTTTTCCATCAAATTGGAAATATCTTGACACCACAACAAAAGCTTTTATACAAGCTAATCAGACTAAAAGAACTGGGAGAAATTCAGCAAGAAGCCAGTTTGGATCAAGTTAGAGAAATGATTTCTCTAAGCTCGCAATCATTCACTATGCATCTAGAAAAAAATGGATTTGATAAACGGCAAATAGTAAGGCTGACAACAAAATTGCGAGATGCGCGTCGTTCACTTCAATGGAAGGCGTTCTCAAGCAGCGTGCCAGGGAGACAGCAGGATGGGGCGAAATTTTATAATCTCGATATGATTCATTTTTTCAAAAGCTTCACTTTCCTTTCTTTAAATCTTATTTTTTTACTTTCTACCCAAATTTTTGCTCAAAACACTTTTGTAAAAACTTACGGAGGGCAAATAGGAGATTATGGAATGTCCGTAGTAAAAACTTTTGATGGTGGCTTTGCCTTTTGCGGGGGGACCTATACCTCCAATCTCGGCAGCAGCGACATAAAAATAATGGTGGCAAAAACCGATTCAATTGGCAACCTATTGTGGATGAAGCAATATTCAACCAATCAAATCAACTATGCCAACAGGTTGGTTCAGACAGCCGATTCGGGATTTGTTATTTCAGGTACCTCAGTTCCGTTCAATTCAAATTATCAACAGGATGTTTTCTTAATAAAAGTGAATTCTCAAGGCGATTCGGTTTGGGGTGGAACGATTGGGAGTCCAGGTACTTCTTCTGAATATGCCAATAATTTGATGCAAACCAGAAAAGGAAGCCTTGTCACCATTGGTCAGCAGTCACCTTCTGTAATCAACTACATGTATATGACCAAAACCAGGTCAGACGGCTCAAATGGATTTGGTAAAACTTTGATGAGTTCCTGGATAGGAGGTGTTGGTTATGGTGTAACAGAGGCTTTGGATGGCAATTATCTCTTTTCAGGAGTTCATGGTTCTGGCCAGACCAGATACAATGTTTTGCTAAAAACCGACACTTCCGGAAATGTAATTTGGGCAAAGCGTTGGCTTAGACAAGGAAACAAGGGGTCAATTCCAAATTGTTTGGTTCAATTGCAAGACAGCTCCATCATAATAGGCTCCACTATTAATTATGACCCCAACAACAACCTTTCTGATACATGGATAGCCAAATGCAATCAAAATGGAGACACACTAAAAACCTGGTTTTTTGCAAATTGCAGGGTTAGTTCTATATTCCCCAATACGGATGGAGGATTTACCATCTGTGGTCAAACACCAGGTTTTAGTCCATCCGGTCGCTTGTTTCGCGTAGCTACCGACGGACAAACAATTGTTTGGGAAAAAACATATTCATTTTATCAAT
>CAMDMI010000052.1 GCA_945902135.1 Spirosoma fluviale
ACAACAGGCTCAGGCACAATCCATTTTCTATAACGGCAAAGCGCTTTAAGTTTTTGCCAAAAAAAACCGAATTTGATATCCGCAGAATGGCTGCCTTTTCAAAGGTATTTGGTTTCCATCCTCGCCCTCCTTTTGTTAGATTCAAATTCACTAAGAATTTCTTGAACTGTGCATGGTCCAATTCGATTGTTTCAAATTCGGATGATTTCGAAAGCGAATTAAATCGACCTTTTTTCCAGGAAGAAAATATCTCATCGGCAGTTTTTTCTAAGTCTAAAAACTGATTGGTTTTTGTCTTGATGCCCTTGATCGCAGGATTGATTTCCATTTGAGGAAAAGCCCATTGACACGAATAACTTTTTTCCCGAAGCCATTCAAGCCACAAGGTGCTTGATTCAGCATTTAACTGGATTTCGCTGGTAGAAAAAGGGGAAAACTGCTGGCAATAGGGCAATTGGAAAATGCGCCACTTCCACAAAAACACATCTCCTGTAAAGGGAAAAAATATGGTTTCATTCTTATGACTTACCTGACCAAATCGCAGTTTTCCCGGTTTGATGAGTTCTGGAAATTCTGGCTGGTTGTATAGTGGCTGTAGCCGCAGAATTGATTCAGGCAGAATTTTAATAACTTCCTCAGGCCGTAAAATCCGGGTTTCAGTCATAGTTACGCGGTTTGTATTGCCTGAGCGCCATTTTATTAATCATCAACTCTCTGTTGGATTCCATTACCTCACAAGACCTGATGTCTTTCTGAAAAATTGGGTCTTTTTCCATTAAGCCAAGCAAATCTTGCAAGAGCTCCACTGACTCTTCCTTAAGCTTATAAAATACCCAGTAATCCTGCCTTCGGCTTTGTACCAGTCCGGCAGTTTTTAAAATTCCCATCAGCCGTGCGGTTTTGGTTTGAGTAAAATCCAAAATCAGTTCCAAATCGCTTATGCTTAATTCTTCTCGGAACAACATAAGGTTGAGAATCCTTAACCTTGATTCATCTGCAAGGGCTTTAAATACCAGCGTTCCGGAAGCCAGACTGATGTTTTTGAGCCGGAGTACTGGCAGCTTTCCGTTTTCTGTAAGGCTTGACAATGGATAAATAGGAAATGGGAAGGCAAATTGAAAAAAATCCCGTTTGAAACCGAAATTGAAAAGCATCTTGCCAATGAAACTGCTTTTATTTTGGATAGAATAAGATTTGGAGAATTGGAAAGGATGAGCCGCTTGTCTGGAATCTTCCTTACAGATCCCACCAGGGAAATCGGGTCTCTTTATTATGATAGCCGATTGGTGCCTGAATCCGGGGCAGGGACATTCTTTGCAATCCAGACAGAAAGAGCTGATGGTCATAAGTTTATTCCGGATTTGCTTAGGAAAGGTGTCTGCCAATGGGTGGTCTCCGACAAGCAGTGGTTTGAAAAACTTCGCAAAACCGGAAGCCAGAATGTTGTTCTCACAGAAAATGTGGGCGAATTTTTGGCTGATCTTGCTGCGCATCATAGAAGCAGATTTTTTTTCCCTGTAATTGGAGTTACGGGTAGCAATGGCAAGACGATTGTAAAAGAATGGTTAAGTCAGTTGCTGGAAGCCAGATTTGTGGTTTGCAAAAATCCCAAAAGCTTTAATTCTCAAATTGGTGTTCCTCTTTCTGTTTGGAATCTGTCTGGCAATCATACACTTGGACTTTTTGAAGCCGGAATTTCGAAGTTTGGTGAGATGACTAAACTCGAAAAAATTATCAGACCAGAACTCGGAATTCTTACCAATCTGGCCACGGCACATTCTGAGGGATTTTCAAGTGAACAGGAAAAATACCGGGAAAAACTATCCTTGTTTAAGCATTCGAGGCAATTGGTTCTTTCTTCCCAGTTGCTTGATATCCAAAGAGAAATTATCAATAACGAGCTGCCGGATATTGAATTGTTGCCATGGCATTGGGAGAAGTCTTCTCAGGGCATGAAACTCTTTTTTATGAATAAGTCAGAGTTGTTTGACCTTCCTTACCAGGACAATGCTTCTCTGGAAAACCTGGGAAATTGTATTTCAGCGGCCTTATTTCTTGGTGTTCACCCGAACGAAATCAGGCTAATATTGCCAACGCTGAACCTTCCGGAAATGCGGCTTAGCCTCAAAGCCGGGCGGTACGGAAATACTTTAATCGACGATAGTTATACCAACGACATCAACGGGCTGGAAGCAGCTTTGCAATTTGCAACGCTACAAAGGCGTGAAGGGCAGAATCTTGTTTTGATTTTGTCGGACATTGAAGCGTTTTCAGGTTCTAATGAAGATCTTCAGAAACACCTGACCAAGATTCTGGAGGATCATGAAGTGAGCAATCTTCTCACCATCGGCAGGCAGTTGAAGAGCGCATTTTTCCAGTTGCCAGAAGGTCATCGGCATTTTGCCAATCAAGAAGAGCTTCAGTCGCAGGTGTCGATTTCAGATTTTGATTCCTGTATCCTTTTAATAAAAGGTGCCCGGAAATTTGGCCTTGAGCATTTGGTGATCGCCTGGCAGGAAAAAATTCACGGAACCAGACTCGAGATCAACCTCGACGCAATGGTCCATAATTTGAATTTTTACAAGTCCAGACTTCCTGCAGGTACCGGCATCATGGCCATGGTAAAAGCTTTCGGTTACGGCAGTGGAGATGAGGAAATTGCACGCTTGCTTGAATTTCACAGGGTGGAATATCTCGCTGTGGCTTATGCAGATGAAGGAA
The DNA here is from genome assembly GCA_945902135.1 of Spirosoma fluviale. Taxonomy (GTDB): domain Bacteria; phylum Bacteroidota; class Bacteroidia; order Cytophagales; family Flexibacteraceae; genus CAMDMI01. The sequence continues at coordinate 2,722 of CAMDMI010000052.1, forward strand.
TAAAACTTCGCGAAGCAGGCATCAGCCTTCCAATAATGGTGATGAATCCAACGCCCGATGCCATGGATTCAATTTTTGCCTGGAATCTGGAACCCGAAATTTATAGTTTCAGACTTTTGTCTGTTTTTCTTGAAATCAGAAATTCCAACAGGCACATAAAAAATCCTCTGGTCCATATTAAGCTTGATACAGGCATGCACCGGCTCGGTTTTATGCCAGAGGAAACTTCCGAACTAATTCAAATCCTAAAAGCGTCTAAAATTGCAGTTTCTACAGTTTTTACGCATCTGGCCGGCGCAGATGAAGAAAGACTTTCGGATTATTCAAATTCGCAGATTGAGAAGTTTAACCAATTCTGCAGTTCGCTTGAGGCGGCAGGTATTTCTGGCTTTAAACGCCATGTTCTCAATTCTGCAGGAATTCTCAGGTTCCCGGAAGCGGCCTTCGAAATGGTGCGTCTCGGAATTGGTTTGTATGGCATTGAGGCAAATCGACTTCTTCAGGATGAACTTCGTTCAGTATCGAGGTTGAAAACCATTGTTTCCCAGGTTAAGAATTTAAAAGCGGGTGATTCGGTTGGATATGGCCGAAAAGCAGTTTTGAAACAGGATAGTACCATTGCCACCATTGCCATTGGTTATTCTGATGGTTTTAGAAGAGATTTTTCTCAGGGTCGGGCGATGGTTTCTTGGAATGGAATCGAGGTGCCAATTCTTGGCAATGTATGCATGGACATGTGCATGGTGGATGTAAGTGGATTAGATGTTTGCGATGGCGATGAAATTACTATTTTTGAGGACGCTGAATCCATCCATAAACTTGCAAAAGCGGCGGATACAATTCCGTATGAAATACTAACTGGCATAGGACATAGGGTAAAAAGAATATTTTATAGAGAATGAAAAAGATTTTAATCGCTCTCCTTTTCTGGGCTGCTACATTTTCTCTTCAAGCTACACACATTGTAGGAGGTGGATTTTCGTATAAGTCCGTCGGAATAAACCAGTATAAGTTCAATTTGACTTTGTATTTTGATTATATCAACGGGAGCCAGGGGGCAAAGGACGACTATGCCATTTGTCATATTTTCCGAAAATTTGACAACCAATACATGGATTCGCTTTTTCTTCCATTGGAGGATAGCAGTCAGTTTTTGCCATACACAAATCCCAATTGCGGCACGGCCGTAAACATCAAAACCCAGGTTTTGAGTTACGGTACCGATTTTTTCATGGATCCCATGGTTTATAATTCGGCAAAAGGCTATTATATGATTTGGGAGCGCTGTTGCCGAAACAATACAGTTTCAAACATCGAATTTCCAGGAAGTTCCGGCCAAACATTTTACATGGAATTTCCTCCTGTTGTCAAATTGGGCCTTCCTTATCTGAATGGCTCTCCTCAATTCGTGCCAATTTTGGCTGATTTTCCATGCATCAACCAGAATTTTACCTTGTCTTTTGCTGCCATAGACCCGGATGGAGATCAATTGGTTTATTCCCTTACCAATCCTTTGATGGGAAATTCCAGCAGCACAACGCCCCGTGGAATCCCGCCAATTCCAGCGCCATACGAACCTGTGGTTTGGATACCAGGATTTGGTTTTGATTTTGCAATTCCAGGAAGTCCGGCATTGAAGGTGAATCCCCAGACTGGATTGTTGACATGCAAAGCAAGCATGGCAGGATTGTTTGTCTTCTCGGTGAAATGTGAGGAATTACGGAATGGAATTAAAATAGGGGAGGTGCGAAAGGAAATGCAGGTGCAGGTTGTGGATTGCCCGCCAAATGATCCGCCAGTGATTGTAATGAATAATCCTCAGGGCCTCCGATTGGGAAAAGACGATACATTAAGTTTAAAAACGCAGGGAAATAATTTTTGTTTTCCTCTTAAACTATCTGATATACAGCATGATACTGAGATCTCATTCGAATTGAAAGTTTTGCAGGGTCCAACAAACCTTCAAGTGAGTAATTTATATTTTATCGGAAATGGAAGTGACTCAGCACAAGCGGAAGTATGCCTGCCTCCCTGCTCGGTTACCCCGCCCGGCCAACCCTGGAAGATTCGTCTTTTGGCCACAGACAATGGCTGTCCAGAATCCTACACAGATACTTTGGATATTTACCTCGATATAAAGCCAAATCCGCTTGAGGTTCCGACCATTAATCTAAATGGTGTTTTCCCTGATACAATCACCTTGAAACAAACTCTGCCTTTGCTTGTTCCGGTTCAGGCATTGCAATCGCAGAATGCAGGAATTGTGGTAAGCTCCAGTTTGTTTACCTCTTCAGGCTTGTCTTTTGCAAAGGAAGCTGGGATGGAATTGCCATCGGGAAGCGGTTTTGGTACTGTAAATAGCAACATCGTTTTTTCAGGTATTTGTAAAATCCCCGATGATGGAATTATCCGCGTTCAAATGGTGGTGCAGGCCAGTCAGTGCGGTGAAATAAAATATGACACCATAAATCAAATTTTCAAATTTTTACCAGATCGGCCTGATTTGAGGATTTTCTCTGATTATGCAGGAAGCAGTAATCAGATTTCAGTTTCGGAGCGCGCGAGCATTGCGTTTAAGGTTCGCGCAACAATGTCGGATGGAAGTCTGGTTTTTATCGTACCAGAAGGAACACTTAAAACACAGCCGGGATATTTGTTTCCGGAACAGTTAAGCGGATTAGGAAGCGCTTCCGGAGATTTTAGATTTGATGCTACCTGTGATGGAGCAGGCGGCCAATATGACATTATGTTTCTTGCCCGGGCACAAAGTTGCAGGGACAATGTTTTGCTCGATACGCTTAACTATACTTTCAATCTTAATTATGGATCAGATAGCCTCGGATTGCTTCCCAATCTATTAACCTACAATGGAGATGAACTTAATGATGTCCTTTCGTTGGATAAGATTGCGCCAAACAATAATTGTGCGAGTGAATTCGACTTTGTGGAAATATTCAATCGCTGGGGGCATCGGGTTTATTATGAAACCAGCAGAGATTTTGTTTGGAAGCCAGACTTAAGCGAGGGCTTGTATTTTTATAGCCTTCATTTTAAAAGACGGAAACCTTTGAGCAGTTGGCTGCAAGTGGTTCGAAACAATATCTCTGAAAAATAATCAGGCCCTTTCACTCAATTCCAGCCAGCGCATTGACTTTACATCCAATTGCTTACTAACATATCCAAGCTCGGTAATGAGGGCATTCAGTTTCTGGTGGTCGGTTTCTGTGCCGGCTTCTAGACTTAAGCCAATTTCAGCTTTTCTCGCTTCCATCTTTTCAATTTCTGTCTCCAGATTTTCTAATTCCTGTCGCTCTTTAAAACTCAATTTCTGAGTAGGGGCCTTTGGCTTTACCTCTTCCTTCGGTTTTAAGGCATTCCTTTTATTTTCAAGTTGTTTTTCCTGTGCAGCCAACTCTGCCTTTTCTTCTTCGGCCCATTTCCATTGTGTGTAATTACCCGGAAAATCTTTGATTATGCCGTTGCCTTCGAATACAAACAAATGCTCTGCAAGTTTGTCGAGTAGAAATCTATCGTGACTTACAATCAAAAGTGTACCCGGAAAATCGAGCAGGAATTCTTCCATAACATGGAGCGTGTTAATATCGAAATCATTGCTTGGTTCATCCAGAATCAGGAAATTGGGATTTCGAAGTAGGGTCATCATAAGCTGAACCCTTCTTCGTTCTCCTCCACTTAGAGTTCCGATTTTTTGCTGTTGCGCGGGTGGCGGAAAGTGAAATTGCGTTAAGAATTGAGAGGCGGAAATTTTACTTCCATTGGCCATTTCAATCACATCGGCCACTTCAGACACCATTTCTATAACCTTCTTATCATTGCGGAGTTCGTCGGATTCCTGAGAGTAATAACCAATTTTCGTGTTCTCGCCTCTGTCGATGTCACCCGTAGTTTGAGTGTTTTCGCCGGTGAGAAGTCGAATGAAACTTGTCTTTCCAACTCCATTCGGTCCGATAATTCCAACTCTTTCACCTGGGCTAAAAAGGTGTGTGAAGTCTTTGAGCAGAACTTTGTCTCCCAATCGGAAATTAACTTTTTTCAAGTTGAGCACTTTGCCGCCTTGACGAACTTGCTTTACAGAAAGCTGAAGGTTTGTTTCTGCAGTTTTCTGGAAGGCTACTTCTTTAGTTTCTTCGAAGGCATCAACGCGATATTTAGCCTTGGTGCCCCGGGCTTTTGGTTGTTTCCGAATCCAGTCGAGTTCGCGCCGGTAGCGGTTTTGTGCTTTGTTGATTTCTGCATTTCGAACCTCCTGAATTTCTGTGCGTTTTTCCAGATAATAGGTGTAACCGCCTTTGTATCGGGTAATCTCTCCATCTTGTAATTCCACAATCTGGTTGCAGACACGATCCATAAAATACCTGTCGTGGGTAACCATCAAGATTGTGTGAAATCGCCTGGAAATCAAGTCTTCCAGCCACTCGATTGCTTCCATATCCAGGTGGTTGGTAGGTTCGTCCAAAATGAGAATGTCTGGTTCCATCAATAGGACTTTTGCCATGGCAACCCGCTTTTTCTGCCCACCGGAAAGAGTTCCCGCAAGCTGGTTTTCCATTCCCTGCAGGTGTAGTTTTCCTAAAATTTCGCGAATTCTAGTTTCAAATGCCCAGGCATCGAGTCGGGTAAGTTCTTCATTGAGTTTTTGCAATTGAACTTCTTCCTTTTCAGAAAGGTGTCCTCGCTCCAGTAAGAAATCATACTCCAATATTTTCCCAACGGTAGGGTGGGAGGCGTGAAATAGATTTTCAAATACGCTGAGATGTTCTTCCAGTTGACTTTGCTGGTCCTGAAAACCCAAGCGGATATCCTTTCGAACAGAAACAACGCCTTCATCGGCCGATTCTTTGCCCGAGAGAATCTTTAGAAAAGTTGATTTTCCAGCACCATTTGGACCCACAAGGGCAACTTTTTCCCCGTGGTTTAGGCCAAAGGTTACGCCATTTAGGAGGTTTTTATGGTTAAGGGTCTTGTGCAGATTCTCGGCCGAGAGGTAATTCATACTGCAAAGAAATTCAGATTGGGCCGCAATTCCTGATTTTCCCTTATTTCCGGACGAATTTTAGGAATTCAGCCTTTCAATTTGCTACTGAATTTGCCCGAATCGATTGTCTGTGTTTACCTTGTGCACCAGTAAAAATTTAAATGGAAAAGCCAGCTATTAGAATTGGAATTGGGTATGATGTACATCGGCTTGCTGAAGGCAGGCAACTTTGGCTTGGGGGAATTCTGATTCCTTCCAGACTTGGGGCGGTTGGACATTCAGATGCAGATGTTTTGCTTCATGCCATTTGCGATGCCATGCTAGGTGCCCTTTCAATGGGTGATATTGGCGTTCATTTTGCCGATACAGACCAGCAGTTCAAAAATATCGACAGCAAGATATTGCTCGCCAGGACCTATAAAATGATCAGTGATAAGGGCTGGAAAGTGGGAAATGTGGATTGTGCTTTAATTTTGCAGGCGCCTAAAATTGCGGCCATTGTTCCCGAAATGAGAAAGGCCATTTCGGAAATTCTGCAAATTGGATTGGATGATGTTTCAATCAAGGCCACAACAGCCGAGCAGCTTGGCTTCGCCGGCGAGTTGAAGGGAATTGAAGCAAAAGCAGTTTGTCTGCTGTATAAAGGCTAATTGGCTTACTGTTTTACAACCAACCTCTCGAAAGCAGACTGTTTTCCTTCGCTTACTTTCACCAGGTAAATGCCGGGTTTGAAATTTGAAATGTCGGTAACGCATTTACCCGAATTCATCGAACTTGAAAAGACAAGGGTTCCAAGGATGTTGTAAATTTCTACTTCTGCCTTGTTGCCAAATCCGCCGGGTGAAAGAATGGTAACGCGCTGGTTGGCAGGGTTTGGAATCAATTGAATCTTATCTTCTGAATGTCTTTTTCTGGAAACAGCTGTAGGATCGCTGTTGCTGGTAAGAACGAAATTGTCGAATGAGGGAAACCACTCCGTATTGGGTTTGGCCTTGGCCACAAATTTCACTTTTGCCACAGCACCAGCATCACTGTTGATTGGAATGGAGAAATTGGTAAATGCCAGACCCGCAGAACTGGTAGGATAAAATGGAAGCATATTTTCAACTTGCGAGTAGTTTCCTCCATTGATAGAAAGAAATGCAGTAAGGGCATCGCCGCTTGTCGGAATATGGGAAAAAGAAGCAGTTGTTCCGATGTAGGAATCTACAATTCGACTGTCAAAACTAAGAATAGCTGAGCCAGTAATTAGCGTCAATTCTGGCGTTGTGAGGGAGTCGGTTCGATGGTTGTTGGTTAGGGCTAATTCGCAGATTTTGTTGTTTGCTCCACCTGGAAATGTTCTTATATAAACTTTAAATCCTACAGAACTTGTATTCCAGCCATTGGTAAGCGTGGAACCAAATCCCTGATAGCTTTCGAAATTTTCTTGAAATGTAACAGTTTGACAAAATGCAAAAATGCTGTTCATCAGAAGGAAGGTTGCGAGTAAGATGTATTTCATAGCAGCATGCGTTGATTAGAATGCAATTGTCGTGAATTGCATTGCCCTTGAAAATTAAGAAATGTTAAGTGTTCTGAAATTCGTGATTTCAGCGGTCTCCGGAGGAAGGAGTGTTTGGCTTTCTAAAATTCCCCGGTTTTCTGCCTGGTCCTGAATTTGGTTTGCCGCCCCTTGGATCTGGCCTTCTTTTGCGTTCGCCATAAACAGGAAAGGGTCCGAATTGAGGAGGAGTAGGAAGTTGAGTAATGGGCTTTTCAATCAATTTTTCTATTGCAAGAAGTCGGCCCATATCTTGCTCATTTACAAAACTTATACCAACGCCTGTGGCGGTTGAACCTCTGGCAGTCCGACCAATCCGATGGACATAATCTTCGGGGTCTGGCGGCATGTCAAAGTTAATGACATGGCTAATGCCATCTATGTCAATCCCACGGCTCATTACATCTGTGGCAACCAGAATCGTGAACTTTGAACTTTTAAACTGCCTGACGAGTTCTTCCCTTTGGTTTTGTTCCAAATCTGAGCTGATTCCTTCAGCAGGCAAATTTGCTTTTTTTAGACTTCGAACGATTTCATTTACTGCAGATTTGGTGGAAGTGAATACGACCAAAGTAGTGAAATCCAGACTTTTAAGGATTGTTGTAAGCAAAGGAATTTTTGCTCTGTCATTCACCAGAAAAATCCTTTGGGTAATCCTTTCAGCAGGTTTAGAAACTTGAATTTTGATTTGAAAGGGGTTGTCGAGCATGCGTTTGGCTAGCATCTCAATTTTGCTTGGCATGGTCGCCGAAAACATTAGGTTTTGCCTTTTGGCTGGAAGACTCCGGAGAATTTCTTCAATGTCTGGAAGGAAACCCATATCCAGCATTTTGTCGGCTTCATCCAGAACCAGCATGCTTAGATTTGAAAAATCTACATAGCCCATTTTCATGTGTGCCATCAGGCGACCAGGTGTGGCAACCACAATATCAACGCCTTCTACGAGTGCATTCTTTTGCTTTTCCCAGATGTCACCGCCAATTCCGCCCCCGTAAATGGTCACTGAACGAGCCCCGGAGAAATAGCCGAGGCCGTCAATTTGCTCATCAATTTGTTTTACAAGTTCCCGAGTGGGCGCAAGTATTAGGCATTGAATGCCTTTCGTTTTTTTGGTGACAATAAAATTGAGGACAGGCAAAAGAAAAGCGCCTGTTTTACCTGTTCCTGTTTGAGCATTGCCAATCAAATCGCGACCTTCCATTACAACAGGAATGGCCTGTGACTGAATGGGCGTAGGGTTTTTGTAGCCAAGGGAGCGGATACCGTCCATGACTTCATCACATAATCCAAAACTATTAAAATCCAATTTATTAAGTGGTGGTTGCTAATGCCTTCATGAAATATCCGGCAATGGCTTGCAATTTAGCTACAAAAATATTTCCAATAGATTAAATTACAGCTCCGATAACAATCAGGATGCAACGCTGATTTTCAGCATGTTTACCCGTTGACGAAGTTCAATTGGTATGCAGGCCATTGTGATAAAAGCATCTCCGGATTTGATATACCCATTCTCTTTGAGAATAAGCTCCAGATCAGTTATGGTATCGTCTGTTGCTTTTGTCCTTTCATAATAAAAGCTTCTTACCCCCCAATAAAGGCTGAGTCGGGTTAGGAGGCTTTTCTTTCGGCTAAAAATGAAAATATCCGCTTTTGGCCTAAAATGCGAAATCATGGAAGCAGAATATCCGCTGCTGGTTAAGGTACAAATGGCCTTGGCATTTGTATTATTAGAAAGTACACAGCCGGAATGGATAAGACTTTCCGCATAAAATTCAGGACTATGATTATTGAGATCCTGAAAATGGTTGTAGATACTATCCACATTTTCTTCAATAGAATGGATGATCCTTGACATGCTTCGAACAGCAAGTTCCGGGTATTTTCCAGATGCCGATTCTGCTGAAAGCATTACTGCATCTGCACCATCCATTACTGCATTTGCCACATCATTGGTTTCCGCGCGGGTTGGCCTTGGATTTTCAATCATACTTTCCAGCATTTGTGTTGCCACAATTACGGGCTTGGCTGCCTGATTGGATTTTCGAACCAGCATTTTTTGGATAACCGGCACATCTTCCATCAAAATTTCTACACCTAGGTCGCCACGTGCCACCATAATGGCATCGGTTGCTTTGATGATTTCATCAATATTTTCGATTGCCTGTGGTTTTTCAATCTTGGCAATAATGCCAGTGTTTTTGCCTTCGCGCTCAATTATCTGGCGCAATTGGATGATGTCCTCGGCAGAGCGCACGAATGAAAGTGCCACCCAATCTACATCATGCTTTAAGCCAAATATCAAATCTTCGTAATCCTTTTCGGTGAGAGACGGTGCAGAGACATTGGTGTTGGGAAGATTAATTCCTTTTCTGGATTTTAGAATTCCCCCATAAATCACTTCAGCCTGAACGGAGGTGAGTGTCTTTCCTGTTACCCGAAGTTCAATTTTACCGTCGTCAATCAATACCATATCCCCAATAGCAACATCCTGAGGGAGTGCTTTGTAGGAAGTGCTGACAATGGCCGCATTGCCTAAAACTTTTTCAGTTGTGATGGTGATTGAATCACCGGGATTGATTTCTACTCCATTATTTTCAACTTCTTCAACTCGGATTTTTGGGCCCTGCAAGTCCTGAAGGATGCTGACACAAGTGCCCGTTTCCTCTCGCAATTCCTTAATGGATTGAATTACACGGAGGTGAAGCTCGTGTGTGCCGTGAGAAAAATTTAGTCTGAAAACATCCACTCCACAGGAAATGAGTTTTGCCAGCATTTCTTTGCTGTTGCTTGCGGGCCCTACGGTGGCCACGATTTTGGTTTTATTGTATTGAATTTCCATCGCTAGTAAGTTTCAGATTCGTGTTTGACGCAAAAAAGTTGCAATATAGCCTCATAGTCCGAATTTCGGCTTTAACATTCTATGTTTAGAATTCACTCTTTTTGGTTAACCACAAAGCTTTGGCTTTTGCCGATAGGATTTTTTTGGATTTTGATGCTGGCCTTGCACCTCGAATTGGGCGATGCCCGTTTTGAAACAGTGGATGCTGCTTATTACAAAGAACTGGCAGGTGATTTTTTAGCCGGTCGCCCGATGGTTCTTGATGGTTTGTTGAATGGAAAAGGAAATGCTTTCTCGCCATATCCGCCAGGATATCCGGTTTTGCTCGGGTTTTTCAGTTATCTCGGCGGTGGACTTGACTGGCCAGTTCATATTTTGGCCCATGGACTTCTTCTTTTGTTGCTTGTTTTTATCTGGCAAAAGCATGTCTCTCTCTTGCCTTTGGGCTTCATGATTTTTATGGATAGTCCATTAAATTTGGCTGCAATGGGGATTTCGGAATTTTCTTTTTTAATAATCTCAATCCTGGTTGTCTTCAGCCTAAGCAGATTGGAATTGGATTTTCGGCCCGGTTGGCAATTTATGCTCATCCTATGCCTTGCTTTGGCAGTTTTACTGCGTTATGCAGCTGTTTTTTTTATCCCACTTTTGATTTTTAGGTGGTGGAATTTGAAGCATAATGGAATGGGTAGAACCTCCCGATTAATACTCCCGTTTTTTTACTTTTTGGGGATAATTGCCTTGATATTCACATTGCAGGTTGTTGATAGCGGACTACCAACCGGTGGCGACCGATATCCAAATTCAGATGTTTTTTTCACATTATCAAATTCGCTTTTTCGAGGTATAGTTGATCAGCTGCTTTTTTTTCGGGACTATTCTGGTGCAGCACCCTTGGTAATTTTTGCAGGCTTAATTGCGTCCTGTGGATTTGTTTTTGTGGCTTGGAAGAATCCATTTGACATTGGGTTTTCCGCATATCAACCTGACGATGAAATTCACAGTGATTTCGTAAAAGTACTTTCAGCCAATTTGTTCACTGCAGGTGTTTTTTATCTGGCTTTCATCATTCCCCTTAGGTTTTACTATTATTTTGCTGAAGGATTCGACACACGGCTGCTCGGGCCTGGTTTTTGTTTGCTCTGGCTTGGATTGGCAGTTGGCCTTGAAGAAAAGCTGGCAAGGCAGCCATTGTTAATCAAACTGGGGTATTTGGTGTTTGCTGGTGCATTTTTTCTTCCAATGAAAGAAGCCTTTGACTTGATCTTTGGTGTTTAATTGCAACTTGTTTTTTGTTGGCATTATTACACACAAGCGCAAACATCCATCCGACAACCTTCGCTGACAGCATTTAAGGTATTTTTGCAAATACAATATGAATCTGGCTTTCCGCATCTACCGCTGTTTATTTTGGATCACCTTCCTGGTATTCCAATTTGGCGGAATTGCTTTTTCTCAGGATAAAACGCAGCAAAAAACGATTGATCAGTCCCAAAAGACAATCCGCCATAAAAATAACAAAGGCCAAACGAAGGATGTGTCTGGGAATACGCTGCCTCTGAATAGCAAGAAATTTCAGATGAAATCCAAGAATGCCACGACAGGGTCACATGTTCCTCCCGTGGTGGATGACCCTGCAGCAACCAAGGAATTGATTAAAAAGTCATCGGCGATCACCTCCAAAGATCAGGTTGGGAATTCAGTCCGGCTTGCAGATAAGAAATTTAGGATGCGTTCAGGGAATGCAGGAACTTCAAATTTTACTCCTGCTGTTGTGGAAAATCCAAAAACAGCGAAAGAGCAAATGAAAAAGTCGTCTTCAGCCACATCGAAAGATCAGGTGGGGAACTCAGTCCGGCTTGCAGATAAGAAATTTAGGATGCGCTCAGGAAATGCAGGAACTTCAAATTTTACTCCTGCGGTTGTGGAAAATCCAAAAACAGCGAAAGAGCAAATGAAAAAGTCGTCTTCGGCCACATCCAAGGATCAGGTTGGGAACTCAGTCCGGCTTGCAGATAAGAAGTACATGTTGCGATTAAGCAACGCTTCAACAAGTAATTTTAATCCAGGGGTAGTGGATAGCCCAAAGACGAAAAAAGAAATCGAGAAGAAATCCAATGCGGTAATATCACAAGATGAATCTGGTAATGCGATCCATTACATCAATAAGAAATATCAAATGCGCTTGGATAATTACCAGTTTTCCACTTTTCAGCCTGGTATTGCAGAATCCGTAGAAGTTAGAAAGGAAAAAATGGCTCAGAAAAGTTCAGAAATCGCGGCTTCAAATCAGGGCAACACACTCAGTCGTGAAGAGCACAAGTCGATGATGGCCGCGAAGAATGAGGAGCTGAAAGAATCGGATAAGAACATGTTGAACATCGACTTGAAGGCCCGTGACAAGAAGATTGAAAACCGAAGTCGTGAAATGTCAGGGTCAACGAAAGGAAACACACTCAGTCGTGAAGAGCACAAGTCGATGATGGCCGCGAAGAATGAGGAGCTGAAAGAATCAGATAAGACCATGTTGAACATCGACTTGAAAGCCCGGGACAAGAAAATCGAAAACAGGAGTCGGGAAATGTCGGGTTCAACGAAAGGCAACACACTTAGCCGTGAAGAGCACAAGGCGATGATGGCTGCTAAGAATGAGGAGCTGAAAGAATCAGATAAGAACATGTTGAACATCGACTTGAAAGCCCGTGACAAGAAGATCGAAAACCGGAGTCGCGAAATGTCAGGGTCAACGAAAGGCAACACACTCAGTCGTGAAGAGCACAAGTCGATGATGGCCGCGAAGAATGAGGAGCTGAAAGAATCAGATAAGACCATGTTGAACATTGACCTGAAAGCCCGGGACAAGAAAATCGAAAACCGAAGTCGTGAAATGTCAGGTTCAACGAAAGGAAACACACTCAGCCGGGAAGAGCACAAGGCGATGATGGCTGCTAAGAATGAGGAGCTGAAAGAATCCGAAAAGAACATG
>CAMDMI010000053.1 GCA_945902135.1 Spirosoma fluviale
GGCGATTCCCCAACTTTTTTCCGTTATGTAGATTGGATTCTTACTGTGCCTTTGATGTGCGTTGAATTCTATCTCATTACGAAAAAAGCAGGCGCTAAAATTTCTCTTCTGTGGAAATTAATTTTTGCTTCGCTTGTAATGTTGGTAACAGGTTATTTCGGAGAAACCATCGATCGTGACAGCAGTGTTATGTGGGGTGTAGTTTCTGGTGCTGCCTATTTCTACATTGCTTATCTAGTTTGGTTTGGTGAAGTTGCTTCTCTTGCTCAAACTGCAGGTCCTCAAGTAGCGAAGGCTACGAGAGTTTTGGCTTGGTTCGTATTGGTTGGTTGGGCAATTTATCCATTGGGTTACATCCTAGGCACTCCAGGAGGACTTTTCGGAATCCAACTTGTTGCTGATCCTGCTGCTGCTTCTCATGCAATGGACATTGTGTACAACATTGCTGACGCGATCAATAAAATTGGTTTTGGCTTGGTGATTTATTCACTTTCCAGAACTGAAGATTAATATTTATTTAAGTAAAGAATTTTCTTAACTGGGGTTTCTTGTATGCAAGAAACCCCAGTTTTTTTTTGAGCAAATCCGAATAAAGATTCCGCTTGAAAGTTTTTTGCAGTTCGGGAATTTGTTCTTCAAAAAAGAAGTTTTAAAACCTTTTAAAGTAAATCTGAGGCTACATAGCCTTTGCAACACAGGAAGAGTTGAATGGCTTGCAGGTAATTCAAAGCAAAATGGGTCACAAGAAATTTCTGGGGATTGGGAAGAATTGATATTCACGGGAATTTGCATTTCCGGCACCAGCGTTGCCATATGTTATTAGATAAAGAAAAAGTAAGGATCAAAGCTCCAGAGGAGCGTCATGTTTTTTACTGCAAAAGCCAAATGAACATAGATTTTGGAGTAGGTATTGGCCCATCTGAATTAGGAAGTTTCGCTCCTTATATGTTTGATTTTGGTTTTTAAGTCAGGATTTCAGACCTTGATCAGTAAGGAGGATCGCTCCATGTTACTTTGATGACGTTCCAGAGTTTCTCCTCTGATCATGGTAGAGTTTGAGGTATAACCTGGCACTTAGATGCCGCATATGTTATAAGGATAAACGGTGCCTGATTTTTGTTTCATTTTAACGAACACTTCAAATATGAAAGGATTTTTAGGAATTGATGTTAGTAAGGGTTATGCAGATTTTGTTTTGCTTAATCAGGAAGGAAAGAAGTTGGAAGAAACTCTCCAGCTTGATGACACACGTACAGGCCACAACTTGCTTACCACCTGGTTGCAGGAATTGCCTGTCAAGCATTCCATTTCAGAGCTTTATTGTGGGCTTGAAAGTACAGGTGGCTTGGAAAATAATTGGTACGCAGCTTTAAAGCCGGTGAATGAAAAGCTTGCTGTTTATTCAGTGAGGCTCAATCCATCGGTAGTGGTAAATGCCTCAAAGGCTGAGCTTAACACAAATGTAACAGATTCTGAAAGCGCCAGAAATATAGCCAGCTATCTTAGGAGATATGCCGATAAAATTGATTATGGGCAGCAAGACAATGTGTATAGCGCTTTTCGGAGTTTGCACACCCATATCCAGTTGTTGATCAAGCAGAAAACTCAGATTATCAATGAGCTCAAAGTAGTGCTGTATTCCAGTTTTCCAGAAATGCAACGCTACTGCAAAAAAGGTGTTCCTACCTGGGTGCTCACTATGCTCAAGCAATATCCAACAGCTGAAAAATTAACCAAAGCCAAGCTTGAAAAGCTTGAAAAAATTCCAAGTATCACCAATGAAAAAGCATTGAAACTTATTGCAAGTGCAAAGGCAAGCATTGGCAGCAGACAAAGTAAAACAGATGAATTCATCATAGCCAATATGGCTGAGGAGATACTTGAAAAGGAAACAAGAATAAAGAGTTTAAAGAAACATTTGGCAGAGAATTGTAATGGACAGGAAACAAAACTGCTTGAAACCATAAAAGGCATTGGCTCTTATAGTGCAGCATCCATAATGATTCAAATAGAGGATATTAGCCGATTTAAAACACCAAAAGAACTGGCCTCATACTTTGGGCTGCACCCAGTATTGAAGGAAAGTGGGGATAAGAAAATAGTGTCACGGATGAGTAAAAGAGGACGACCTGCTATGCGAGCCACATTGTATATGTGCGCCCATACAGCAGTTCTTTATGATGGGCATTTAAAAGAAATTTATGCCAAACATAGAGCAAAAGGGAAAGCCCACAGACAAGCAATAGGGGTGGTTATGCATAAAATGTTGAGAATTGTTTGGGGAGTGCTTAACTCAGCAAAACCATACGATTGTGAAATAGATAAACAAAATCAAATAAGAAAAGAAAAGCCAATCGAAGAACAACAACACCAAGGAGTAGAAAGGAAAAGAAGGCTTCAGAAATTTGATCAGGATGCGCCCATAAGCAGAATGGCCTATAAAAAAAGAAAGGCCCATGCTGCGTCCCAATCTGGTGAAACCAGTAAAAAACGGGATCTTGAGCCTGAACCTTCAAGTACAAACATATTAAAATGTTTGTAAAATAATTAGGAAATTAACGGTATAACTCTGGAGCTGAAAATAATTTTGAATTATTCTATTGACATTTTACCCCGCTGGGGTAAAATTATTCTAAAGATCAGGCAGTTCTCAAAACCTGGCATGCACTAATTTAAAAATTCTAGGCTGCTAAATGGATTTTCATTCGGACAGGAAAGAATTCTTTCTTCAGATTTTTCCTCTGACCCAGCAAACTTCGAATCACTGAATTTTGCTGATGATGAAAAATCAGGTCTTCATCTTCTTCTTTTTCGCCGCAGGAAAAAGAATGTTGTTGAGGATAAGTCGGTAGCCGGGTGAATTCGGGTGAAGGTTAAGGTCTGTTGGTTCTTCATGAACACGATGTTCATAGTCTTCTGGATCATGGCCACCGTAGAAAGTCCAGGTGCCTTTGCCAACTGTTCCATGGATATATTTGGTTTCACCAATGGATTTGTTTTCCCCTAGGACAAGCACTTCGGGTTTCACAAGTTTGCTCTTAAATCCTGTTGTCTGGCCCATAAAACCTTTGATGGTCTGGCTGTGGTTTTGTGTAAGCATGCAGGGAATCGGATCCCATTTGGCCGAAAACTGGAAGAGCTTAAAATAATCGTTTTGTTCTGTGAGTCCGCGTTCGAATGGTTGGTTGTCGATGTTTGAAAACTCATACTCCATCGGATTTTGCGACAAGCGAAAATCCTTGAAGGCGAAGCAATTGCCAAAATCCACTTTGCCTTGTGCAGATAAATCCTGCGGATCTCCGTCGTACACTTCACCACAAATATCCAGTCCTTCGGCCGCAAGCGCAATGTCGTATGTGTCTGTGGCCGAACACATGGCAAAGAGAAATCCGCCCCCGGCCACATATTCCCGAATGCGTTTTACAACTTCCAGTTTGAGTTTGGAAACCTTGCTGAATCCATAGCGCCGTGCCACAGATTCGTACTCTGCTACTTGTTGCTTGTACCAGGCCTCATGGCCAAAGCTTGGGTAAAACTTTCCATACTGACCGGTGAAATCCTCGTGGTGCAGGTGAAGCCAATCGTATTTGGCCAGCAAACCATCCATAATTTCAATGTCGAAAACCAGGTCGTATGGAATTTCGGCGTAGGTAAGCACCAGCGTTACGGCATCGTCCCAGGGCTTTTTACTTTTGGGCGAATAAACCGCAATTTTAGGCGGTTTTTGAAGGTGCATAATCTCCATATTGGCATCGGGCGCTTGAATTTCTGACTGAATCTGACCGTATGCCGGATCTGAAATAATCTGGTAGCTCACGCCCCGCACAACGCATTCGTTTTCAATTTGGGGAAGGGCCGCGCAGGCAAAACTTCCACCACGGTAATTGAGCAGCCAGTCAACTTCTATATCTTTTGTCAATGTCCAATAGGCGATGCCATACGCTTTAAGGTGGTTTTTTTGGGATTCATCCATGGGGATAAACAGGGTATTGGCCTTCAGGATTGAAATCCAGAAATAGGCCAGTAAAACCAGCAGGGACTTGGGTTGTGGCAGAAATCGCATTGGTATCTTGGTTTATCCTGAGCGCAATTTCGTAATTAACGGCCAAATCCGACAGATGTTTTTTGGCATTGAAAGTCTGCTTGAGAAAACAATTTCAAAGCAATTTCTCTTTACTTTCAACTTTGATTATGCGCATAATTCTCATCGGCCTGCCTGGCAGCGGAAAAACCAGTTTAGGAAAGCAGTTGGCAAATCGGATGAATCTGCCTTTTCTGGATCTGGACGAAGAATTGGAGCGTGAATACGGAAAAAGTATTTCCGAAATGTTTCGTGAAGAAGGGGAGGCGGGTTTTCGATTGATGGAGCAAGCTTGTTTGCAGCGAACTTTGGCTAAAGGCATAGATATGGTTTTGGCCACCGGCGGAGGAACACCCTGTTTTTTCGATAATTTGATTTGGCTGAAGGAAGCCGGAACGCTTGTTTTTCTGAATCCGCCAATCGAAGTAATTGCAGAAAGGCGCCTTGGAATTGAAGAAAATACACGGCCGCTGCTTTCCGGGGAAGGAAATTTGTCGGATAAACTCAGGGCACTTTATCAGAAACGACTTCCTTTTTACCAAAAAGCAGAAATTACCTATGCTGGTTCCGATGCAGCCGAACTAATTGCCTTGATCCAAAACCAGCACTAAGTTCCGCTTTCAGCGTCGTCCTTGTATCGGCTTATCGCCTTCAGGATGGATTTTGCCAGTTTGTCCTGGCCTTCTTTGTTGGCAAGCGTTTTTTCTTCCTTGTGGTGGGTGAGGTATCCGAGTTCTATCAAAACTGCGGGCATTGCTGTTTTCCAAAGCACAAGAAATCCAGCCTGTTTCACTCCGCGGCTGTTTTTGCCATCGAGGGATTCAAAATGGTTTTCTACCTTCTGCGCGAGAGAAAGCGAACGATCGAGATAAGCATTCTGGACATTGGCGAAGAAAATATGCGCAATCGGGGATGAAGGATCGAAACCACCATATTTTTTCAGGTAATTGTCTTCCCTCAACACAACCGCATTTTCGCGCTTGGCCACATTGAGGTTTCCATCAGAAGTGTGGAGGCCCATTGCATAGGTTTCAGATCCACAGGCATGGGCCGGACCAGAATTGCAGTGAATGGAAATAAATAGGTCGGCTTTGTTGCGGTTTGCGATCGCAGCACGCTCGTGAAGCTCAATAAATTCGTCGGTTTTGCGTGTATAGATAATCTTGAGTTCCGGGTATTTTTCCTTTAAAAGTTTGCCGAGTTTGAGCACCACAGACAAGGCAACATCTTTTTCTTTATTTTTTTTTCCGTGGGTGCCCGGGTCTTTTCCTCCATGCCCTGCATCCAGCACCACCGTCCGGAGTCTAAAATCGGGCATTTTTGGCGCAGGACTGAAGCCTAAAACCGGCAGGAGGAGGAGAAGTAGAGAAGGAAGTAATGATTTGGTTGTCATTGGTCAGCGAAACCGTAATTTCGCCCCAAATTTGCAAAAAGCATCTCATTGTAAAACACCCTTGCACAGACTGTTCCTATTTCTTCTGCTTTTTTTTCTATCCGCTATGCATTCCAATGCGCAGCAGAGGAAAAAGGCGGGTAAAAATCCACAAGGGAAAGGTCTGTCCACTAAGTCAACTACTAAAAAAACAAATCCCAAATCGCCCTCTAAAACCCTGTTGAAGGCCGATTCTGTAGCCACTTTTCCGGTAGTAAAGGTACTTACGGATGTTGTGGACACGGGTATGGTGGCTGTTTCTGACACATCTGCCCAGGCTTTGAATGATTTGGTAAAATACCAGGCAGATGATTCGGTGGTGTATGACGCGGCAGCTTCAAAAGTTCGGCTTTATGGAAAAGCAAGAGTGGATTATACCGACCTTAACCTGACTGCTTCTTATATTGAAGTGGATTTGTCGCGCAGTACGGCTTTTGCAAAAGGGATTTTAGATTCCACAGGGAGACTTCGGGGAAGGCCGGTTTTTACACAAGGTGCGGATAAATACGAAGCCGAGGCCATGACCTACAATTTCAAAAGCAAGCGGGCCAAAATTCAGGGCGTGGTTACCCAACAGGGCGAAGGATATATCCACGGAGAGTCGGTGAAAAAAACTGCCGACAACGAAATGTACATTCGGGATGCGCGCTACACAACTTGTAATCTGGAGCACCCCCATTTTCATATTCAAGCCAGTAAAATCAAAGTTATTCCTGGAAAAAAACTCATCACAGGGCCTTTCAATCTGCATTTTATGGATTTGCCCACTCCGCTGGGTTTTGGATTTGGAATTTTTCCAACCCCGAAAACGGCAACTTCCGGTTTGATTGTACCAACTTACGGTGAAGCTCTTGACCGAGGTTTTTTCCTTAGAAACGGTGGCTATTACTGGCACATCAGCGATTATGTAGATGCCCGCATTTTGGGCGATATCTATTCCAAAGGCAGTTACGGCTTTTCTGTAATTTCTTCTTACAAAAAACGGTATTCATTCGGTGGCAATGTGGATATGCGCTATAGCTACAGGCAGGCCGGCGACGACAACCTTACGCCTGTTGGAAAGGATTTCTGGCTGCAATGGACACACACGCCTGAGACAAGGGGAACTTCCTCCTTTTCGGCTTCGGTGAATCTTGGAACTTCGTCTTACAACCAGCGTAACTCCTTCTCAACCAACAATTATCTTTCCTCTTCCTTTTCTTCCAATGTCGCATATTCCAAAACCTTTCGGGGAACGCCCTTTAGCATGGGCATAAATGCCAGACAGCAGCAAAATGTGGTAACCAAACAAGTGGATATGGAACTTCCTTCCTTCAACCTGAACATGAACCGGATTTATCCTTTTCGTGGCAAATCGGGAAGCGGAAAAACCTGGTATCAGAAAATTAGTCTGGCCTACAACATGGCAGCTCAAAACAGCATCAGCAATGCTCCGACCGGGGCAATTTCCTTATCCGGCGCCAAAATTCTTGATGAGGCCAATCCCCTTCGTGACAGCCTGCTTCCATTTTCAAAGGAGAATTTTCAGCCATTGCTGGATCGGATGCGCAATGGCATGCGGCATTCCATTCCGGTTTCAACCTCCTTCAATATATTGAAATACCTGCAGGTTTCACCCTCGTTCAACTATGAAGAATACTGGTATTTGCAACGCCTTGATTATAATTGGCTTGAAAGTGCAAGGGCGGTGGATGTGGATACCATCCGGAAGTTTTCGCGGGCCTATAATTACAGCGGAAGCGTTTCCATGCAAACCCGTCTTTATGGAATTTTCTTTATCCGGAAAGCTGGAATTGAAGCCATCCGACATATCATGAATCCAAGCATCAGCCTGAGTTACCGGCCCGATTTCTCCGACCCTAAATATGGTATGGCAAAGGATGTGCAGGTGGATACAACGGGTAGAACTGCAAGGCTGAGTCCTTTTGCTGGTGCTGTTTTCGGCGGGTCTCCTTCTCGGGGCAAAAGTGGCGCAGTGAGTTTTTCTTTGGTCAATACCATAGAAATGAAGGTGCGCAACCGAAAGGATACCACAGGAAAAGAGGCTTTTCGAAAAATTAATTTGTTGGATAATCTGAGTGCTTCCACTTCTTACAACTTAGCTGCCGATAGTTTTCAGCTTTCGCCCATCAGCCTTTCTGCCAGAACTACATTATTCAACAAATTGAACCTTAACATTAGCGGGGTTTTTGATCCATATTCTTATCAGGCGGCCATTCGAAATGAGACCGGTCAAATTATTCGGGCCCAGCGAAAAACGCCAGTTTATTCCTGGAAAAACGACCAAGGTTTAGGCAAGATTTCCAGTTTAAATCTGGCGGCCAGTACCAGTCTTAACCCCAAAGCCAGGGAAAAGAAAAGCCTTAATCGTAAAAATCTGAGTATGCAGGAAGAGCGGGAACTCGATTTCATCAATGCAAATCCAGATTTGTATGTGGATTTTTCAATTCCCTGGAACATGAATGTGTCTTACAACCTAACTTATTCAAAAATTGGGTATGAGAAATCTTCCATCATGCAGTCGATGAACATAAGCGGTGATTTAAAAATCACTTCCAAATGGAAGCTCGGCGTTTCTTCCGGTTATGATTTCATAAACAAGAAACTTGTGTATCCCAACATCAATGTTTACAGGGATTTACACTGCTGGGAAATGCGATTTAACTGGGTTCCTACCGGAAATAGGGGTTCCTATTCGATCGACATCAATGTAAAAGCATCCGTTTTACAAGACCTTAAACTAAGCCGTAGAAGAAGCTGGTACGACCGATAAAAAAAATCAAATGACAATGGAACAGGATTTTTTTGTTCATGAATCATCTTATGTGGATGAAGGCGTGGTTCTGGGAAAGGGCTGCAAAGTCTGGCATTTTTGCCATTTGATGGGGCCATCTGAACTGGGTGAAAACTGCAATCTTGGCCAGAATGTGGTGGTTTCGCCACATGTAAAACTTGGCCGGAATGTAAAGATTCAGAACAATGTATCGGTTTATACGGGCGTGGAATGCGAGGATGATGTTTTCCTTGGGCCTGGCATGGTATTTACCAATGTTTATAATCCCCGTGCGGCAGTTAACCGAAAAGAAGAATTCCAGCGCACACTTGTGAAACAAGGTGCAACCATCGGTGCCAACGCAACATTGGTTTGTGGAATTGAAATTGGAAGGTTTGCTTTTGTTGGTGCAGGTTCCGTTGTTACCCGTTCTGTTCTTGATTTTGCCTTGGTTGTTGGCAATCCTGCCAGACAAATTGGTTGGATGAGCCGTATTGGACAAAGACTCATTCTGAATGAAGAAGGAAAGGCAATTTGCCCTGAAAGTGGAATCGCCTACAGCCTTTCCGGATCTGTTTTAATTGAAGATTTACCAACTGGATAGTTTATTTTTTGACCTTTTGAAAATCGAATCATGAGTCTAAATACAAATCGGAAAACCATCATTTCAGTCATTGGACTTGGGTATGTCGGATTGCCAATTGCTCTTGCTTTCAGCAAAAAATATCCTGTGGTCGGTTTCGACATCAATGAAGGAAGGATTAATCGGATGAAGTCTGGGCAGGATCCGAGTGGTGAAATTGATTTTGCCGATTTCCCGGATGCGGACATTCAGTTTACGGCCAATGCCGAAGATTTAAGGAAAGCCAATTTTCATATTGTGGCAGTTCCAACGCCCATTGATGAGCATACCATGCCAGACCTTGGGCCACTGCTGGCGGCAACCCTTACGGTGGCTGAATCATTAAAGCATGGCGATTTTGTGGTATTTGAAAGTACCACTTATCCTGGATGCACGGAGGAGGACTGTGTTCCAATTCTGGAGCAGGTTTCCGGTTTGAAGTTGGGTCGGGATTTTAAAGTTGGCTTTTCTCCCGAGCGAATAAATCCGGGTGACAAAGAGCATACCTTGAAAAATGTGGTGAAAGTGGTTTCGGGAAACGATCCGGAAGCGCTCGAAACCATTTCGGAGGTTTACGGCAGTATCGTGGAAGCAGGCCTTTTTAAGGCCAGTTCGATCAAAGTAGCTGAGGCCGCAAAAATTATTGAAAACACGCAGCGTGATATCAACATTGCCCTCATGAATGAGGTCAGCATGATTTGTGATAAGCTGTCCATCAATACGTATGAAGTGCTCGAAGCCGCTGGAACCAAGTGGAATTTTCTAAAATTTTCTCCTGGGTTGGTGGGTGGACACTGTATTGGCGTGGATCCATATTACCTTACTTACAAGGCAAAGGCTTTGGGGCATGATCCCAAGGTTATTTTGGCTGGCAGGTACACCAACGACCAGATGCCCGGGTACATTGCCAAGAAGGTGGTTCAAAAAATGGTCAAGCAGGGAAAAAGCCCAGCAGATGCGCGGGTTTTAATGCTTGGTGTAACTTTTAAGGAAGGTGTTAGTGATGTACGGAATTCTAAGGTTGCCGAGCTTGTGCATGAACTGATGGCGTATTCTCTTTCCGTGGATGTAGTCGATCCATTTGCCGATGCGGCAGAACTTCAGGAAGATTATGGAATCAGCCTAAGTAAGGAACCCTCCGGCGTGTATGATGCCATTGTTTTGGCGGTAGCCCACAAGACATTTTTGTCCTTCACCAACGATACCCTTCGTGGCTGGGCAAATTTCCCCTCCCTCCTTGTGGATATAAAAGGGCGTTATGGCAAAAAGGCAGAGGGTTTTGAATACTGGTCTTTGTAGCCTTTGCCCTCGCTTATTGTTTCGCTACAAGGCGAAGAAAATCGAAGGTTTCTTTCGCACATCGGCCCCAGGTAAATTTCGCTGCCATGGCTGAAGAAGCTTCCGCTTTTTTTCGGAATTCTTCTTTGTTGTTGATGTATTGTAACAGGGCCGAATGGCAATCTGAAACGGAAGTTGGGTCAAAGTAAAGACCGGTTTCCCCAAGAATTTCAGGCATTGGCCCAAAATTGGAGCAGATTACCGGCAGGCCACTGCGCATGGCTTCAACCAGAATGTTGGGCATATTTTCGCAAGTGGAAGCAAAAATGAAGGCATCAGCCTGCTTATAGAATTCATGAATTTCGGAATGTGGTATCATTCCGTGGTAATGAACAAATTCTTGCGCTGCGTCCAAGGTTGCTTGAAGATCCTTCAGATAAGCCGGATGTGCAGGTCCCACCAGATCGAGTTCTGCTTCAGGGTGGGTTTTTCGCAACTCTCTGAAGGCTTCAATAAGAATGTCCTGGTGTTTGTAATAATTCAGAATCGACACATAGAGAAAGTGGGTTTTTCCTGTTTCTGCTGAGGCTTCCAAAGTCTTTGAAAATCGATCAGAGACTCCATGGTAAACCACCGAATTTGCTTTTCTATTCAGGCTGGGATATTTATTTAAAATAAATTTTCGGGCATATTCAGAAATGAACAGGATGCCGGAAGAAAAATAGAAAGAGAGAAATTGTTTGATTTCAAGGATTTGGTAGCGGCTTCGGTCTTTAAATGAAGGAAACCGGTTTCGTTCAATGGATTCAAAAACCAGCATGTTTTGAGACATGCTCACAAATGGCAAACCAAAAAGCCAGTTTCCTCCCGGTGAAAACAACAAATTGATTCCTTGTTTTTTTGCTTCACCTGGAAGAATGAAAATACGCCAAAGCATGTTGAAAAGGGCGCCTTTTTCCAGCCAGGGATGGCCTGATTTAAGCACACAATCTCTATTGGGAAGGCTTTCAAGCACTTTTTTTCCAGCGAAGAGAACAAGGGTTTCCCCATCTTCTGGTTGATATGCCAGAATTAATTCCCGAAGGTGTGTAAGACCTCCGCCGGCTTTAATGTTGGACGCTTCAATTCCAAGAATCATGTTGTCAAAATTTTACGAACAAGACTCGACATTTGTTCGGCCATTTTTTCTGGAAGATAGGCGCCGCGAATGACAGATTCTTTGCAGGTTTCACGGATTTCTTCCCCTTTGGAATTGATTTCTTCATTCCAGATTATGATGCAATCTGCCAAAGATTCTGGATTGAATCCTTCAAAAAAATCCCCGTTTTGACCTGGCTCTATCAGCTCATATTCAGGGCTATGAACATGCTTTTGGTTGGTGGTAATGACTGGCAATCCAAATGAAAGTGCATGCACGATGGAAAGGCCGACTTTTCCCGGAAGTACAAACAAATCTGACTGCTTAAAATGGGTAGCGGCAGCATTGCCATACAATTCGCCGAGAAACTCCACCGACTCGGAAATGCCCAAGTCTTTCACCCGATTTTCAGCATCCTTTAAGGCCGGACCATCTCCAACGAAACGACAAGTGAATGGCTGCTTGCGCCTTTTGAGAATGCCCAGGGCTTCAATCAAAATATCAACCCGTTTCTTGTTCGTAAATCGTCCTGAAAAAAGGATCCGAATTGCTTCGCCTTCCTTTCTGGGTTCGCTGATTTCATTAAATCCATAATCTTCTTTGTTCAGGGAGTTGAAGAGCGGAATGACAGGTTTTGAAGGGAATTGTTTTAAAATTGAATCTGCGCCTTCTTGGTTGTAGGTAAAAATTCCATCCGCTAAACCAAAGAAGAAATTTCGAAGCTTCGTTCCAATCCAGCCCTGTTTTTCAATGGTTGCATGGCCCCACCACAGGATTTTTGCTGGCAGCATAATCCGAATTAAGATGGCAAGAATCAAAGTCCCCAGGTAGTGAAAATCGATGCCTGGTAAAATGATGGCATCCGGTTTTTGTTTCAGGACTTCAGAGATTAGTCCGTTCTGCCAAAAAAAACGGTGGCCTTTCAGCGAAATGCTATGGTTTCTGAATAGATAAAATCCTGTGTTTTTCTCGGGTGAAAAGGATTTCACTGGAACCTTTCCCTCGCCGGCAAGAATAAGGAATTCTACATCCGGGATGCTAAGCAGGGATTCAAGAAAGCTTCTTCTGTAATGCGCCAGAACGGGCTGAATCAGTAGAACTTTGGGTTTGGTTGCTTCCCTATTCATCGATAAAATTTCGGAACCAAAGTTCGGTTGATAGTATTTTGAATAAGATTCGTTCGTGGTTTTTCTTTCCCTTGCGGTGTTCTTCAATCAGAGAATCAAGCTTTTTGGAATCTATAATTCCCCGCTTTTTAAGCGTTTCACTTCGAAGCACATCAATAGCCCCAAATTTTTCTTGTTCAAATACTTGCTTCAAGGGCGATACAAATCCTAATTTTTTGAAGTTGCCTGTGATGCTTTCCGGAATAATGCCTTCAGCATATTTTCTGTGAATAAACTTCCCTAATCCGTTGTGCACTTTCAGCTGGTCAGGAAGTGAGAATGCCAGTTCTACAAGGCGATAATCAAGGAACGGAAGCCGGTTTTCAAGCGAATGCGCCATGGAAACAGCATCTCCATAATGCAGCAGGTTCACCAGACCAGTTTGGTGGAGTAAAGCCGTCTTTCTCGATAATTTGCTTTCAAAGCGTTCTACGCCGAGGTGTGCTTCAGAAAAGGGTCTGTGGCCAAGAAGTTGGCCAATAAAAAGTGATTCATAACCATTCCAAGTTCTGAACCATTCCCGAACCTCTGGGGGTAATTCCAAGCGAAGGTGCAGTAGGAGAGAGGCGGCCAATGGCCAATGTTTGCGGTGAAGCATGATTTCCCGATACGCTTCTTCCATTTTACCATCGAGCAGTAAATCAAGAAATCGGTCGAAAAAAATAGTGTTGATGTAGCCCCCGAGGAGTTCATCTGCCCCCTGACCTTCCAGAAAAACCACAATGTCTTGTCTGGCCCGCATGGCCACATGCCAGAGCGGAAAAATGGCGGGTGATCCGTGTCCGGATTCCAGGTGCCAGACAATTTTATTCAAAGTTTCTGTGTAATCATCATAAGGCACCGGCACCTCAATCGACTCAAAATTGAGTTGTTCGCACAATTGGCGCGCAATGCCATATTCATCAAATGGCTGACCAGGAAAACTCGCTGTATATGCCTTCAGTTTTTGCGAGGAGTTTTTCCTTACAGCTCCCGCAATGGAAGCGGAGTCAAGTCCGCCGGAAAGCGTTAATCCGACCGGAACATCACTTCGCATCCGCAGCGAAACCGCATTTTCAAAAAGTGATCCGTACTCATCCAGGGTATTTTCCAGGGTTCGCGATTCCTGAATTTTGGAGGGGTAATTCCAATATCGGCTTATTTCAAAATTCCCATCCCGGTCGATGCGCATGTTGTGGGCGGGAGGAAGCCGAAGAATGCCTTCAAACCAGGTTTCCTCTGACTGGGCGCCAATCGTTTCCCGCAGGTAACGGGAAATTGAATTGTAATTGGGCTTGGCAAGACTGGGCTTGTAAGCTATAATAGACTTTGCTTCCGAGGAAAAAATCAGTTCACCTTCAGAGCGGTGGTATAAAAATGGTTTTACCCCAAACCTGTCACGGGAACAAAAAAGTGAGCCGGTTTTTTTATCATAAATGGCAAAGGCCCACATGCCATTAAACTTGCTTAAGCAAGTTTCGCCCCAAGCTATATAAGCAGCCAGAACAACTTCAGTATCGCCTTGTGTGCGAAATGAAAAACCCATTTTCAAGAGTTCTTCCCGCAATTCAATGTAGTTGTATATTTCACCATTGAACACAATACTCAGGTGTTCATATTCAAATGGCTGATTGCTTTGTTCGCCTAAGTCTAAAATGGAAAGTCTTGCGTGTCCAAATACAAGTTGGTCGTTTATTTTTCTCACAATGAGCGCATCCGGACCCCGATGCTGCATTTTTTTCAGGGACTGATAGGCAATTTCCTCAGAGGGAGAATTGGTTTTATCAAGGCTTAGAACTCCAAATATTCCACACATAGTTCAGGGGGTTCAGGCATCAAAATGAGGACCAAATAGTTTTTTTGCGATGATGGAGGCGAAGTGCTCATAATGACCGTTTTCGCTGAAATATTGTGTAGCACTTTCCCGCGCCTTTTCCATTATTCCGAGCTGGCCGAGAAGATGAAGTTTTTCGGTGATGTCGTCAATATTCTCCGGGTCAACGGTTACAATGCCGTATGGATATTTGTTTTCAAGACCCACAAATTGTGGAAAATTGGGGAGAACCACGGGCACATCAAAGGCGGTAAATTCATAAATCCGGTTTGGCGCTGCATACACCTGGTTCAGAGAACTTGGCCGGTACAAGCCAATGCCAATGGATGCATATCGAAATACAGAAAGATGGCTTGGGGCAGGCATGGATTCCAATAGAAAAACTTTTCCCTCAGCACCAAGGCTTTTTGTTTGATTTTCAATCTGCTCTAGTAATCGCTTGTCTGGATTTCGACCCGGCATTATCACCAAACAATAGCGCTCGTCGAGTTTGCCAATGGCAGAAATCAATTCTGAGAGACAGCGTTTGTAAAAGTCGATCAGGCCAGAGTAAAAGACGATGATTCGATTCTCTTTTACCAAGGTTTGAAGAACCTCAGGAATTACAGGATTCGGGAAGTTTGGTACCAGCGGAATATTTGGAAGGTACCAGGGTTTGGCAGGCAGCTTTGCCATAAAATAAGTGAGCCAGGCCCGGTTTTCTTCCGGCACCACGATGTGGTCTGCGTATTTGCAGCAAGGAAAATTAGCAGGGT
>CAMDMI010000054.1 GCA_945902135.1 Spirosoma fluviale
AAGAAGAAATTTTACAAACCCAAATACAGCAGCAAAAAACACTTGAGAGAATTTCGGAACAGACATCTTCAAGTATCCAATTGAGTATTCCAGATGAAATATCCAAACTTAAAGATCTTCAAGAAAAAGGAATTCTAACCGAAGATGAATTTGAAACCCAAAAACGGAAGTTGTTAGGCATTTAATGAACATCAGTCCACAGTTATAGGCTTAGCCCAAAAAAGCCTAACAAAAAATACTGAGTCTTCCTTCAACCGAAATGGCTGCAAAACATAGATTTCTAATATTTAATCGATTGGAAAAATAATCGTACATTAAATTTAAATACCCCGCTATTATCGCTGTTTCGCCCCTTTCTAACTACCACTTAAGGCTTGAATTCTCCAATGGTGAGACCAAGCGTTTTGACATGAATCCATTCCTTGGTTTGGGTCTTTTCAAAGAACTGCTTGAAAACAATCTTTTCCAAACCGTGAAAGTGAGCTTTGATACAATTTGCTGGGCAAACGATGCCTACATCGACCCGGAAACGCTTTACGAAGGCGGAGTGTCTGAAAATAATTTTCAGTAGAAAAAAGGAAGCCAAATAGAGAAATTACGAATCCGAAGAATCTGTCAGGCCTTCAATCCAAAAATTATTGAATCCCTCGCCAATGGTAATCAGCACTTGCTGCAGCTGGATCATTTCCAGAATCGCCAGAAAGTTGAAAACCACGGCAATCCTCTGCGGCATTTCATCCAACAATTCAGTGAAGGAGACTTTCTTTTTCAAGGCCAGTCGCGAACGAATCAATTCTGTCTGGCCTTCAATTGTGTAGGGATACTGAACCACCACATGCTTAGGCTGACTCGCATTGATTTCATACCGTTGAAGCACCTTGTTAAAAACCTTCATGAGTTTGTACAAATCCAGACTCTCCAGTTCCGACTCTTCCTCCCTGTCTGCAATAAAATTCTTCAACTCAAGGGCAATAGTTCCGCGTTCGTAACGAAGCAGACGCGCTTCTTCCTGAGTCGCCAGTTGGGCAGACGCCTCTTTAAATTTTCGGTATTCCAATAAGTGCTGAACCAGTTCCTGTCGCGGATCGATCTCCTCGCCTTTGTCGTTGAGGTCGGCGCGGGGAATCAACATCTTGGCTTTGATGCGAATCAACTGCGCGGCAACCACAATAAACTCGGAAGCCACATCCATGTCAATTTGCTCGAGTTGCCTCAGGTAATCATGAAAATCTCCTGTGATGCGGGCAATTGGAATGTCATAAATATCGAGTTCATCCCGTTCAATGAAAAAGAGCAAAAGGTCGAAAGGACCAGCAAAAAGCGGCAGTTGGATTTCGAAAGACATTCGCCCCAAATATGCGATATTTTTCCTTTTCGAAGCCGGACTTAAAAGCAAAGTCCTATGAGTAAACCAGTTGGTACTCAACGCCCGGCTCATAACAGCGGGTGTTTCAATTGGACAGCCTGATTTTTTTCAAATCCGGCGCTTCCTATTTGAAGTTATCTTTCCTGTGCGGGGAGGAAGAAAATTCGCGGAGGAGCTGTAGTCCTCGCGGAGGCCGATCGAATTTTCTTGGAACGCCTTTGGCGTCCTCTGAAGAATTTTTTGGTGTCTTTATCAAGTTGAGTGCCGCAAACTTCGGCACGAAATCCCGCTCTGCGGGGCAAAAAGAATAGCAGCTTGGATGATTGTATTCGGATCGGCGCTGCAAAGCCAGCGTGAATATATAAAATATTGATTGTCAATCGCCCTGCTTTTAGTTCTATATAAGTTTTCAAAAAATTTACGATTCCTAAAAACACAGGAATTTCTGTTCATAAATCTATATTTCCATTTATATATAAAATACAACCATTTGTCATCAAAACAAAAGCACAGACTAATGACCTCCGTGTCGGGCTCTATACAATTTCACCTTTTAAATTTTTACGATCATGAAAGCTTCCCAAATCTCCCTCCGCCAGTTAAGTCTCTCAGCTTTGGCCCTGGTTTGCAGTCTGACATTTATTTCGTGTTCAAAGGAAAATGTACAACCAACTTTAGACAATGGCAATGATGCCGAAGCTGTTTACGCTAGAAAAGCACCAGTTCGGGTCTTTTCTCCTAAAGTGGACATCAATCCTTCAAATGGTGCAGATGTAAAACCAAAGCCAACAAGCATCATCGATGAAATCAATCCTCGTGATTACACCACCTTACCAGAACGGGAATCTGCTGAAGATGAAATCAAAGAAGATGCCCTTGGAACTAGAAGAAGCGCGACCGAATACTCAAGCATAAATTTTCAGCGCCTTCACCGCGGCAACAGATTTCATCCAAGAAGCTTCAATCCCAAAGAAGACCGAAGCATCAAAATCACAATGAACCGAATTGATTCCCCAATGTAACGAACCCTTAAGTCTTTTCTTTCAACCAACCCAAAAATGAAGAACCGGTGCTAATCCCACCGGTTTTTTTTATTTCAGCAGTTTGAAATTCCGATATTCAAATGGCCGGTAACCAGTGATCTTTTCCAGACGATAGAGAAATCCTCGGGAAAGGTTGAATTGCTTTTTTCTTGTATCAAACTTGAATTCCCAGTCGAGCCGGTTAATTCTATCCGACATCACAGCCGGATGACTTCCTTCAAATCTTTTTAAAGAATCTATTGTGGCATAATCAAACTCATCGGCGTGGGCAACATGCTCTTGAAGCCACTCATCCGGATGCCAGAGTTTGTGAAAATGCTTCTGCTTTTCCTGCTGAAACCTTGGGTTTTTCACCCAGCCATAATGGTTTAACTGCGCACCGGAATGCATAACCAGCAGTTTATTTCCATTTAACCGAAAACCTTGGGCATCGCGCCAGGAAGCCATTCCCGGAAGATTACGAATGATCCGCACCTCCGAGCGGTACCAGGTTCTGGAATCACCCAAAAAACCATAGCTTCCATAAAAATGGAGGTAATCAAAAAGCAGTCCCTGCACATCTTTCCGGTCCAGATTCCATAGCATGGATTCTTTCAAAACCGGAATCCACTTTTCATGCAGCACTTCATCTGCCTGAATGTAGAAGCACCAGTCAAATTCAGGCCCGATGGCGGCCAAGGCTTTGTCGGTTTCATCTGCCAGCACCCGACCACCTTCGCGAAGGGTATCGTCCCAAACGGTTTCGATGATTCGGATTTTGGGCGAATCGATGCTTCGAATCAATTCAAGAGTGGCATCTTCCGAATTTCCAACAGCCACCACCATTTCATCCACGCAGGGTAAAATAGATAAAATGGATTCTACTACCGGATAGTCAAAGCGGATGGCGTTCCGCACGATGGTAAAACCGCAGACTTTCAATTTTCTTCGGGATGGGTAAGACGGATAACCAGATCAAACTCCTCGGTTCTGACTGGCACAACCGAAAGGCGACTTTGCCGAATCAATTCCATTTTGGATAACACCGGGTGGGCCTTCATTTCTGCAAGTCCAAATGGCCTTGGAAAAAGCTCCTCAAATGCCAATTCTACCACCACCCAGGCATCTTCAGAAGTGGTCGGATCTTGAAAAGCTTCCTTTACCACACGCGCAAGACCGACAATTTCCCGGCCTTCATTGCTGTGGTAATACAAACACAAATCGCCCAAACGCATGGCCTGCAAATTGTTTCGGGCCTGATAATTCCTAACGCCATCCCAGATGGTGGAACCATCTTCCTCGAATCGAGAAATCGGGTATTTTTGTGGTTCTGATTTTACTAGCCAGTAATTCATTTTTCAGAATAATCGAGATGAGGAAGACGGCAGCCAGCAGGTACCCGCACAAGAATGCTGGCATTTATACAAGCCTGACATGCGAGTCGATACCCAGGTTTCAGCCTTCCGGCTGCAAGGTAGCGCATTTCTGATTCTGTGGGCGGACTCAGATTTTCTGTGCCCTCAAGAACCTCGAAAGCGCATGTGGTACAACGCCCTTTTTGGCCACAAGCCTGCATCCAATCGAGGCCAGCCTGAGCGAAGTGAAAAATCAGGGGAATTTCGGAATCTGTTACCGGAATTTCTTGCATCCTGAGGTTTTTGATGACTACTTTTACCTTTTCCAAATTTTTATATTTCTCTGAATGGAATATACTGTAAATCAACAAAATATACAAAACTATGCAGAGCAACTGACAGCAGAACTCTGCAAGCATTTTTTTGTAAACAAGGCCTTTATCTCAGGGCCTGAAATACTTGCCTTCAATTCTGAAAACCAGCTAAACCTCCTCATTGTTAAAAATATCTTTCTCAATTGGCAGAAAGAAACCCTCAAACTTAAAAGTCCATATTTCGATTTTGAGGATGATGGAGTAAAGCAGGCACTAAAAACTTTCATGAACAAGCTTTCAAACCATATCAAAGTTTACCGATATGATTTCGAACCGCTAGTAATGAAATCCATTTCGGATTACATTTTGCTTTCGGCCGCACCTGCAGAATTTTTTACAGCAGAAATCGAAGCATTGGCAAGTCCCAAAATGGCTTTAACCATGTTGAAGGATTTTGCCCGTTACATCCGGGTAAACCGCTTTGTAATCGACCAAGTTGTAAGAGAAATTGAGGCTTCCGGCTACACGGAAACTTTCGGTGGTGAAACCATCCGCTTTATGCGGAAGGCAATTCATGAGAATCCTGACAAGATCGAATCTGCAGAAAAAGTACTTGCTGGTCTTCTTGCCCAGCAGGATGCCAAAATCACGGATTTTGTTTGCAGCCCAAAACCGATGGTTACGCCACCGGCATTTTTGGACACCCCAAGACCAGAAGCATGGGCCACCACAGAATATGTGCCAATTTCCCAACCAGAAAATATGCACGCTGATGAACCTGTCGCCCCCATTGACGAGAGTAAATTTCTCATTCCAGATGAAGAATCAGATACAACTCCTGCCGTAGATTTTTACGAGGACACCGAAATGGAACCTGAAGTTGAGTCTATTCAAATTTCCATCGAGGAAACTCAAATTGAGATTTCGAATGAAGTGGAACCAATTCAAGAGCCAGCACCAGCAATCCGCTTCGAAAACACAAACGAACCTGAAAGTTTGGAAGAAGCCTTCAACAGGCCTTTACACGAAACCATTAAAAGTACCAAGAGCGAAATTTCCGACCTTTCTAGGGAAACTGTCACCTTAAACGACAGCCTGAGAAATTTGGAAAAAACTGGCATCGCAGAAGCCATCCAATCCCGCACAGT
Organism: Spirosoma fluviale; assembly: GCA_945902135.1. GTDB lineage: Bacteria > Bacteroidota > Bacteroidia > Cytophagales > Flexibacteraceae > CAMDMI01. The sequence goes on from CAMDMI010000054.1 coordinate 5,206, forward strand.
GGCAGCGCCTTTCAAAACGCTGGTGCCGATGCATTACCGCTTTACATTCATCAACAGCCTGTTTGATGGCAACCAGGAAGCTTGGGCTGAAGCGGTTGAACGCATCGACAGCACAAGCGCTTTCGAAGAAGCAGTTACATTGCTGCGAAGCGAATATGCAACTCGTTTTAAATGGGAAGAAAAGGAAGACAATGTGTCGATACTATTCAATTATGTCGAAAGAAAATTTTAAGTAGAAGATTAAGTGCAAAAGGATTTTAAAGACATTGTTTCCCATGCCAAAGAGTATGGTTTTGTTTTCCCAAGTTCAGATATTTACGATGGACTTCAAGCCGTTTATGATTACGGTCAAAATGGTGTAGAGCTTAAAAACAACCTTAAGCAGGCATGGTGGAAAGCGATGACCCAGTTGCAAGACAACATTGTGGGAATCGACTCTGCAATTTTCATGCACCCCACCATCTGGAAAGCTTCTGGCCATGTAGAATCCTTCAACGATCCGATGGTCGACAACAAGGACAGCAAGAAGCGGTACCGTGCCGACACCCTCATTGAGGACAGGGCAACGGAAATGGAAAATGCCGGCAACAAAGCAGGAGCAGATTCGCTCTTAAGCGAAATGAATCAACTACTTGAAGCCTCCGACCTGAAGGGCGTTCACGAGCTGATTGTAAGAGAAAATATCAAATGTCCGGTTTCGGGCACTTGCAACTGGACAGAGGTAAGACAGTTCAATCTGATGTTCAGCACCCAGGTTGGTTCTGTTTCGGATGAATCCTCAACCTTGTATTTAAGGCCTGAAACAGCACAGGGCATTTTCGTCAACTTCCTCAATGTGCAGAAGACCGGCCGCATGAAAATACCCTTCGGCATTGCCCAAATCGGCAAGGCCTTCCGGAACGAGATTGTAGCCCGGCAGTTCATCTTCCGCATGCGGGAATTTGAACAAATGGAAATGCAGTTTTTTGTTCGTCCCGGCACAGAACTTCAGTGGTACGAATCATGGAAAAACATCCGTCTTCGTTTCCACCAGGCCCTCGGCTTACAAGCAGAAGACCTTCGCTGGCATGAGCATGAAAAACTTGCCCACTACGCCAATGCCGCGGTGGACATTGAATACCGCTTTCCGTTTGGATTCAAGGAAATGGAAGGTATTCATTCACGCACAGATTTTGATTTGAAAAGCCATCAGGAGTTTTCAAAAAAGAAACAACAATACTTCGATAACGATTTGGACGCCAATGGTAAACCATTCGGCAACTATATCCCATTTGTGGTTGAAACTTCAGTTGGTGCAGACAGGCTATTTCTAGCTATTCTATGCAATGCATACACCAGCGAAACCGTTCAGGATGGGGAGCAAACAAAGGAAAGGACTTACTTGAATCTGCATCCGGCCTTGTCGCCATTTAAGATTGCGGTTTGCCCGATTGTGAAAAAGGATGGACTCGGAGAACTCGGCCAGAAAATTTACCGTGAACTCAAAACGAGTTTCATGGCCACATACGACGAAAAAGACAGCATTGGTAAACGCTATACCCGACAGGATTTAATTGGAACTCCCTATTGCCTTGCTGTAGATTATCAATCCCTTGAAGATGGTACTGTAACCATCCGCCACCGCAACAGCATGCAGCAAGACCGCATGACGCTTGAAGAGGTAAAAGCCATGCTTCAGACCAACACTTCAATTTCGGTTCTATTAAACCAAATGCAGGCATGAATCTTGACTGGCAGGTAATTCCTGTATTTTTGGCTGTGGGTTTTGCTTTGTGGTACACAGGCAAGCGGGTTTTTTTGCCGGTCTTCAGCCGGAAAAAAAATGCCTGTGGCCAATCAGGATGCAGCTGCGGAACTCCCTGAAAACAAGCCGAACCAACACGATTTAACTTGCTGAGAACCAAAATACTTGACCGCTACATCTTCAGAGAATTTCTGAAGTCATTTTTCTTCATCGTCCTCATGCTCACCCTGGTGATTTGCATGATTGATATTGTGGAAAAGAACGATGACTTCATCAAAACCAAGCCCGGTCTTTACAAAATTGTTTTTCAGTACTACGCCAACTTCTTTCCATACATAGCCAACATGCTCAGTCCGATAACCATTTTTATCGGTACTGTTTTCATGACTTCCCGGCTTGCAGCACGCACAGAGATCATTGCAATTCTGGGCTCAGGAATAAGCTTTGTGCGCCTGCTGCTTCCCTACATTGCAGGCTCAGGCATGATTGCGCTTGGCACCTGGTATTTGATTGGCTATGTAATTCCGGATGCAAACAAAAAGCGAATAGCCTTTGAGCTCGTGTATGTGAAAAACCCTTTTCATTTCGACGGCAGAAATACCCACATCAAAATCGGAAAGGACAGCTATTTCTATGTGCAGACCTACAACAACGAAACCCACGAAGGAAGCAACTGCACACTTGAAAAAGTAGAAGGAACCAGACTTCTGAAAAAGCTCAAGGCAGACAGAATGAAGTGGATAAAAGAGATTGGAAAATGGCGCCTGGAAAATGTGCGCATGTTCGATTTCACCCCTGCCGGAAAGGGCCTGGTAACCCTGGAAAAAATCGACACTTTATTGAGCATCCGACCCAAGGATTTTGAGAGTCAGTACATGAAGTACGAGACCCTTACCAACACAGAATTAAGCACTTACCTCGCCGAATTGCGGAGCCGCGGAGCCGACAATACCGAAACCTATGAAGTGGAGCAATACCTGCGGATTACTTATCCTTTCTCGGTCATCATCCTCACACTCATCGGGGTAATCCTTTCGGCAAGAAAGTCTAGAGAAGGCGCTGGTTTGCAGATTGCCCTGGGTTTTGTTCTGGCATTTGTTTACATCATTTTCTACATCACCAGCCGCACCATCGCCCAAGCAGGATCTCTCGATCCCCTTCTGGCTTGCTGGTTACCGAATATAGTTTTTGCTGGCATTGGAATAGTTCTTTACAAATCTGTTCCCCGATAAGGCATGACAAAAGCCAGTTCTAAAGACTATTTTCTTCTGCATCTCTGCATCGTATTCTGGGGATTCACATCTGTACTAGGCGTTTTGAGTTCAATGGATGCGCCTTATCTCGTATTTTACCGGACAATTCTTTCATTCGCCAGCCTGATTTTATTGATGCGCTTTCGCAACATGGATACGCGCTTTCCATCGGAATCTTATGCGCCAATGATTGCATCCGGAATTCTCACTGCCTTTCACTGGATTACCTTTTTCGCCGCTGCCCGCGTAAGCAATGTCAGCACCTGCCTTGCGGGCATGTCCACTACCGCCCTTTGGACCAGCCTTCTTGAACCAATGATGACCAAGAAAAAATTCAGCAGCACAGAAACAATTCTTGCCATGGTTGTTTCCATGGGTTTGGTGATGATTTTCTATTCTGATTTTTCCTTGGCTACTGGATTGCTAATCAGCATAAGTTCAGCCATTTCCTGTGCCCTTTTCACCATCCTCAATCGAAATTTGGTTGCCCACCATAGCCCCTTTCAAATAACAGCTTGGCAAATGGGAATTGCCTTTGTGGCCTGCGCCGTTTCTCTGCCAATTCTGGCTTCAGGAGGAATCATCCAATCTGCAATTCCACCCCTTCCGAAAGGCTGGGACTGGCTCAACATTCTGTTTCTTGCCTGGGTTTGTACTGTATTTGCTTATACAATGTCGGTGGAATTAATGAAGAGATTCACCGCTTTTGCCATCACGCTCACCGTAAACCTGGAACCCGTTTATGGCATTTTGCTTGGGCTGTTGGTTTTCGGAAAAAAGGAAGAAATGCACCCCTTGTTTTACCTTGGAATGCTTCTCATACTGGGTGGCGTCTTGGCCTTTCCAAGGCTTGAGGGAAGGGCAAAAAAAAGGCTGGTCCGATCGGGCCAGCCTTTTCACTAAGAGGGAAATTGGTTCTGCAATTTTGGGTTTAAGCAGATTTTTTTTTACGGTGATTGGGTTGAGATTTTGGGGTCCTAGTTCTATTCCAAATTGTTTTTGTAAATGCTCATTCGGGAGAATACTTCATTAGGTTTCACTTTTTTCGAAAAAAAATTTAATCCTTCAAAAAAAAGCGTCCATCTCCCATAAATTGCACAAAATGAAAAAGCAGAAGGGAACTCCCACAGGAGAAAAAATCCGAAATTTCATTGAGGCAAATCGGGTAAAAGACCGGCTTATCGATCGGATATCTTATGCTTCAGATGCCGGCTTTTACCAGCTTATTCCTGAGGCAGTTGTGCATGCTGACGGGGAGGAGGAAATCTCTGCTTTGCTGCGTTTTTGCAAGGAGAATAAAACACCCCTTGTTTTCCGTGCAGGTGGAAGCAGTTTATCCGGACAATCCATCACCGATGGCATTTTGTGCAACCTGAGTCAGCATTGGAAAAAATGCTCTCCCGAACAAAACGGGCAATTCGTACGGGTACAACCCGGCATCACCGGTGCGATGGTCAATGCCAGACTCAAGCCCTTTAGCAGGAAAATTGGTCCTGATCCATCGAGCATCAGCGCGGCCATGATGGGCGGAATTTTGTCGAACAATGCAAGTGGCATGTGCTGCGGAGTTGCCAGCAATTCCTACCACACCACAAAATTTATCAGGTTCATTCTCCCGGATGGAAAATCATATTCCACCGAAAAACCTGAAGATTATGCCAGATTCGAAACTGAATCCGACCAAATAGCGGGCAAGCTGACAGAACTAAGAAACAGAATTCTTCAGAATCCAGCCCTGAATGAAAAAATCAGGCAACGGTACCTGAGCAAAAACACAGTTGGTTATTCGCTCAATGCCTTTCTCGACCACGAACATCCACTTGATATTTTGGCGCGATTGCTCATTGGGGCGGAAGGCACACTTGCTTTCATTTCCGAGGCTGTAATGGAAACAATACCCGAACACAAATTCAAGGCAACGGGTCTTTTATTTTTCCCCGATATCTATGCGGCTTGTGAGGCCATTATTCCCTTAAATGATTCGGGTGCGCTGATGGTTGAATTGATGGACAGAGCTTCCTTAAAGGCGGTTGAAGACAAAGAAGGCATGCCTGCGATTTTAGCCAGTTTGCCGGAAGAAGCCGCAGCCTTGCTGGTAGAATTTCAGGCTGAAAGTGAATTACAACTTTCTGAAATGCTGGAACTTTTTGATTCGTTCCGGCCTGAGTTAAGCCTTTTGGAAGAACCTGAATTTACCCAGGAAAAAGGGCGACAAGCCTTTCTATGGAATGTACGCAAAGGATTATTTCCGGCCGTTGGGGCAGTGCGAAAAAGTGGCACATCGGTCATCCTGGAAGACATCGCTTTTCCCCTGCCTGTGCTTGGAGATGCAGTAAAGCAGCTGCGAAACCTCTTCAATAAACACCAATACGACAATGCCATAATTTTCGGGCATGCCCGAGATGGCAACCTTCATTTTGTTGTAACACAGGCTTTTCATAATGAAGAGGAAGTAAATAGGTACGCAAACTTCATGGACGATGTTGTGGCATTGGTCATGCAGTTTGGTGGCACCCTGAAAGCAGAGCACGGCACAGGCAGAAACATGGCGCCTTTCGTTGAGACGGAATGGGGCCCCGAAGCCTATGCCATCATGCAGGAATTAAAATATGCCATCGATCCGGATAACATTTTGAACCCGGGTGTCATTCTCAATTCCGACCCAAAAGCCCATCTGAAAAATCTGAAACCCATGCCAGCGGTGGAGGAAGAAGTGGACCGTTGCATCGAATGCGGATACTGTGAACATGCTTGTCCGAGTCGGGAACTTTCCGCCAGTCCGAGACGAAGAATTGTGATTCGCCGGGCTTTAAGCGATTTCCAGCAAAAGGGCGACCATCATGCTGTAGAAGAAATTGTACGCGACCAGCATTATGAGGTGATGGAAACCTGCGCGGTAGATGGACTCTGCGCGGCAGCCTGTCCAGTGGACATCAATACCGGAGATTTGGTAAAGCGACTTCGCCGGGAAAACCACTCTCCTTTTGCTTCAAAAATGGCCCTGGAAATTGCCCAGAACTTTGGCTTTGCAGAATCAGCCGCACGCACAATTCTGAAAACCGGCCACCTCGTCAACCGAATTTTTGGTGCCAATTTCATGAAAAACACCAGCGCCGCAATGCGCAAAGCCATACCGGATTTTCCAGTTTGGCCTGCTTCAATGCCGCATCCGCCTGGTAAAAATTCAAACAATTCCACACCTGACGAAAACCCCGAAATTCTTTACTTTTCTTCTTGCATCAACCGAACTCTTGGCGGTGACAATCAAGACAATGTCACACAGAAGTTTATTTCAATTTGCAACAAAGCAGGCATCCGAATCAAACATATAGATTCTGAAAACGGCCTTTGCTGTAGCCAGATTTTTTCCTCCAAAGGATATTCTGAAGCCTGGAAATTCACAGCCAACAAAATCGTGGCAAAGCTTTGGCATGAAAGTCTGGAAGGCAAACTGCCCATTGTAACGGATGTGAGTTCCTGCACTTTCTCTTTCCGGAATCTCCACCCGGTATTAAATCCTGAAAACCAGAAACGCTACAAACAATTGCTTTTCCCTGATATGGTAGAACTGCTCTACGATCGGGTACTTCCAAAATTGCCTGAAGTAAAAAAGCAGGAAAGTCTCTTGTTACACCCTGTTTGCTCACTTCATAAAATGAAGGCAGCCGATAAATTGCAGGCAATAGCCCAACATTTTGCCCAAAAAGTAGAAATGCCTTTGCAAGGAGGCTGCTGCGGCATGGCTGGCGACAGAGGTTTCCTTTTTCCTGAACTCACGAAATCATCAGCAAAAGCGTCCTGCAATTTTCTGCCAGAAAACAATGGCATTATTTACAGCAGCACCGCAAGCTGCGAAATCGCGCTGAGTGAAAGCCTTGGTTTGCAGGCAAAATCGATTTTAACGCTGATTGAAAGTGCATTTCAAGAAGAAAAAGTATGAGCGAATCACAAAACAATGATCTCATTTTGCTCTTTGATGGCTACTGCCGGCTTTGCAATGGTTTGGTCCAGACAGTATTGATGCATGATAAAAAAGGCACAATTAAAATGGCCGCACTTCAATCACCTGAGGGAAAAGCAATCCTGGAAAAGCATGGATTGCAGCCGGAATTCGCAGATTCGATGGTCGTGGTGTCTGAAGGAAAATTGATGCTCGAATCGGATGCCGCAATCAGAATAGGAATGGAACTCAACGGCTTTCGATTGCTTTCAAAGTTTGCATCCATTTTCCCGCGCTTTTTACGGGATGCGACTTACCGCTTCATCGCCCGCAACCGCTTCAGAATATTTGGCAAAAAGGAAATATGCTACCTGCCTGAGCTGAAATGGAAAAACCGTTTCCTCGACAACAGACTGAGTTGAAAATATCCTCTTATTAGGAAATTCGGACCTGCCTGACTTACTTCGGCCCTCACCTTTATAGGACATCAAAGTGGAAAGATTTCAGGGACTCATTGGCATTGTTCTCATCTTAGGCATCGCCTACGCACTTAGCAACAACCGCGGCGCCATTAAACCAAGAGTAATCTTCAGCGGACTTTTACTACAATTGACCATCGCCATTCTGGTGCTCAAGATTCCACCGGTTACGGCCTTTTTTCAGTACCTCGGTCACGGCATGGAAAAGATTGAGCAATTCGCCCGACAAGGCGCTTCCTTTATTTATGGAGGAATTGGGGTTAGTCAATTCGATGGAACCGTAGTCAATTTTGCCCAGGGAGGATTTGTATTCGCTTTCAATGTGACCGCCACCATCATTTTGGTATGCGTGCTTGTGGCCATTCTATACCACATCGGTCTGATGCAGAAAGTCATTGCCGTGATTGCAAAGGCCATGAATTTTATCATGAAAGTAAGCGGTGCAGAAGCACTGAGCAATGTTGCCAGTGCATTTGTTGGTCAGGTTGAAGCCCAGGTGATGATCAGGCCTTACCTCGCCACCATGACCCAAAGTGAACTCCTCGCCAGCATGAGCGGAAGTATGGCTTGCATTGCGGGCGGCATTCTTGTGGTTTATGTAAACATGGGCACGGCAGCCGGCCTAGATCTCGCGCCAAAATTGATTGCTGCCAGCCTCATGGCGGCGCCAGGTGCGCTGGTTATTGCCAAGATTTTATTTCCAGAAACAGCCGAAAGCGAAACCATGGGCGAAATAAAACTTGAGGTAAAAAGTCCCTACATCAATGTGGTGGATGCCATTTCTCACGGTGCAAGCGATGGCTTCAAAATTTCCATGAATGTGATTGCCATGATTATCGGCTTCATTGCCCTGATCTCGATGGTAGACTGGACACTGGTGAAGGTTGCTCATATTTTCAACCCGGATTTCAACCCAAGCCTGAACTGGATTTTTGGAAAAGCATTCTGGCCAATGGCCTGGGCAATGGGCGTTCCATCCCAGGACATTGCGAGTGCTGCCACACTATTGGGACAGAAACTCAGCATCAATGAATTTGTGGCGTTCCAGAACCTAGCAAACAAAAGCGTACCCATACTAACCGAAAAAGGACTCATGATTGTATCCGTTGCCATTTGCGGCTTCGCAAATTTTGCCAGCGTGGGCATGCAGATTGGTGGCATCGGCGAACTGGCACCCGGCAGACGGGCAGACCTGGCCCGACTCGGCATGAAAGCCCTGCTTTGCGGCACGCTCGCGAGTTACCTCAGTGCCACCCTTGCCGGGATAATTACCGGATAAGTCAGGAGACACCCAAACAAGAATCATTTGAAGCCGGTTTTTCCGGCTTTTTTGTTGCCCAAATCTCAAAACGACCTCATGTAATTTTTGAAAACTTCACTCGCTTTTTTTAAAGGCAATTCAGTCCCAAAATCAACGAAAGCCCGTTTATCTCTTCAAAAATTCCCGTAAGGTCTGCACCATAAACATTCAATTTCCAGCGAAAAAAGACATCAAATCTGCATCATTCCCGCAATCCCTACACCCGTACGAGACCGCGGTTTCCTGCACGATTGCCTGCGAAAACAGAGGCTATGTTTGTAAAAGAAGATCGGGATTGCATATGCCCCGCACATACAAGGCCGCATCTTCTTTCTTTGGTTGAACGATTGATTGGAAATATCCCTCTGTTGATAACGGCGGGTCATTTTTTTTATGGGCGTTCCCTTCATCCCGCCTCCGGCGGATTCGGTCGGGCTGTCCGTTTCAAGTCCTCGCTCGCTGCGCTTGCTGCGGGCTTTCCACTCCCATCCCTAACGCAAGCAAACCTGTGAGGTCTTTGAAATCTGCTCTGTCCTTAGAGTTCGCGAAGCGGCTCTAAGGATGATCAATATTCGAGGGTCTCAGACCCGAGGGACGAAAACAATCCACATCTCCACTGAGATTGAAGTCCCTGCATATCTGAACCACTGGCGCAGAAACCCAAAATCAGCGAAATCCCTCAATCCATAATGCAGACAACAAGCGCAGAAACGCAAGATTCCGGCCACGATCTG